>CANQBX010000020.1 GCA_947589095.1 uncultured Lachnospiraceae bacterium
TCAAGTGGAGGTTGGAGAAAGACTAATTTCTACTTGGGCCCCTCAGAAGTGGAAGTTAACTTTTCACTTCACCCAATGAATGCCGCGGCAGATTGCCGGCGGCATTTTCTTGCATCTGCTCCTGTTTTCTGCTATGATGGGTCTGAAGAGTGCGGGAGGAGGAGAGACCATGGATCATATAAGAGGTCGGGAGCCGGAGCCTTCGGCGAAGATGAAGGATCTGGCCTTCTACAACGGAAGAATAACGCGGATCGCGGATATGATGATCCCGGCGGGCGACCGGGGCTTCTATTTCGGCGACGGAATTTATGAGGTGGCGATGGTGTTCCACCGGAAGATATTCGCGCTTGAGGAGCATCTGGACCGGATGGAGCAAAGCGCCGCGATGGTGCGTATCGAACTGCCGGCGCCGCGGCGGGAGATCGGAGAGCTCCTGCAGGAGCTGGCGGACCGGGTGGAGAGCGACTGTCAGTTTTTGTACTGGCAGATCACCAGGGGAACTGCGCCGCGCAATCATCTGTTTCCCGCGGGGACGCCGAGCAATCTCTATGTCTACAGCAAACCCTGGCCCGGCGTGGAGATGTCGGATGATTACCGGCTGGTCAGCGTGAACGATACCCGGTTCTTAAACTGCAATATCAAGACGCTGAACCTGCTTCTGAATGTACTGGCGGCCCAGACGGCGAAGGAGAAGGGCTGTCAGGAGGCGGTGTTCGTGCGGGACGGGATCGTGACGGAAGGTTCCCATTCGAACGTCTCCATGATCAAGGACGGCGTGTTCATTACGCACCCGGCGGACAATCGGATCCTGCCCGGAGTGGAGCGGAAGCATTTGATCGCGTATTGCGGGAAGCTGGGGATCCCGGTGGAGGAGCGGACCTTTACGCTCGGAGAGCTGAAGGAGGCGGATGAGATCCTTATGTCCAGTACCAGCCATCCCAGCATGCGCGTCCGGGAGATCGACGGAACGGCCGCAGGGATGAAGGACGCGGCGACGGTGGAGAAGCTGCGGAGGATGTATCTGGATGAAGTGGAGGGCTGCTGAAGGCAGGCGCAGGCAGCTTTGTGAAAGGCGGATGGAAAATGCAGAAAAAGAGAATTCGGGATTACGGAGTCATCATCGGACGCATGCGTCCCGGCGCGCGCAACGCGATCACCGACGTGCCCGGCGTGAAAGTGGGTCATGTCACGATTCGGGACGATACCCACCGCACCGGCGTCACGGTCGTCGTGCCGGGGCCGGACAACGCGTTTGTGAACAAATACACCGCCGCCTGCTATGTCCATAACGGTTTCGGCAAGAGCGCCGGGCTGGTGCAGATCGGGGAGCTGGGGACGCTGGAGACGCCCATCGCCCTGACCAATACGCTGAACGTGGGCCTGGTCTGGGACGGCATCGTCCAGTATACCGTCGACCGCTGCAGGGCGGAGGGCGTGAACGTGACCAGCTTAAATCCCGTGGTGGGCGAGTGTAATGACAGCGGACTCAGCGATATCGCCGCGCGCGCCGTGACGCAGGCGGACGTTCTGGCGGCGATCGCCGGGGCGGGCGAGGAATTTGAAGAAGGCGACGTGGGCGCGGGCACGGGTACGGTGTGCTATGGCTTAAAGGGCGGCATCGGTTCCGCCTCCCGTGTGATCGAGATCGGCGGAAGGGAATATACGGTCGGCGTTCTGGTTCAGAGTAATTTCGGCTCCACGGTCGATCTGACGGTCGGCGGGGCGCCGGTGGGCGAGAGGATCCTGCGGATGAAGGAATCCCGCAGGGATATGGCGGTCTCCCGGCAGGACCAGGGATCGATCATGACGGTTCTGGCTACGGATCTTCCGGTGTCCGACCGTCAGCTGTATCGGATCATCCGGCGGACCGGCGTCGGGATCGCCCGTACGGGCGCGTACACGGGGCATGGCAGCGGCGAGGTAATGATCGGCTTTACTACGGCCAACCGCGTGCCGAAGGATGTAGGAAACGCCGGGCGCGGCAGCGCGGGTCCAGGCAGCACGGCGAGCGACGCCACGGGGATCAGCGCCACTGGAACTGGCAGCACGCTGGCAGACGTGAAAGCCGCAGGAATCGGCGAACCGGCCGCCGCCGGGCTTCTGACGCAGACGGTGATCCATGAGGATCTGATTAATAAGGCGTTCCAGGCTGCGGCCGAAGCGTCGAACGAGGCGATTCTGAACTCCATGGTCTGCGCCGGACGCGCTGTGGGAAGGGACGGAAAGGTATATTACAGTCTGGCGGAGTTTTTGCCGGGGTGCCTGGAGGATCAGGCATAGAAAGAACCTGCCGGAGTGTCCGGGCGGTTGTGGTGGAAAAGGCCCGTCGGAGTGTCTGAATGGTCACAAGCATAGAAAGGGTGCGAAAGCAGCTCAGCCGGGACATTCAGGCAAGACAGGGCGAGAAAAACAGACCGCAGGAGAAACCGGCTGCGAAGGAAACAGAAGCGGCCTTTAAAGATACGGAGGATGATATTGATATGACGAAAAAGGAACTGGCTCTTACGATCATCGGGCGCCTGAAGAAGGAATATCCGATGGCGGAATGCACGCTGGATTACGACCAGGCGTGGAAGCTTCTGGTCAGCGTCCGTCTGGCCGCCCAGTGTACCGACGCCCGTGTGAATGTGGTGGTGCGGGAGCTGTACGCCAAGTTCCCGGACGTGGAGGCCCTGGCGGCCGCCGATCCGGCGGAGATCGAAGCCATTGTAAAGCCCTGCGGCCTGGGACACAGCAAGGCGCGCGATATCAGCGCATGCATGCGCGTCCTGCGGGATCAGTACGGAGGGAAGGTGCCGGATGATTTCGACCGGCTGCTGGAGCTGCCCGGCGTGGGCCGCAAGAGCGCCAATCTGATCATGGGCGACGTATTCGGCAAGCCGGCCATTGTCACCGATACCCACTGTATCCGTCTGACCAACCGTATGGGGCTGGTAGACGGCATCAGGGAGCCGAAGAAGGTGGAGATGGCTTTATGGAAGATCATTCCGCCGGAGGAGGGCAGCGACTTCTGCCACCGTCTGGTCATGCACGGCCGCGACGTCTGTACGGCCCGGACGAAGCCTTACTGCGATAAATGCGTGCTGAATGACATTTGTCCGAAGGTGGGCGTACCCTCGGGCGCCGGAGACGCGGCGAAATGACGGTTCCGCGGACGAAACGCGACTGTGGTTCCGCACGGGCGGCGGATCCGCGGTCAGGGCAGGAACGGACGCCGGCGGCGCCGGAAAGGATGAGGACAGGCCAGGAAACGGATGGAGGCGGCAGAATGCGGAAATGGCTTTACAGGCTTCTGCAATGCAGCTGGGGACTGCCCCAGACGCTGGCCGGGGCCCTGCTGTATCTGCGTTACCGCAGATCGCCTCACGAGGCGCTGGGCGGTGCGGTCCATACCCGGTGGCCGCGCGGCGACGGGCTTTCTCTGGGAATGTTTATTTTCACGCCGGAAAGCGGCGGCGACTGGGACGGCCGGATGGTCTGGCACGAGTACGGACATACCTTTCAGTCGCTGATGCTGGGACCGCTGTATCTGCTTGTGATCGGGATTCCTTCCGCGGTCTGGTGTCTGTGCTTTCAGGATTACCGGAGAAAGAACCATGTGCCGTACGCGGCGTTTTATACAGAACGCTGGGCCGATCTGCTGGGAGCACGGCGGCAAGGCCGCAGGCACGCGGATGAGCCAACAGGAGACAGCGCCGGCGGGCGGTAGGGCGGAAACGGATCGGCAGGATGGGGTTGTATTTATGAAGACGATTTCACAGGATATCAGGACCGGAGAATTGAAACAGATCTATCTGATCTTCGGGGAGGAAGCCTTTCTCAGGAAAAGCTATAAGAATCAGCTGAAGGCGGCGCTGATCGGCGACGACGCCATGAATTACCATTATTTTGAAGGCAAGGGGCTGGATCTTAAGGAGATCATAAGCCTTGCGGATACCATGCCGTTCTTCGGGGAGAGGCGCCTTCTGCAGATCGAGGACAGCGGCCTTTTCAAAGGAAGCGGAGCCGACGAGCTGGTGGAATATCTGCCGCAGATGCCGGATACCACGTATATGCTTTTCGTGGAGTCGGAGGTGGACAAGCGCAGCCGTCTCTATAAGGCAGTCCGGGAGAAGGGATACGCGGCGGAAATGAGCCGGCAGGATGAGAAGCAGCTGGCGTCCTGGGCCGGAGGGATTCTTGCCAGGGCCGGCCGGAGGATCACCGCCCGGACGATGGAGCGTTTTCTTGCCAGGACCGGCGACGATATGGAAAATATCCGTATGGAGCTGGAGAAGCTGATCAGCTTTACCGAAGGGCGGGATGTGGTGACCGACGCGGATGTGGAAGCGATCTGCACGGAGCAGGTGACCGGCAGGATCTTCGAAATGGTGACGGCCATCGCCAACCGGAGAACAAAGGCGGCGCTGGATCTTTATGAAGATCTGCTGACGTTAAAGGAGCCGCCCATGCGGATCCTGTTCCTGATCGCCAGGCAGTTCAACCAGATCCTGCAGGTAAAGGAGCTGATGGAGGACGGCATGGGCCGCGATTCGATCGCGGCGCAGCTGAAGCTTAAGTCCTTTGTGGCGGGAAAGATCATGGCTCAGGCCAGAAGCTTTACACGGGAGCAGATACTTTCCTATGTGAACCTGTGCGTGGATTCCGAGGAAGCCGCCAAGACCGGACGGCTGAACGAGAGGATGGCCGTGGAACTGCTGATCGCGAAGCAGTACTGAAATGCAGACAGTTGGCAGTAAAACAGACAAATACAAGCAAGGCGTCACTGGCGCCTTGCCTGCATGGAAATAAAACAGACCTGTCCGCCGCGGTATGGACAGGTCTTTCTTATGCTTTCGGATCGAAACACGCCGCTTAAGCGATCGTGTTCACAGCCTTGCTGATGCGGGACACCTTCCTGGACGCGGTGTTGGAATGATAAACGCCCTTGGAAGCGGCTTTCTCGATCTCAGAGATGGCGCTTGTCAGCGCAGCCTGCGCAGCAGCCTTGTCACCGGCGGCGACGGCAGCGTCCACCTTCTTCATAGCGGTCTTTACTCTGGAACGGATCATCTTGTTGCGGGCAGCCTTGGTCTCGCTCACCAGGATTCTTTTCTTCGCGGATTTAATGTTAGCCAATCTGTTACACCTCCGATATATTGGTCTGGTTTATTATGTGCTGTGTTTGCATCAAAGCCTGGACACGGACAGTTCAATGTAAACATACGCTAGTATTTTATAGGATTTACGGGGGATTGTCAATACATATTTCGGATGAATTTTGTGAAAGATGGTACAGGGGAGTCTGAGGACATTTATGGAAAGGAGAGAGGCAGATGTTCGAGATTCGGACCGATCTGGCGGTAGAGGAGAAGGAAAGCTTTCAGGGGAACGGCGGCGAAATATCCGGGGTATCCCTGCGGGAGTGGAGGAAGGCGTCCAGTTCCATCAAGATGACGGAGGTAAAGATCCTGGACGAGGCGGGGGAGCGGGCCATGGGAAAACCGAGAGGAACCTACCTGACGATGGAAGCGAAACAGATGGGGCGCGAGGACAAGGGCTATCATCGGGAGGTATCAAAGGAGCTGGCGGCCCAGCTGCGGAGGATGATCCGGGGACTGCGGAAACGCCGGGCTCTTCCGGCCGGAGATCCGCTTCAGGTGCTGGTAGTGGGACTTGGCAATCCGTCAGTGACGCCGGACGCGCTGGGGCCGGGAGTTCTGGGGAATCTTCGGGTCAACCGCAATCTGCGCGCCGCCTCCGGCCTGCCGCCCGATGACGGCGAGGCGGTGATTCTGAGCGGAATCGTGCCGGGCGTCATGGCGCAGACCGGCATGGAGACGGCGGAGATCGTGGGCGGGATCCTGCACGAGACGGCGCCGGATCTGCTCATTGCCATCGACGCCCTGGCGGCCCGAAGCATCCGCCGCCTTGGAACGACGATCCAGCTGACGGATACCGGCATTCAGCCCGGCTCCGGTGTGGGAAACCACAGGCACAGCCTGACCGAAGAGGTTCTTGGTATTCCGGTGCTGGCGATCGGCGTGCCTACGGTGGTGGGAGCGGCCGCCATCGTCCACGATACCGTCTCCGCGCTGATCGGGACGCTGTGGAGCCGCGCGGAGACGAAGAGCGCGGGCGATTATATGGACGGGCTGCCGCCGGACGAGCAGTACCAGCTGATCCGCGAGCTTCTGGAGCCGGAATTCGGCCAGCTGTACGTGACGCCGCCGGACATTGACCAGACGGTGAAGCGTCTCGGCTATACGATCTCAGAGGGGATCCATCTGGCATTTTATGAAAACCCGCAAGATGACGAAGAGTACGGCATATGATGTTACAGCTTTGGCTGTGGGGAAAGGCGGGTGGCGGACTTGAGAAGACAGTACAGGGCGGACGCGGTGCTCAGGATGATCATGGTACTGGTGGGCCTGGGACTCATGATGGCCTGGTTATATAAGGCGCTGGCGGTAAAGGACAGCCTGCTGGGCGCTGTCGTAAAGCCCTGGGGAGAGGCGGCCGCGGCGAAACGGGAGGAGGGAGCGGCGCTGCCGGCGGAGCTGGCCGTAAGCCGGGGAAAAGAGTGGCTGACCGAGGGGCTTGCCTTCCTGCTGCGCCGATGCGGGTCGCCGGAATATCAAACGGAGGAGCCGCTGCGGGAGGCGGCTTCCTGGCTGTTTCCGCACAGTCCGCTCTGCCGGTTCATGGCAGCCGGGGCCGGTTCTGCGGCAGCTAGGGCCGGGGATCCGGATCCCTCGTACGCCGATTATCTGGCCAGACAGAAACTGATGAACGAATCCTGGTACCTGGCGCTTTACGGGGACGAGAACAGCCTTGCGGGTCCTCTTGGGCCGCTGGGAACGGGAGCGGCGGAGGAAGCGGAGCCGGCCGGGCCGGGACAGGATCCGAAGGGACCGGTTACGGGAGGGCCTCTGGGACTGTCTCAGGAGGAGAGTGCGTTCCGGCAGATGACAAGCCTGACTCCGGCGTACCACCGGCGCGACGGCCTGGCGGTGACCGGAACGGCCTATGTGCTGGAGCAGCTTAACGACTTTGATTTCCTGATGCAGAATTTCTACAGCGTTCACGCGTCTACTACGGCCGGGCGGGAGGAAATAAACGCGGCGGCGCTTCTGGCCAGGGATCTTTCGATAGAGAAAGGGACAGACAAGCCGCAGATTCTCATTTATCACACCCATTCCCAGGAAACCTTCTGCGATTACAGTCCGGAGAATCCGGAGGCTACCGTGGTCGGTATCGGCAACCGGCTGACGGAATTGCTGCAGAACAAAGGCTACGGGGTTATACACGATACCACCGCCTATGATATCATGGACGGCGAGCTGGACCGGAACCACGCGTACAATTACGCCCTGGACGGCATTTCCGCGATCCTTCAGGCCAATCCGTCCATTCAGGTGGTGCTGGATATCCACCGGGACGGAGTGAGCGAATCGGTTCATCTGGTGACGGAGATCGACGGAAAGCCCACGGCCAGAATCATGTTCTTCAACGGTATGAGCCAGACGCCGGAGGGGCCCATCGAGTATCTGCCGAATCCTTTCCGGGAGGACAATCTGGCCTTCAGCCTGCAGCTGCAGCTGGACGCGGCGGCGTATTATCCGGGCTTTACACGGAAGATCTATTTAAAGGGACTGCGTTACAATCTCCATGTGCGTCCGCGTTCCTCGCTGATCGAGGTCGGAGCGCAGACGAATACGTATGAGGAGGCGCTTAACGCCATGGAACCGCTGGCGGAGCTTCTGGACATGACGCTGGGAGGCTGAAAATCGTCCCGCAATATTGCCTTTTCCCAGATTGCAAGTTGGAGGAAAAAATGGTATAATCTCGCCAGAGATTATACCGCGCCGGTTCGCGCCCGAACGACCGCGTATATTTTGACAGGCAGAGAAAGATAAGCGAAAGGAATCCATATATGCCAACGATAGACCAGAGCAGGATACGCAATTTCAGCATCATCGCCCACATCGACCACGGCAAATCCACGCTGGCCGACCGGATCATCGAGATGACCGGTCTGCTGACCAGCCGGGAGATGCAGGCCCAGGTCCTTGACAACATGGAACTGGAGCGGGAGAGGGGCATCACGATCAAGGCCCAGGCCGTCCGCACCGTGTATAAGGCCAGGGACGGCGAGGAGTATATTTTCAATCTGATCGACACGCCGGGACATGTGGACTTTAACTATGAGGTGTCCCGAAGCCTGGCGGCCTGC
Organism: uncultured Lachnospiraceae bacterium; assembly: GCA_947589095.1. Lineage (GTDB taxonomy): Bacteria > Bacillota > Clostridia > Lachnospirales > Lachnospiraceae > UBA3402. The sequence continues at coordinate 8,216 of CANQBX010000020.1, forward strand.
GACGGCGCCGTGCTGGTGGTGGACGCCGCCCAGGGCATCGAGGCCCAGACCCTGGCTAACGTCTATCTGGCCCTGGATCATAACCTGGAAGTATTCCCGGTCATCAATAAGATCGACCTGCCGAGCGCCGAGCCGGACCGGGTGGCGGCCGAGATTGAGGACGTGATCGGGCTGGAGGCCCACGACGCGCCGCGGATCTCTGCCAAGACCGGGCAGAATGTGGAGGATGTGCTGGAAGCGATCGTTGAGAAGATCCCGGCGCCGGAGGGCGATCCGGACGCGCCGCTTCGGTGCCTGATCTTTGATTCCATCTACGATTCTTATAAAGGCGTCATCGTGTTCTGCCGTGTCATGGACGGCACGGTGAAGAAGGGAACCGTGATCCGCATGATGGCTACCGGCGCCGAGGAGGAAGTCGTGGAGGTCGGTTATTTCGGCGCGGGCCAGTTTATACCCTGCGAAGAATTAAGCGCCGGAATGGTAGGTTATATCACGGCCAGCATCAAGAATGTGAAGGATACAGAGGTCGGCGACACGATCACCGACAGGGACCGGCCCTGCGCGGAGCCGCTGCCCGGTTATAAAAAGGTTACATCCATGGTCTACTGCGGCCTCTATCCGGCGGACGGCGCCCGCTACGGCGATCTGCGGGACGCGCTGGAGAAGCTCCAGCTCAATGACGCGTCCCTGTTCTACGAGCCGGAGACGTCGGTGGCGCTGGGCTTCGGCTTCCGCTGCGGTTTCCTGGGACTTCTTCATCTGGAGATCATCGAGGAGCGGCTGGAGCGGGAGTACAATCTGGATCTGGTCACCACGGCGCCCAGCGTGATCTACCGGATCCATAAGAAGAACGGGGATATGATCGAGCTGACGAACCCGTCCAATATGCCGGATCCGACCGAGATCGATTATATGGAGGAGCCGGTGGCCAGCGCCGAGATCATGGTGACCACCGAGTACGTGGGAGCCATCATGACGCTGTGCCAGGAGCGCCGCGGTGTGTATCTCGGCATGGAATATATGGAAGCTACCAGGGCGATCCTGCGGTACGACCTGCCGTTAAATGAGATCATTTACGATTTCTTCGACGCACTGAAATCCCGTTCACGGGGCTACGCGTCGCTGGACTATGAGGTGAAGGGCTACCAGAGGTCGGAGCTTGTGAAGCTGGACATTCTGGTGAACCATGAATATATCGACGCGCTTTCCTTTATCGTACACGCGGAGTCGGCCTACGAGAGAGGCCGGAAAATGTGCGAGAAGCTGAAGGAAGAGATCCCGCGGCATCTGTTCGAGATCCCGATCCAGGCGGCTATCGGCAGCAAGATCATCGCCCGCGAGACCGTGAAGGCCATGCGCAAGGATGTGCTGGCCAAGTGCTACGGCGGCGATATCACGCGGAAGAAGAAACTTCTTGAGAAGCAGAAGGAAGGCAAGAAGCGGATGCGCCAGATCGGTAATGTGGAGATCCCGCAGAAGGCGTTTATGAGCGTGCTGAAGCTGGACGACGAGTGACAGGAACCGTCCGGGGAGCCAAGCTGGTGGAGTGCGGGTGGCGGAATCGGGCGGAAAGGTGAACCGTTAGGAAAGTCACAGCCGATCAATGCGATCGGGCGGTAAAAAATGATGGGGCCGGGCAGCCGCAGCTGATCGGCGCGGCGGAACAGTAAGAAAAGCCGGAAGAGACGGAGCCGGACAGGGCAGAAAGGGGCGAAGAAGATGCGAAGACCGCTTGAACTTTACATCCATATCCCTTTCTGCGTCCGCAAATGCCTTTACTGCGATTTTCTGTCCCAGCCGGCCAGCGAGATGTCCCAGCACGGCTATGTGGAACAGCTTCTGGCCGAGATCGACCGGGAGAGCGGCTATTATCAGGGCTACGGCGTAGTCAGCGTCTATCTGGGCGGCGGTACGCCGTCGATCCTTAAGGCGGAGGATATCCGGGCGATCCTTGATAAAGTCCGGCAGTGCTTCTGTCTGGAGGCGGACGCGGAGATCACGATCGAGACCAATCCCGGAACGGCCAATCTGGACAAGCTGAAGGCGTTCGCGGACTGCGGCATCAACCGGATCAGTCTGGGACTCCAGACGGCGAATGATACGGAGCTGAAGACTCTGGGCCGTATCCATACATTTGACGAATTCTTAAAGACTTATCAGAGAGTCCGGCTGGCCGGGTTTACCAATGTGAATGTAGACCTGATGTCTGCGCTTCCGGGACAGACCCTGGCGTCGTGGAAATCCACGCTGCGCCGGGTGCTGATGCTGAAGCCGGAGCATATTTCCGCCTACAGCCTGATGATCGAGGAGGGGACTCCGTTTTACGACATGTACCATGACCATCCGGAGCAGCTGCCCTCGGAGGAGGAAGACAGGGAGATGTACTACGCGGCGCGCCAGATCTTAAAGGAGCATGGCCTGGAGCGCTATGAGATCTCCAACTACGCGCTGCCGGGATATGAATGCCGCCACAATATCGGTTACTGGACCGGCGTGGAGTATCTGGGCCTGGGCCTGGGAGCGTCGTCCTATCTGCAGGGGTTCCGCTTCCGCAATGAACCGGATCTGGATACATACCGGAAGATCAATATGAAGGCGGACGACGCCGACTGGCGGCTCCATCAGGACATTACGGAGCTGTCGGAGAAGGACCGGATAGAGGAATTCATGTTTCTGGGACTTCGGATGACGAAGGGCGTCTCCGGAAGCGAATTCCTGGAGCGGTTCGGACAGAATATGTGGAACGTATACAGCAAGGTGCTGCCGAAGCTCAGGGAGAATAAGCTGATCGAGGTGGAGAGCCCTTACATACGGCTGACGGATTTCGGAATGGATATCAGTAATTATGTGCTGAGCGAGTTCCTGCTGGATGAATACAAATAGGGCGTCACCGGCGGCCTGTGTTACCCCAGCTTCGGGCTGCACGAGCATCCGATCCCCAGCGCGCCGGGGCCGGTATGGCAGCAGATCCCCAGGGACAGATTGCCGCTCAGAACGTCGTGGCCCGGGAACGCGGCCCGGATCTCATCCGTCCATTCGGCGGTCTCCTCCGGCGTGGCGCTGGAGGCGGCCAGAAGATGGACCTTGCCGGCCTCATACGGCTCTTTAAAACGTGTTTCCAGGTCATGCTTAAGCGTTTCGATCATAAAATGCTTCGCCTTGATGAAGCCATGGCATTTCTTAATGGCGTCCAGCTTCTCCGTGTCCAGCTGCAGGACCGGCTTAATATTCAGCAGAGTCCCGAGAGCTGCGGTAGCGGGAGTGATACGCCCGCCCCGTTTCAGGTATTCCAATGTCTGTACGCCGAGATAAATCACCATATCGGCTCTGTGCTTTTCCAGGGTTTCTCTGATCGCTTCCGCGGATTGTCCTTCCTTTATCAGCTCCAGCGCGTCCATGATCATCCGCACCAGAGGCGTGGACACGCGGCCGTGGTCTACGACCAGCACCCGGCCCTCGTAGGGTTCGTCGGCCGCCAGCGCCTGCGCCGCGGCGCAGGAACCGCTCAGACCGCTGCTGATCGGCATATAAAGGATCCTATCATAGATCCGCAAAGCCCGATCCCAGATCTCCATCACCGATGCCGGCGACGGCTGGGATGTGGTGACGGAAGCCCCGCTCTCCTGCAGACGGAAGAATTCCTCCCGGGTAATGGTGCTTTCTTCGTAATAGCATTCTTCATTTACATAAAACGGCATGGGAAGAACCATGACGCCCAGCTTCTCCGCCAGATTCGGATCCATTCCGCTGTGGCTGTCCGTGACGATTCCGATCGAATTCACGATAAAAACCCCTCTCAGATCTTTTCAGCAAATGAAGCGGCGCCGCCATGGCCTGCAGGAAATCTCGTATGGCTCCGCCTCCGGCATATTCAAAGCATGTCGGAAATCTGCCCGTAAGCAACAGTATAACATATCTCAGGAATATTTCAATCCGTAAATTTCACGATTCCGACGATTCCGTCAGACGGATCGATCCGCCCGATCGGACAGGTGGGAGAGAGCCTGGCGCTCGCGCCGCGCGGCAGGTGAGAGGCAGGCGGAAGTGAGAGAAAAGCAAAGGATTTTGTAAGAAATCTTCATATGCCTGTAATGGCAATTTCCGGCAGGAGGAGGTATAATAGGTAGGAACAGCGCGGAAATGCGACCGGGAAGGAATGGGACCGCGCCCGGCTGATCGAATAATATAGGAAGGCGCTGCCATCGCAGGCGGCGGATGGGGAATAAAATGAGAAAAGGGAATTATGCTGTGCTGCTTGCCGCGGGACTGGCCGGGATCATGCTGGTTGCCGGCGGCTGCGGCCGGAACAGCGCGGCCGCGGCGGGATCTTCCGAGGAGAAGACGACAGCCGCGGAGACGATGGCTGTGGTGACGACAGCTGAGGAGACGACGGCGGAAGAAGCCGCCGCGGAGACTGGCGCGGCGGATATAACGGCGGCGCCCGGTACGGTGTGGTTTGACAAGGATACTATGACGGCCCACGGCGACATCGCCGATACCTCCACGACGGAGGCAGCGACGGCGCCGGCCGGCGAAGAGACGGATGCGGCGGCCCCTGTGAAGGTATGGGGCAGCATCGTCAGCGCGGAAGGCGATGCGAGCGCCGCGGATGAACAGGACGGGGCGTCTGCCGGAGGGATGATCACCGTGGACAATCAGTCGGACGTATCGTCTCCTGGAGAGATGATCATTCATATCGATCCGGCCCATTCGGTGGTCGTGGACGCGGTGAACGGTCTGCCGGTGGAATTGTCTGACCTGGAAGAAGGGGAAAGCTTCGTGGCTTATCTCGGCCCGGCCATGACCATGTCGCTGCCGCCGCAGACGACGGCCTACGCGGTGATCGTGAAGATCCCGGAGGATTTTAAGGCGCCCGCATTCGTGTTTGCCGCCGGCGCGGTCGTAGATACGGACAACGGAAAGCTTCTGGACGCCCTCGGTGAGCAGGATTATATGCTGGCGGACGATGTGGAGGTATTGCCGTATCGGACGCGGAACATCGTGACGCCGGACGATATTCACGACGGTTCCCGCTGTCTGATCTGGACGGATGAATACGATACGGTTACGAAGCTGGTGCTGTTCGCCGACTGACGGCAGGCGGAGTTTCCGGATGCGGAGAGGGCGCCGCTTACAGACGGCGCGGACCGCAGTACATTTTCAGATTGAAAAGGAGAATAACGTGATGAACCGGTTAACGGAATCCAATCTGCTGCTGGCCGAGCAGCTGACCGAATCGATCCGAAAGGACTATGACGCCTGCGGAATCGCCGTGGCGATCGTGGATAAGAATGGAGAGACCCAGTACCAGCGCTTCTGGGGCGTACGTGATCTTGAGACCGGCAGGGAGATCGACGGCGACACCATTTTCGGCATTGCCTCCGTGACCAAGTCTTTTACGACGATGGCGATCCTGCAGCTGGAGGAGAGAGGAATCTTAAGCATCGACGACCCTGTCAGCAAATATGTTCCGGAGTTTACGAATAGGAATCAGAGCGCGCCGGTGCAGATCCGCCATCTGCTCAGCCACAGCGGCGGCTTCTTCCCGCAGCCCCGGATCCTGGTGGGGGATATCGCGAAGAAGATGGGCCTGGATGAGAGTACGGACGGTGATTTCGCCTATCACGAGGGCCTGGCCGAAGAGGGCATCCGCCTGGTGGCCGGCCGTCTGGACAGCCTGACGGCGGAGAACGGCCTGAACGGCCGTCCCGGCGAGAATTACAGCTACTGCAACGACGGCTTCGCCGTGTTGTCGGACATTATCCGCCGCTATGGCGGAGAGAAGTCCTACGCGGCCTATCTGGTGAAGAATATCCTGAAGCCCCTGGGTATGGAACGCAGCTTCTGCGATTTCGTGCGGCCAAGCGTGGACGCGAACGCGGCGACGCTTTACCAGAAGGCGGACGGCGTTATGAAGGGGCATCGGGATTATCACGACGACGCGTTTGTCCTGCACGGCGGCGGTTCCATGAAGTCTACGCTGAATGACTTAAAGAAATATCTGACCATGTATCTGAACGAAGGGCGGTCGCCGGAAGGCGTGCGGGTCCTGAGCCAGTACCATGTGCGGGAGATGGTGAAGCCGCGGATCCCATGCAATACATTTGAGAACTATGGTTACGGTCTGGAGATCAAGCAGCTTGGAGATATGAAGGTAATTGAGCACGGCGGGAGCCTGCCGGGCGTTTCCTCGAATATCGCCTTCTCCTATGAGTCCGAGGCCGCGGTGATCGTTCTGTGCAATACGCTGGATGTGCCGGTCAGCGCTGTCTCCGACGCGTTCATGAAGGCTTATAACGGGGATTGTCCGGTGAATACCAGGGCTCCGTGGCGGGAGACGGTCTGGAGCGCGGAGACGGTCCGCAAGGCGGCGGGACGGTATGTGTCCGGGGAAGGCACTGTGGTGGAACTCTATGAGAAGTCAGACGGACGGATCGGCGCCAGAACCGACGGCGAGGAGAAGCATATGATTCCTACCGGCCCGAAGACAGCGATCGTCCGTAATCCGTATACGGATACATTTGTGAAGCTCGTTGAGACGGAAGAGCGGGGGCTGTACGCGATCCAGTATGGCGGGCGGATGATTCCGCGGGAATGAAGAGGGATGTGTTCCCAGTGCAAGCGGATGATACCGCAGGAATAAAGAAAACTTGTCCCGGAAAGTCTGACAGGTATATAATGTTCTGCCTGCAATGGTATGAAACAAAAAGACATGTGCGGATGAATCGCGTTGCACATGTCTTTTTCTTGTTTAATAATACTCAGAACCGGGAATAAAGCGGCGGATTACTTAATTAAATGCTTAAGATCCTCATAAAACTGCGGATAGGAGATATTCACGCACTCTGCCCCCAGAATCTCCGTCTCTCCGTCGGCGCACAGTCCGGTGACGGCAAATGTCATGGCGATCCGGTGGTCTAAGTGGCTGTCGATAACGGCCCCGTGAAGCGGCCGACCGCCGCGGATGATCATTCCGTCCTCGGTGGCAGTTACATCAGCGCCCATGGCGGTCAGATTTTCCACCATAACAGTGATGCGGTCGGATTCTTTCACCTTCAGCTCCGCCGCGTCGCGGATCACGGTTGTTCCGTCTGCGAAGCAGGCCATGGCGGCGATCATCGGCAGTTCGTCGATCAGCGTCGGGATGACGGCGCCTTCGATTACTGTGCCGTGAAGGGAAGAAGAGCGCACCAGAATGTCGGCCGTCGGCTCTCCGGAGCCGGCGCGTTCATTTAACAGCGTGATATTGCCGCCCATGTCGCGGATCACGTTTAGGATCCCGGCCCGGGTGGGATTGATCCCCACGTTTCGGATCAGGATCTCCGAATTGGGGGCCATCAGTCCCGCGCAGAGGAAGAACGCGGCGGAGGAAATGTCGCCGGGAACCTCCACCAGATTGCCGTGAAGTTCTGTGGCGGGCCGGATCACGGCAGTGGCGCGGCCTGCAGGCTGCGGTTGGCCGGGCAGTTCAGCAATATTTGCGCTGCCGCAGGTGCCCGTCGCGTCCTCGATCTCCGTCCGCACATCCGCCCCGAAATAGTTCAGCAGGATCTCGCTGTGGTTCCTCGAAAGATACGGTTCCGTTACTCTCGTCTCGCTGTCCGCGTAAAGCCCGGCCAGAAGGATCGCGGACTTTACCTGGGCCGAAGCTACCTTTGACGTATAGGAGATTCCGTGCAGCTTCCGTCCGCTGATCCGAAGCGGCGCGCAGCCGTTTCCGTTTACGCTCTCGATAGACGCGCCCATCCGAGACAGCGGCTCCATGATCCGTTTCATGGGGCGCTTTTGGATCGAGGCGTCGCCGGTCAGCGTCACGTCGAAATCCTGAGCCGCAAGGATCCCGGAGATCAGCCTGGTTGTGGTACCGCTGTTGCCGCAGTCCAGAACCTCCGCGGGTCGCGTAAGTCCCCGCAGGCCTCTGCCGTGCACCAGGACCACGTCTCCCCGGTTCTCGATCTCGATCCCCATTTTCCGGAAGCAGGAGATCGTGGACAGGCAGTCCGCGCCCTGCAGGTAATTGTGAATCTCCGTGGTTCCCTTCGCGATCGAGCCGAACATGACGCTTCTGTGGGAAATGGACTTGTCTCCCGGCACGGTAACCTCACCGTGCAACCCCTTGCACTCTACAAATTTCATAAAGGTTATATCCTTTCTTTCAATCGAATCGGATGCCTTCCGGCTTACACGACCCGCCGCGGGACAGAGCCCGCCAGACAGGATTTTAGTCTGCCGGAGGATCCGCGCCGCATGCTACCGCATCAGTTCATAATGGTATTTCTCCAGAACCTCCCAGGCCTGCTCCATCGCGCTCTGTTCATAGAATTCGATGCGCAGCGCCCCTTCGCCGTGTTCCCGGTTGTGATTGATCCCGATATTCTTGATGCTGATCCCCTTGGACGCCAGTATCACCGAAAGCGTCGAGATGGAACCTACCTCGTCGACGATGTCCACCGTGAAGGAATACTCCGGCGCGATGGCGCCGCGAGCCTTCTCGGAGAAGCTGTTCCGGTACTCCCGCGAGGAAGCGAACAGGTCATAGAGCGACTGCCCGTCCGCATGCTCCAGCTCCGCCGCGATATCCTCCAGCGAACGGATGTAGCGGCGCAGTATCTGCAGCAGGTTCTCCCGGTTGGTCACGCAGATCTGCTCCCACATCTCTGGAGAGGAGGAGGCGATCCTTGTGATGTCCTTGAAGCCTCCTGCCGCCAGCCGTTTCATCATGCCGTCCCCGCCGTCGGAATCCTTGATCAGGTTCACCAGGCTGGACGCGATCACATGGGGAAGATGGCTGATCCCGGCCGTGATCCGGTCGTGTCTGCGGTAATCGAGGATGATCGGGAGCGACCCGACGGTTTCCGCCACATTTACCAGGCGCTGTACATTCTCATCCGTGGAAACGGCGGTGGGAGTGACGATATAGTATGCGTTCTCCAGCAGATGATCGGTGGAATTCTCATATCCGGTCTTCTCCGAGCCGGCCATCGGATGTCCGCCCACGAACACGTCCTCCATGCCGAGCCTTGTGACCTGTTCATGAATGTCGGTCTTCGTGCTGCCCACGTCCGTGACGATGGCGCCCGGCTTCAGAAACGGGCGGATCTGTTCCAGGTACGCCGCGTTATATTCCACCGGAGCGCACAGGAAAAGGATATCGCACAGCCGCAGCTCCTCGCCGACGCCGTCAAGGATCACGTCCACGACGCCGTCCGCCTTAGCCTGCTCCAGACGGGCGCGGGTTCGCATGTAAGCCATGACGGTCGCGTCCGGCTGCCGGCGCTTGATGCCCCTGGCGATGGATCCGCCGATAAGGCCAAGGCCGATGAAGCCGAAGATGGTATCTTTTTTGGGTGTAACAGCGATTGTATTCATGCTGAAAATCTCCTGTTATGGTTTCGCGGAGGAAGCTCGCCTCCGGCGATAAAGAATTGGGCGCCGGATGGCTCTGTCCGATTCGGCAAGCCGCCTTGTCCGGCGGCAGTTTTTTATTCGGTCAGTCCTTAGGAAAGGCGGTATGCCGGCGAAAATGGGCTCATGCTCTCGCAGTATGCCGGCGAGAATGGCATCAGGCTCTTCCCGCCAGTTCCACATACGGCTTCAGATGCTGCATCATCGCGTCAAACTGTTCAAAGGTCAGCGACTGGGGCCCGTCCGACATGGCGCAGGACGGACACGGATGCACCTCAACCATAAGGCCGTCGGCGCCCACCGCTGCGGCCGCCCTGGACAGCGGTTCGATGTACGCCCGCACGCCTGTGGCGTGGCTGGGATCCACGATGACCGGAAGATGGCTTTTGGCGCGGATCACCGGCACAGCGCTCAGATCCAGCGTGTTGCGGGTGCTGGTCTCATAGGTACGGATGCCGCGTTCGCAGAGAACGATATTCGGATTTCCTTCGGAAATGATATATTCCGCCGCGTTCAGCCATTCGTCGATGGTAGCCGACAGGCCGCGCTTTAAAAGCACCGGGACGCCGGACTTGCCTACCTCCTTCAGTAGTTCGAAATTCTGCATGTTCCGCGCGCCGATCTGCAGCATGTCCACGTATTTGACAGCTGTCTCCAGCGCGCGCAGGCTTGTGACCTCGCAGATGATATTGAGTCCGGTGGCTTCGCGCGCCTCCTTCATGTACCTGAGACCCTCTTCCTCCAGACCCTGGAAGGAGTAAGGTGAGGTCCGCGGTTTATATGCGCCGCCCCGCAGGAAGGATGCTCCCGCCTTCTTCACCGCCTCGGCGCATGCCAGAAGCATGTCGCGGTTCTCGATGGCGCAGGGCCCCGCCATGACAGTGAAATTGCCGGGCCCGATCGTGGTATTCCCCACAGGGATCACGGAGTCCTCCGGATGGAATTTCTTGTTGACCAGTTTATAGGACTCGGTGACGTTCAGGATCTTGTCCACACCGTCGACGCTCTCGAAATTGGCTCCGTGGAGCTTCGTCTTGTCGCCGACGACGCCGACGATCGTCACCTCGTCGCCGTGGGAGAGATGGGCCTGAAGGCCTCTGGACTCAATGAGCCTTTTAACGTTTGTTATCGCTTCTTCGGAAGCGCCCGGCTTCATAATAATGATCATAATGCAGGTCCTCGTATCATAGAATATAGTAATAAGCTTTTTCATTCTATGACAGAGAATCGGAAATGTCAACACTTTATTGATTTAAACCGCAAAATAAAATCGACGGAAATTTTGTCTGTAGTACGCTTGTACATCGGGAAAACTCGGGAAAGGGAAGACGGAGGATCCTTATAAGGATGATATACGGCGATAGACGGATATATTCTTCGGGTAAGGCGTCGGGTCATCTGTGCGCGCTAAAAGATAGTCGGTACTTACATGATAGATATCCGCAAGGGCCGACAGGATCTCAACGGGGACGGCGCGGTTTCCGCTCTCATAGTAGGAATATGCCCTCTGGGAAATATGTAACATGGAAGCGACCGCCCGCTGCGGCCATCCGTGCTGCTCCCGCATATCCCGAAGTCGTGTAAATGTCATACGATCACCTGAAATCAATTATAAAATAGAACAGGATGCACAGTTGACATTTAGACCATATTGTTCTAAAATGGTATCTGGTTTTCCAAATATTCCATAAACAGGAGGGAAGAACATGAAACAAGCAAAAAGATGTCTGGCGCTTATGCTGGCGCTGACAATGCTTCTGATGTCGTCTCTGACGGCCGTGGCTGCGAATAAAGGCTGGCATCAGGTGAACGAAAAGGATTGGGTATACCTCGATGAGAACGGCGATCCGGTAACCGATGATTGGAGACAGTGGATTGATGGCGAGTGGTATTATCTGGGATCGGACGGATTCATGGTAATGGATGAACTGATCGATTGGAACTCAAACCGCTACTATGTAGGACCGAATGGCCGGATGGCCCATGACGAGCTGGTCACGTACGAAAAGGACGGCCAAACCTACTATTTTACTGGAGACGGCAGCATGGCGTCGAATAAGTGGATCCAGTTTGAAGAAGGGTACCGCTATTTTAACGCAGACGGGCATATGCTTAAGGATGCATGGCATCAGGAAGAAGACAGGCGGTATTATCTGGGCTCCGACGGCATCATGTTCGCGAATAAGCTGACCAAGCCCGATGCCAATGGCGACATCTTCTATTTAGGAGAAGACGGCGTTATGGTCACCAGGAGCTGGATCTACCTGAATAATGAGGTTTACTATTATTTTGGGAAAGACGGCCGGGCGGCTCGCAATGGCTGGAAAGAGATTGGCGAAGGCCGTTATCATTTTGAGGACAGCGGGATCATGAGCGCGGAGGCCTGGGTTTCGGACGATGGCGGAATGCGCTATGTGGATAAGATGGGTGAGATTGTTAAGGATACCGTCATCTCTAAGGATTCGCAGCTGGTCTATGTGAATAAGGAAGGATACCTTGAAGAGACTTTCGCCGGAACAGTAGTGAAAGATGGAATTACATACACCTTCGAAGACGGGAAGGCGGATATAAGCGCTACGGAGATCGCGACTCCGTCAGATGCCGGTAAGGTGGAGGATATGCTGGGTACGCTGGATCAGCTGAACAAGAGCGGGGCGGATACACTTCTCCGGGCAGAAGTGGCGGATGCGCTGTCCGCAGGCGCCAGAGAGCAGAAGTCTCAGCTTAACGAGGAATTGATCTGTGAACTGGAAGAGGTTCTCGCTGCGGCTTATGGTATTAGTGATAGTGTTGTCAGCGGCTTGGTGGAAGCAAGTCCCGCGAACGCCGATTCAGACACCTATATGCAGGTATCGGCGACCGGTCTGATCCTGGCATCCGGGTACAAGTACGGGGATAATATAGCGGATTACAAGCTGCTTGTAGAGCAGGCGACTCCGGGAACAGCGGAGCGGGTTACGGTGGATGTGAAGCTGATGATCAATAATGAAGAAGAAGAGTTAAAGGCGCCTGTCCGTCTGGAGCTCACGCCGCCCGCGGTCTTTGCAGACGCTTATGATACTGCAAGATATACCTATCGCGTAGTGCATACCCATAATGGTACGGACAGAACGGTATCCGGCAAGTGGAATACAGACGATGACGGCAAATTGCAGACTGTAACCTTCGTGGCCGATGCCTTCAGCGAATTCGCTTTGATCGCCAGCCCGAAAAGTTCCGGCACTACCCCGGTCTATAGCAATGGCGGCGGCTACAGCCGGACCGTCTCGGCGGCAACCGGCAAGTGGGTGCGCGCGGCCGACGGCGTCCGCTGGTGGTATCAGTATGCGAACGGTACCTATCCGGCCGGCGGCTGGGCTCAGCTTGACTGGAACGGCGTAAAGAGCTGGTACTATTTTGACGCGGAAGGCTACATGGTAACCGGATGGGTCATCGACGGTGATTATCGTTATTACCTGCATCCGGAATCGGACGGAACGCAGGGATATATGTACACCGGCTGGCATTTGATCGACGGCAAGTACTATTACTTCCGTCCCGAGAGCGGCGGCCCGCAGGGCTCGCTGTTCCTGAACGGAACCACGCCGGACGGCTACGTGGTAGACGCGAACGGCGTCCGGATCCAGTAATTTCTCAGGATAAGCAGAATTAAGCTGTCCGGCGGATGCCCGGACAGAGGGCAGGAAGAAGAGCGGAGCTGCCGCACCGGCGAATAGCCGGGCGGCAGCCCCTTTTTGAATGTGATAAAGCACTTTTTTGCACATTCGCAGGCATATTTTCCATTGCTTTTTGTAAAAAGGTGACTAAGATATACAATGTAACGGTAACGGCTGTCGGGGCGGGAGGATGAAAATGTGGGATATCAGGTTACTAAAGGATAAAAAGGTTATAAATGCGGTCTGCATCGGTTCCCTGTGTTCGGTGGCGTATCTCGCAGCCTATTTCGCAAGGAATATACTGGGAGCGGTCACTCCGCAGATGATAGAGGCAGGATACTCCGCGGAGTATATTGGCAGGGTGTCCTCGCTCTACTTTATCGCTTACGCGGTCGGACAGCTGATCAACGGCGCGGTCGGAGAACATGTGAAGGCCAGATATATGATATGCGCGGGGCTTCTGCTGGCCGGCGTGTTTAATCTTCTGTTCTGCTTTTCGGCAGACAGGGTTCCGCTCGCCGCGGGGCTGGCTTATGGTATGATGGGCTTTTTCCTTTCAATGATCTACGGCCCCATGACAAAGGTGGTTGCGGAGAACACGGAACCGGCTTATGCCACGAGGTGCAGTCTGGGCTATACCTTCGCCTCTTTTTTCGGCTCGCCGATGGCGGGCGCCGCGGCGGCTGCGATGACGTGGCAGGGCGTCATGGTTTCGGGAAGTATTTTTCTGGGGATCATGGCGGCCGGCTGCTTTCTCCTGTTCCGCAAAATGGAGATAAGGGGAATCATTCAATACAACCGGTACGCGCGCGGCAAAGAACGGGGCGGAGGCGTCCGGATACTCCTTCAGCACGGGATCGCTAAATTTACGGTGATCGCCATGCTCACCGGGATCGTGAGGACGACCGTGGTCTTCTGGATGCCCACGTATATATCCCAGTATCTGGGCTTTCCGGCGGATACGGCGGCGCTTATCTTTACAGCGGCGACGTTTATTATCTCCGCGACCGCGTTTATCGCGATATTCATTTATGAGAAGCCGATGAAGGGAAACATGGATCGAACCATCCTGCTCATGTTCAGCCTGGCGGGACTGTTCTTCTTCCTGATGGCGGTCTGCCGGCAGCCGGCGCTGAACATAGCGTGCATGGTGCTGGGAGTCATGGCCTCGAGCGGGGCGGCGACGATGCTGTACAGCCGGTATTGCCCCGGGCTCCGGGATACGGGGATGGTTTCCGCGGCCGCCGGATTCCTTGATTTTTCCAGCTACCTCGCGGCGTCGGTGTCAAGCACCCTGTTCGCCCGCGCGATCACACAGATCGGGTGGGGGCGGCTCGTCATGGTCTGGTGCGGCCTGATGGCGGCGGGCGTTCTGGTCTCGCTTCCTTATAAAGAATTCCGAAGCGGGGAGACTTTCCTGCGGGGAAAATATTTCCGCGAAAGCCGCGGCGGGCGCGTCCGGAGCGGAGGCCGGAAATAGCGGCGGTCCCACAGCTTGCGCGGCCGGCTCCGCGGGCGCGCGGCGGCTATACGTTCTTATTCGTGCGGTATCCGGAAGGCGAGATGCCGCACCATTTCTTATAAGCGTCTGAAAAATGGTGGTAGTCTGTAAATCCCAGTCTTTCAGATATTTCCTGAATAGACAAATTCGTACTTTCCAGAAGCGTCTGGGCCAGCTGTAGCTTCTGGGTCAGGTAATACTGATAGGGCGTCGTCTGAAAGGTTTCCCGGAAGAGATGGATCGCCCTGGAACGGGAGAGATGAACCTGCCCGGCGATTTCTTCGATACTGAGGGCGCGGGTCAGATTCTGCTCGATATAGCTTTTCATGAGCTGCGCGGGGGAATGCGCCGTCGTCTGGTCGCCCAGGAACGCGGACAGCGCCTGAATATGCCGGTGCAGCAGGATGGCCAGCTCCTCGCCGCAGTGAGCCGGGTCGTTATCCATGACCCGGGTAATCTCCGAAAGGAGGCCCGGATTTCCGAAAGACGGAATCTTCACAACGGAATCCAGGCCATAGTCTGAGAGCAGATGGCGGACCAGACTGCCGTTCACGTTGAACCATATCTTCTTCCAGGGATCTTTTTTGTCTGAAAAATAATGGTGCAGCTGTCCATCATGCAGGATATAGGCGTCTCCTTCCTGCATGATGTAGTTCTGATTTCCGTGCTGTACATGCCCGATTCCGCTTATTACATATTCAAATACATAGAAACTTCCGTCAGGACGACGGATCTCATAAAAGGGACTCTGATAAGTGATGCCGGAAAGAATGGGAGAGAAATGGGAGGAAGTCGGGCCTGTATAAAAAAACAGATCCTCTCTTCCTGTTTTGGCCAGGCTTTGATTTTCCATTATTAAATCCCCCCTTCTATCCGCCATATTTCAGTAAAAATGAATATTCTATAAGATACAGTATAGCACTTTTTCGTACATTTACAAGCATATTTCCCATGGTTTTTAGCAAAAAAAGAGACTATGATATAATTGCGTAGCAAAAAAGGGAAGCTTGCTGCGATTATACAGAAAAGGTAGGCGAAAGGAGGAAAATGTTTTGACGATACCAAGGCCGGAACATCCGCAGCCTCAGATGCGGAGAGACAACTGGATGAATCTGAACGGGGAATGGGAGTTTGCGTTCGACTTTGGAAACAGCGGGATCGACCGAAAGCTTTACGAAGAGGAGAAACTGGACCGGAAGATCCTGGTGCCGTTCTGTCCGGAGAGCGGGCTGAGCGGGATCGGTTATAAGGACTTCATGCGTGCGGTATGGTACCGCAGGACGATCACGCTCACGGAGAAACAGATTGAGGGAAGAGTGCTGCTCCATTTCGGCGCGGTGGATTATGAGTGCCGGGTGTGGGTGAACGGTCAGGAGGCGGGCGTCCATAAAGGCGGTTATACGTCGTTTGCGTTCGATATCACGAAGCTGGTGCGGCCGGGAGAAAACAGCCTGTCCGTCTATGCCGGAGACGATACGAGAAGCGGAAAGCAGCCGAAAGGCAAGCAGTCCAGCCTCTACGCGTCCCATGTCTGCGATTACACCCGAACCACGGGGATCTGGCAGACAGTATGGCTGGAATTCGTGCCGGAGGCGTATATCAGGAATGTCCGTTATTATCCCAATACCGCGGAGAACACGGTGACCGTGCTGGCGGAGGTGAAAGGGAACGGAACGCTTTGCGCAAAGGCATCCTATGAAGGTAGGGACTGCGGAAAAGCGGAAGCGGCCGCGTGCGCAGGCTATGTGACGCTGATGATCCCCCTTTCCGAGGAGCATGTCTGGGAGCCGGGGAACGGAAGACTTTTTGATCTGGAACTGAGGTTTGGAGAGGATCTTGTACGCAGTTATTTCGGAATGCGGGATGTACGGATCGAGGGAGAGCGGGTGCTGATCAACGGAAAGAGCGTCTTTCAGCGGCTGGTGCTGGATCAGGGCTTCTATCCGGACGGGATCTATACGGCTCCCTCGGAGGAAGCGCTTATCCGGGACATCCGCCTGTCGATGGACGCAGGCTTCAACGGGGCCCGGCTGCACCAGAAGGTGTTTGAACCGCTGTTTCTGTACCACTGCGACCGGCTGGGCTATCTGGTCTGGGGCGAACAGGCGAACTGGGGCCTGGACGTAAGCGCGCCGGACGGGCTGAAGAATTTCCTTCCGGAGTGGATGGAGGCGGTTTACAGGGATTTCAACCATCCCGCGATCATCGGCTGGTGTCCGTTCAACGAGACCTGGGACTATCAGGGGCGGAAGCAGGACGACGATCTGCTCTCCATCGTATACCGGATGACGAAGCTGGTTGACATCACGCGACCCTGCATCGACACCAGTGGCAACTACCATGTAGAGTCGGATATCTTCGATCTTCACGACTATACCCAGAACCCGAAGGATTTCGCGGCCCATTATGCCGACTTCGCGGCAGGCGGGAAGCCCTGCGACCCGTTGTCAAACCGGCAGAAATTCATCGAGGGCGTCCCGGTCTTTATCAGCGAGTACGGCGGCATCAAGTGGGATGTAGAGGGAGTAAATGAGTTAAGCTGGGGCTACGGAGAAGGGCCGGCGACGGAAGAGGAATTCCTGACGCGTTATAAGGGCCTGATCGACACCCTGTTAGACCACCCCCGTATGTTCGGATTCTGCTATACCCAGCTTTACGATGTGGAGCAGGAGATGAACGGATTATATACTTACAGCCGGAAACCGAAATTTGACATGGGAGTGATCCGGGCGATCAACAGCCGGAAAGCGGCGATCGAGGAGTGAAATTAACGCGGCGTCTGCTGATACAGCGCCTGAGACAACGGGAACCATGATCTGGAAGAGGGTCTTAATAAATACTGCTTTTTCATACAGGGAGGTGAAATCGGGCAATATAACTTGTGGGTTTAAGAACTTGCGGATGGTACGGATGAAATAGGAAACTTGTTGAGACGGTATTGTTAAGAGAGGAATAGTAGGAGGAAAAAGCATATGAAGAAAACAAGATTAACCAGTTGGCTGGCGATCATGCTGAGCGCGGCGTTAGTTCTTTTAACTGTTGGCTGCGGCGGCAACGGATCGAATTCGGGAGGGAATACCACGGCAGCGGGAGGAACTCAGAACACAGAAACGACGCAGGTGTCCGCAGAAGCGCAAAGCGCGGAGGCTGTCCAGGAAACGGAGGAGATAGCGGGAAGAAAACTGTATGAACGGACATTTACGGCGAGTGGTACGGATCCGGATTCGTATAATCAGAGAATCGCTGAAGTAATCAATAATTTGTTTGTTTTTTATTCTTCGACAGGAGAACTGGACACTAAGCTGACCGGCTATGACGAGCCAATTACCGTGACATCGGCTCTCAGTTATAATGCAGGCATGGAGGATTCCATGGGATATCTGGCGCAGGCATATGGCGAAAGTATGACTTATAACAGATATCAGGATATATTTAAGCAGGTTTTTAATGTGGATTTTGTTTACAGTTGGCAGGCGGAAAGTTCGGATTATGATGAGACGCTCCGATTGGAAATGGCGTCTGGTGAATTGCCGGATATGTTTCTGGTGACGAATCAAAGCGATCTGAAAGCATTGGCAGATGCGGACTTAATCTGGGATTTGACGGATTTCTATGAAGAATATGCAACAGATGCTTTAAAGCAGCGATATGAGGTGGATGATAATGTGCCGTTACAGATGGCAACGTTTGATGGAAAGCTGTACGGACTTCCCAGCAGTTACTCCGCAACGGACGCAGTCTCTTATATTTGGCTCCGTGAAGATTGGATGGAGAAGCTGAACCTGGAGTATCCAAAGACCTTTGAAGAATTGGAAGGCATTATGGAAGCGTTTATGACGCAGGATCCGGATGGAAATGGAGTGGATGATACCTGGGGACTGGGCTGTACCAAGAATCTGGAATACTATACAAGGGGAATTGCAGCCGGTTTCGGAGCCTATCCCGGATATTGGGTTACGGATAAGGATGGCAGCGCGGTCTGGGGCGGAACTACAGAGGAGACAAAACAGTACCTTGCGTTCCTGGCTGATCTGTATAAAAAAGGATATATTAATCCGGAATTTGTCTCCTATAACGATCCGGAAGTAACGGAACAGCTGCTCAACGAAAAAGTAGGAATTATGTATGGCGGACATTGGTTTATCTCAACCGTGATGGAATTGCATAGCACGAAACCGGACTACAGATGGAGATGTATTCCGCTTCCGTCTCCTGCCGGGGAAAAGGTGAAAGCTGTGATTGCGCCAAGTGTTGGTGGGTATCTATGTGTTAACAAGAATTTTGAGCATCCTGAGATAGCGATCAAACTATCCTCATTCCTTAGAGGAGATATAGGCAGTGCTGCTTATTGGCTGCATTATTGTCCGGATGTGAACAAGGGGCCTGCTATCATGAGTTCGTTCACGCCAATAGTTATTCCGGGCAGCGGTATGAATAATCTGGATACCTACTGGAACCTGCAGGAGGCTTATGCGAGTGATGATCCGGAGTCTGTTCTCAAAGATGAAGCAGTTTCAGCCTGGGGTAATCTCCATAGCGATGCTCCGAACGCGCGGTGGGCGTGGGAGAGAATGTTTGGTCCGGGTGAAGGAAGTCCCATGTCAATCCTGTCAGAAATGTATAAGAGCGGCAATATCTTCTATACATCCTTCTATGGTGCGCCGAATCAGCTGATGCAAGATAACTGGTCTACGATCACGGATCAGGAGTGGCAGATCTTCACCAACATTGTAATCGGCAATGTGTCCGTGGATGATGGCTTCCAGCAGTGGCTGGATGTATTCAAGTCCATGAAGGGCGATGAGATTACAACCTATGTCAATGAGTGGAGAAATGAAACCATAAAATGATGATGATCGGATATAATTGTCCGATGAATGGGCCGACATACCGCGTCGTTTAAAAAACGGCGCGGTACCATGCCTGAGGCGCACTGTTTGGGAATGAAGAAAGGTATGAATATGAGTAGAAAGAAAAAAATCAGCAAACTAAGGAGGGAACTGCCCCTGCACCTGATGCTGCTTCCGGGAATCGTGGTAATCTTTATTTTCCACTATATTCCCATGGCAGGACTTGTAATTGCCTTTCAGCGATTCCAGCCTGCAAAAGGATTATTTGGTGATCAGCAGTGGGTCGGCTTGGGAAACTTTGAATACCTACTCTCTTTGCCTAATACAATGAGCGCGCTGAGAAATACAGTGGTTATTGCTCTGTGGAAGATCGCGCTGAGCCTTGTGATTCCTATCTGTACGGCCATTCTGCTTAATGAACTGACAAACCTGCGTTTTAAGAAGACAGTGCAGACGGTGATCTATTTTCCGCATTTTGTGTCATGGATAATTCTGGGTTCCATTCTGATTGAGATACTGTCTCCTTCCTCGGGGATCGTGAATAAGTTTCTTGGGCTTTTTGGCGCAGGCCCCTATTTTTTCCTTGGAGACAATCGCTATTTTCAGGGAACGCTGATTGTAAGCGATATCTGGAAGAATTTCGGATATGGTTCGGTCGTTTATCTGGCATCCATTACAGCTATAGACCAGAACCTGTATGAAGCTGCGGCTATAGACGGGGCGGGAAGACTCAGGCAGACATGGCACGTAACGTTGCCTGGAATGCGCGGAATCATTGTACTAATGATGGTGCTCAAAATGGGAGACGTACTGAATGCCGGTTTTGATCAGATTTACAATCTGTACAGCCCTGTGGTGTACGAAACGGGGGATGTTCTGGATACTTTGATCTACCGGCTGGGACTTGGAAACGCACAGTATGGACCGGCTGCTGCTGCGGGCTTGTTCAAGTCGCTGATTTCCATGGTTCTGATCTCAGTATCGTATATCCTGGCGGATAAGCTGTTCGATTACAAACTGTTTTAGAAAAGGGGAGATTGGCATGGAAAAGACGGCGCACAAAAGCATACGGACATCTTTGTCACGGAAGATATTTAATATATGTAATATCACACTGATGACACTGCTGACTTTGAGCTGTCTGCTGCCGCTTGTATATGTGGTGGCAGTATCTCTCAGTGAAAAGTATTACGTACAGACGGGAATGGTGACATTCTGGCCGAAGGGTTTTACAACGGCGGCCTATGAATATTTACTTGGTAAGGAACCGTTCTGGAACGCATTTTTCATGACAGTGAAAGTGACTGTGCTTGGAACAGCGGTTAATCTGCTTATGGTGATGCTGACAGCGTATCCCTTGTCCAAAACGAATGACCGTTTGACAGGAAGGAGTATTTATGCATGGTATTTTTTTATAACTATGCTGATCGGCGGCGGATTAATTCCCACATTTGTGCTGGTATTTCAGCTGGGGCTGCGGGACACCATATGGTCTTTGATACTGCCGGATGCGTTGCCGATTTTTAATATGGTGCTGATGATTAACTTCTTTCGGGAGATACCGGTAGAACTGGAGGATTCGGCAAGGATGGACGGAGCAGGGCCGCTTCGGATTCTTCGTTCGATCTATGTGCCGCTTTCAAAACCCGCGGTGGCGACGATAGCACTATTCTGTATGGTCGGACATTGGAATGCCTGGTTTCCTGGAATGATTTTTATCCGGACAGCGGAAAAGCGGCCGCTGCAGACCTACCTGCGCAGCGTAATTATTCAGATGGACACGTCACAGTTTATGGGAGAGGATTATGGGCTTTTGAGTATGTTGGCGGACAGTTCGCTTAAGTGTGCGCAGATTCTTGTGGCGATTCTGCCGATTCTGTGCGTGTATCCCTTCCTTCAGAAATACTTCGTGAAGGGAATCGTATTGGGTGGTGTTAAGGGATAATTTGGTCTGAATAAAAGAGAGAATCTGTATGTAAAAATATTTTTCAAAAGGAGGAATTAATTGTTATGCTTAAAATTTCCAATAACCCGTCACTGAAGGGGCAGGCGTTTCATCATCCGAATATTATCTATTCTACAGCCGGCGGAAAGCAGATTTCCATGGATCTGCTTCTGCCGTGGACGCCTGTGGAGGATGCCAGATTTCCTTTGGTCGTATTTATTCAGGGATGCGGATTTCATTTCCCTGACATCCGAGGTGAGATTCTGCAGCTGGCGGATCTGGCCCGCGCCGGTTACGCGGTAGCGGCCGTTACGCACAGGAATATTTCGGACGGGTTCCCCGCTCCTGCTTTTCTGAAGGATGTGAAGACGGCGATCCGTTTCCTGCGGGCGCATGCGGATTCGTATCATATTGATCCGGACAGGGTATATGCGTTCGGGACGTCATCGGGCGGCTGTACGGCTTTGCTTTTAGGCCTCACCGGAGATATGGAGGAATATCGCACGGAAGAGTACGCGGAATATTCGGATCATGTGGATGCCGTCATCGACTGCTTTGGAGCGACTGACCTGACGAACTGGCTGGACGATCCCACGCTGATGGCGGAGCATGTTCCGGCGTTCTGCGGCGGTGAGGCGGATCCGGAGTTTCTGCGGCGGCTGAGTCCCATCTCTTATGTGCAGCCGGGCAGATCCTATGTGCCGTTTCTGCTTGCCCACGGGGATGCCGATGTGGTGGTTCCGTTCTCCGAAAGCAAAAACATGGCCGACCGCCTGGAAGAGTGCGGCGCGGACGTCAGCCTGATCTGCGTGGAAGGCGGGGATCATGAGGGAAATTTCTGGAGTGAACAGATCTGGGAGCTGTTCCGGCATTTTCTGGATAAGCAGTCGGGGTTGGGAGATTAGATACAAATAAATCGGATGAAGTGGCTCTGTTTTTCCGGCTGTGCGGTCTGCGGCTGCGCCGGCCGCGCAGCCGGGAAGACTCTGTAAGAATAAATGTGTTTAACTGTTCTGTGAGGTTGGGAGGGCAGCATCCTGCAGAAGCTGGCGCAGGCGTTGGATCTCAGCGGTCAGCTGCTGATTCTCGGAGATCCACTGCTGCCTCTCAGCGGTCAGCTGCTGCTTTTCAGAAGCTAACTGCTGGTTCTCCGCTGTCAGCTTCTCAATATACTCATCCTTCCACCCTGTGCGCCGGTAATAATCCTCCCGGGCCTCGCACTGCAGGCGGATCTTCTCATCCTCGCTCAGTACCACGGCCGTTCTGGCCGCGTCGGTGAATATCGGGTCCTTTGCCGCCAAAGCCTTCAGCTCCTTCCATGTGACCGCTTTGAAGAGGCGCGCCCAGTGGTCGATCCGGTACGCCTGGTCTTCCTCCGTGGCCAGTTCGATATGCTTTAAGTCTAACACAGAAATGCGCAGTTTGTCACTATATATTTTGTGGCTGAAGATCCATGATTTCCGGGATCCCTATGTCTATTTTGATGAAGAGAGACAGAAATACGGAATGCTTCTGGCCGTCCGGTCAAAATGTGACGGCCCCGCGGCTTTAAATGGCGCTTTATTCGGATGATCTGAACTGTTGGGCGCCGGACAGGAAGCTGTTCTATGCGCCGGCCGCATTCTATACTCATGAGTGTCCCGACCTGTTCTGCATGGGCGGATGGTGGTACCTGATCTTCAGCGAATTTACGGACAAATGAGCGCCCGGATGTTCAACCGTTCAGAAGGCATTCTGGCTCTATATGCGCAGCATATGGCAGCGGATTTCCGAAATGTCAGGATCATGATGGGGAAAAGAGAATGCAAACAGAGTGTTATTGGCGCTTTGACCGCATAAAAATACAAGCAGGGCGCCAGGCGCCACTGGTACCCTGCTTGCTATATCCTGTGAAAATGGGAATTACCACACCTTCCACGGCATCTCGCCGCGGCGGCACATCTCGTCCAGTTTCTTCTTCTCACGCTGCGTATCCATGCACTGCCAGAAACCGTCGTGGTGGTAGGCTTTCACCTGGCCCAGCTCGGCCAGCTGGCGCAGAAGCTCATAATCCATCATGCTGTCGCCTTCGATGTAATCGAAAATACCCGGCTCCATGACCATGAAGCCGCCGTTGATCAGGGCGGCATCCTCATCCTTTTTCTCGCGGAAGGCCATGACATCGCCTTCTGCGTTCACGTTCAGAACGCCCTTGGTCTGCGCCAGATTGGTGGTGGTGATGGTCACCAGCTTCCCGTGGGAGCGGTGATACCGTTCCAGTTCCCCGAGATTCTCGTCTGTAACCGCGTCACCATAGGTTACCATGAAGGTTTCATCGCCTATGTACTTGCGGACGCGGGCCAAACGACCGGCGGTACCGGTCATCAGGCCGGTGTCGGCCAGCGTCACGGACCAGGGATCGACGGCTGTCTCGTGGATGATGGTTCTATTCTCACGCATGTCAAAGGTTACATCGTAATTATTGGCAATGTAATTGGCGAAAAATTGTTTGACAACCTCCTGCTTATAGCCGAGGCAGATGATGAAGTCGTTGTACCCGTAGTGGGAGTAGATCTTCATGATATGCCACAGGATCGGCTTGCCGCCGATCTCGATCATCGGCTTCGGCAGCAGATGGCTCTCCTCGCTGATGCGGGAGCCCAGGCCGCCGGCCCAGATTACTACTTTCACTGATTCGTCCTCCGTTGGCTTAAATGTCGCCGGAACCGCCGGCGCAGAAATCGCAGCCGTTTCTGCTTTCTATTATACTTCCGTAACCCGGTTCTGTAAATATATTTTCGGCGGCATTCCAAACTGAAAAGCTCGCCCGGTCATGCATGCATATCCTTTGTCAACGCCGGTCTATAGGTTACATTGATTCTTCCGTTAGACGTATCCAGGATAACCTTCCTCATTCCCCCGCCCGAACTGTAAGACTTGCCCCGCTTCTCGCCGTTTACGTAGATCGCGGCGTTGGAGGTATCCGCGCTCACGCGGTAGTCCGATTCGCTTCCTTCCAGTTCCGCCGTAACAGACGCGTTGCTGGTATCGGCCTTCAGTTCTTCCGTGAACCGGCACCCGCTCACGGTGATGCTGCCGTTGCTGCTGTCCGTCACGCATTTGCGGAAGACGGAGGCCTTCACGGAAATGGAGGCGTTGGAGGTGTCGGCAATGCACACATCGCAGGCGGCGTCTTCAATGCGGATCGAACCGTTGCTGGTGTCAGCGATGAGTTCCCCGCACTGCAGAGCGCGGAAATGAATGGTTCCGTTGCTGGTGTCCGCGTGGATCTTCTCCGCGTCCCGAATACCGCTTACATTGACAGCGGAGTTACTGGTATCGATCTTTAAATCACCGCGGATCGCGGCGGGACAGTCGGATATAACCGAAGCGTTGGAGGAATGCAGTTCAACGCGGTCATATTCCGCGGCGGGGAGGTACAGTTTTACATACTGGCTTCCCTGCTGGTTCCTGTGGAAGATGGCCCTGCCGCTGATCCGGACGGAGAACACGCCTTTTTCAATACCGGCCTGCGCGGTCTCGCCTTCATTTAGCAGCAGGCACACGTCCGCACCGTATCTGCCGTCGGCCGATTCCTTAATGGAAATGGGGCAGTTGCGGACATGGACGAAAACGCTGCGGAAAGGCTCCAGATCCGTTTCCTGAAAACGGTAAACGGGCTGCGTTCCATCCTGCGCTGCGCCGCGGCCTTTGAGAAGGCCGAGCAGGGAGGGAAGCAACGGCCGGGATGTATTCCGAACGATTCCCTGCGTCTGGCCAAGGGCCTCCATGGCCTGCGCGGCCAGAACCGCCGGATCCCCCAGCTCTTCGATGACTGCGGCTTCGTGTTCCGGCCCCGCATCCTCGAAATATTCCGTATAATACTGCATGATCTCGTCGGCGTCCTTCGCAGGAAGTCCGCCTAAGCATTCTCTGAGTTTCTGAAGGTATTGTTCCTTATTCATGTGAGAGCCTCCTTAAGATAGAGTGGTTACCGCGCATCGCCGGACGTTCCCGGCGTGTCCGTTTTCCTGCCAAGCAGCAGATCCATATTCTTCCTGTATTCTTCCCAGTCGCTCCGGTATCCGGCCAGTTTCCGGCGGCCGGCGTCCGTGATCGAGTAGTACCGCCGGTTGCGGCCGTTAAAGGGCTGATCGTAGGTCGTCAGGCAGCCGTCCTTCTGCAGCCGCCGCAGTACCGGGTACAGGCTGTTCTCCGAGATGTCGATCACGCTCTTAATATAGACCGTCAGTTCGTAGCCGTATACGTCCCGCCCGTCCAATACGGCCAGTACGCAGGCGTCCAGCAATGCGGCCCCGGTCTGAAATGCCATAGACGTTCTCCTTCCTTTGGTTTATATATGAAAATATTAGTAAGTTAATAATACTATATATCGAATAATATTAGTTGTCAATAGATATAGCGTGTTTTCTTTTTGGAAAATGCGATGAGGGAGAAACGGCGGCTTGGTGAATTGGGGGCTGGCAAATGGAATTGCTGCTTAATGGGCGATGTGCATGTTGTCGCGGGAGGTACGCGGGACAGACGGGGACGCGGCACATCCCGGGCGCTCATGGCTCCGAAGGGTTGCCTATCTAACCGGGAAAGAGGGCCGTTCCGGGGCACCGTCAAATTCGGGAGAACTCTTGATGAGTTCTCCCTCAGCTTGCGCTCCGTCCCTGACTTGAGGTCAGGGACTCCGGCCCCGGAACGGCCCTCTTTCCCGCTAAGATAGGCGAAACCCTTCTCCGCAAATCGCGCCCAGGATGTGCCGCGCCCCCGCCTGTCCCGCTGCGCTGTCGCTGGCGGGATGAATGTGGCTGGGTTTCTGCCTGATGGATGAACTGTTCCCGGCCGCTGTTTGTCAGTTTATTTAATCTGGTTTTTGGTTTTATGCAGTGAAGTGTGCCGGAGTTTTTATTTGACAAGTCGTAGATAAATCAAAATAATTAGTAAATTGGGTAAACGAAAGGTTCGGAACGATGTACATAGCGAAAGTATGAAGCATACGCGCATATTCCCATACTCATGGAAGTACCAGCGCAGGCCCCCTGCTCCTCCTGCGGTGAATTTTGCGAGCGGCTGAAAAGTCTTAGTAAGCAGTGATTTGCGTTATTCCGAAAAATGGAAGGACCAAGAAAGCCCCCTTACGGATGCACCCAGGCTGGTTCCATTTTTCGGAATGCTTTTAGCAAATCGCCGCGAACTTAGACTTTTCCCGCGAGCAAACCTGAACCTCAGGAGGAGCAGGGGGCCTGCGCGTAACTTTCACGACTATGTGCATCTCCCCCCCAATTCCCCCCACATTACGCATACCAATTCGCAGGTAAACCAGCCTCAGCGCATATTTCAGAAAAAAACCAGTCAATTCGTTACAATTCACTTGTAAAATCCGCAATTATTTAGTAGAATGATAACATAGGCTTATTTGACAGGAGGTACAAGTTATGAACGTGTATAGCACCAAGCAGATCCGCAACGTGGCTATGCTGGGTCACGGCGGCGCAGGCAAGACCACACTAGTGGAAGCGATGGCTCTGGTGACAGGGATCACCAAGCGTATGGGCAATGTAGTAGATGGAACGACGATCAGCGATTATGATAAGGAAGAGATCAAGAGGCAGTTTTCCATTTCCACGTCCTTAGTGCCCATCGAGTACAAGGGTGAGAACGGCCCGATCAAGATCAACATCCTGGACACTCCCGGATATTTCGATTTCGTAGGCGAAGTAGAGGAAGCCATCAGCGTTGCCGACGCGGCCGTGATCGTGATCAACTGCAAGGCCGGCATCGAGGTCGGCGCTGAGAAGGCATGGGAGCTCTGCGAGAAGTATAACCTGCCCAGGATCATTTTCGTGACCAATATGGACGACGACCACGCCAGCTACCGCGACCTGATCCTGAAGCTGGAGACCCGCTTCGGACGCAAGATCGCGCCCTTCCATATGCCCATCCGTGAGAACGAGAAGTTCGTGGGCTTCGTGAACGTGGTGAAGATGGCCGGACGGAAGTTCACGACCTTAAGCGATTACGAGGAGTGTCCGATTCCGGATTACTGCGAGAAGAATCTGACAATCTACCGCGAGGCCCTGATGGAGGCCGTGGCGGAGACCAACGAGGAATTCATGGAGAGGTATTTCTCCGGCGAGGAGTTCACATATCAGGAAGTTTCTTCCGCGCTTCGTGAGAACGTGATCAACGGCAGCATCGTTCCGGTCATGCTGGGAAGCGGAATCAACGCCCAGGGCGCCAAGATGCTTCTGCAGGCCATCGACAAGTACCTGCCGTCGCCGGATCACTTCGAGTGTATCGGCGTGGACGTGTCCACCGGTGAGCGCTTCGTGGCCAAGTATAACGACGACGTATCCCTTTCCATGCGAGTCTTCAAGACCATCGTGGATCCGTTCATCGGCAAGTATTCTCTGGTCAAAGTGTGTACAGGCACCCTGAAGCCGGACATGGCTTCCTATAATGTAAGCAAGGAGACGGAGGAGAAGATCGGAAAGGTCTACACGCTGCGCGGCAAGGAGCAGATCGAGCTCGCGGAGCTGAAGGCCGGCGACATCGGCGCGGTGGCGAAGCTGAACGTGACCCAGACCGGCGATACGCTGGCGGTCCGCACGGCCCCGATCCTGTATCACAAGCCGGAGATCTCCACGCCTTACACCTACATGCGCTATACGACCAAGACCAAGGGTGACGACGACAAGGTGGCCAGCGCCCTGGCGAAGCTGATGGACGAGGATCAGACCCTGAAGATGGTCGGCGACAAGGAGAACCGTCAGACCCTTCTGTACGGCATCGGCGACCAGCAGCTGGAGGTCGTGGTCAGTAAGCTGCAGAGCCGTTATAAGGTTGACATTGAACTGTCCAAGCCCAGATTCGCGTTCCGCGAGACCATCCGCAAGAAAGTGGAGGCCCAGGGCAAGTATAAGAAGCAGACCGGCGGCCACGGCCAGTACGGCGATGTGAAGATGTCCTTCGAGCCCTCCGGCGATCTGGAGACTCCGTATACCTTCGAGGAGCAGGTATTCGGCGGTGCCGTTCCGAGGAACTACTTCCCGGCGGTTGAGAAGGGAATTCAGGAGTGCGTCCTGAAGGGACCGCTTGCCGGATATCCGGTCGTGGGCCTTAAGACGATCCTTCTGGACGGTTCCTACCATCCGGTAGATTCTTCGGAAATGGCCTTCAAGATGGCGGCAAGCCTGGCCTTCAAGAAGGCGTTCATGGAAGCCAACCCGGTTCTTCTGGAGCCCATCGCTTCCGTGAAGGTGACGGTTCCGGATAAGTTCACCGGCGATATCATGGGCGACTTAAACCGCCGCCGCGGCCGTGTGTTGGGTATGAATTCCGACCATCACGGCAAGCAGATCATCGAGGCGGACGTGCCTATGAGCGAGATGTTCGGGTACAATACCGATCTGCGCTCCATGACCGGAGGCATCGGCGTATTCGAGTACGAGTTCAGCCGCTATGAGCAGGCGCCGGGCGACATCCAGAAGAAGGAAGTCGAGGCAAGGGCCGCCAGCCTGGAGGACGCGGAGAACTAAGCTTCGCCGGGCAGCCGGACAGGAATAGCTGACAGTGAGGGGATGCTGCGAAAGTACATTTTGCAACATCCCCTTAAAAATAGAATTGTAGGTTGAAGGAACTGCGGGAAATGAAGAAAGCGGAGTTTTCATCGGGTTTTGTTGTGGTTTTCCTGCTTTATGTATTGTGGGTATGGCTGGAGGACGCGGTTGATTTCCTCTTTTATCTGGCCGGGCTCGAGACTCCCCTGGCCGCTCCGGCGGGAATTGTCCTGATGCTTCCTGTGCTTTGGTGGATATACCGCCATTGCGGGACAGGGAAGCTTCAGGAGAGGTCCTGGTTTGACCTGGCGGCGGTTCTGGCGTTTTCCCTGTTTTTCTTCGTGAAGGCGCTGCTCCCGGACCAGAGTACGGATGTGGCGAATTACCATATTCTTCTGCAGGAGCCGGTATGGCGGAACATGACGGGCAGGGATCTGATGCCGGGCTCCTTCCAGGGTTTTACCTTCCCGCTGGCGGACAGGCTGTTCTGGCTGTTCCGCAAGGCCCTCGGCTATCGGATGGGAACCGCGTTCAATCTCTGGTCGGTTCTTCTTATCTACCGGCAGCTCAGAGGACTTCTGGAGCTCCTCTGCGGCGGCCGATGCAGGCGGCTCCAGCCCTTGGCCGCGTTTCTTATAACAGCCCAGTACGACCTTTTGATGCAGCTGTCCGGCTATATGGTGGAGATACCGGCGGTCGTGCTTCTGCTGGAAAGCGTTTATTTCCTGCTGAAGGAATGCCGGGGGAAAGAAGAAATGGCCGTATTTGCGGCGCTCCAGGGATTTCTTGTGGCGTTTAAGATGACGCAGGTCGTTTTTGTACTTCCCCTTCTGGCGCTCTATATCGCGAAGAACAGGAAGGCGGTCACGGCGCCGGTATTTATTGCCTGTTTCGCGGCGGGAGCGCTGCCGGTATCCATTTATCTGATCCATAATACGGCGCAGACCGGCAATCCGATCTTTCCGTATTATAATTCGCTGTTTAAGTCGGTTTACTCGTCGGAGACGAATTTTAAGGATATGCGGTGGGGCGCGACGAATTGGGCGGAGATCATTCTGTGGCCGGTTTACGCGGTGATAAGGCCGGCGTGGCGGCAGAGCGAGCTCCCGAATCCGTACACGCTCCCCTACGGAGCCGCGTGGTGTATGGCGGGGGCGTATGCGCTTAAGCGGGCCGCCGCCGCGATAAGACGGAGGAGGGACGGAGAAGGTTATACTTCCTTATATCTGCTTCTCGGCGGTTTCGTCCTGCTGTCGTCCCTGCTGTGGAGCGCTGCCACAGGACACAGCCGTTACTATATGGCCGGGTTTATGGTTCTGCTTTTGTGGGGCTGTTCGGCCGCGGTCCGGTGTTTCGAAAGACCGGCTGTCCGGACGGCGGCAGCGGCGTGCATGCTGGCGCTGATCCTGCCGGGACCGGTCTGGTACGGCTTCCGGTGTCTGGACGGTATAGAATGGAGCTGGCGTCCGTCTGTATTTGAGAATCAGGAATTATATAAAGCGCAGCTGTCCCTGATCGGACACGACAGAGTTTTCGGAAATCTGCAGCAGCGCGGGCACAGCGAAGAGATTCTTCTTCTGGACAACAATTCCCATTATGCGGCGCTGTTAAACAGCCGCTGTCCGATCCTGTCCTGGAAGGCCATGGACGATAAAAACGATGCGCTGTATGAGGAATGGGCGCGGCGTCTGACGGAGGACCTGCGGGAGGACGCGGTTATGGATACGATGGTCAGCGCTGCCAGGGGGTATGTTCCGGATCTGGGGATTATTTATGCGAACCGTCTGGGCGTAAAGCGGATCGAGCGTATTGAACAGAATATATTCTGGGATAAGGACATTTATCTGGTACAGGTTCAAAATCCCTCCGAAAGCTTCTGCGACCTCACGAAACGCAGGCCGGCGGCGCTTGTAAGGGACGGGATCACGGATATCGGACAGACGGAGGAGGAGACGGAGGTACAGGTTTCGATCGGTGTGCCGGGACTTAAGGATCTGGTTGAATGGGGACTCGATTCCTGCGGAACCGGCGTTGTGACGGTGTATGGAACCTGGGAGACCGCGGATGCGGCGAAATCGGCCGGCAGCCGGACGGAGGAAACGGACGCGGCCGTGCTTGCACGGATACCGGTAGATCTGGCGGATGCGGCGGAGCAGGAGATTACGGTCGTGCTGCCGCGGAAGACGGGAGATGTCTGCCGCCTCGGCGCGTCCCTTGCGCTGGAGAACCGGGAGAGCCTTGCGCCTCTTGCGGGAGTATGGGTCCGGACATCCCTGACCGGAAGACAGAAGCTGGGAGACAGCGATTATTATATCCGGGAGGACGGTTCGGTCAGACGCGGCGTTTATGAGGACGGCGGACGGCGGTATGCGGTCAATTATTTCGGTATACTCAAAAGCGGCTGGCAGCAGGACGGAGAAAACTGGTATTATACCGATCTGGAGGGGAATCCGTATACAGGCTGGCTGAATGCAGACGGGGACTGGTATTATCTGGCGGAAGATGGTATAATGCAGACAGGATGGATTCATCTGGACGCGGATTATTATCTGGATGATTCGGGGAGAATGGTTACAGGCAGCCGCAGAATCGACGGCGTCCGGTATGAGTTCGACGCTGACGGACGGCTGAAAACAGATATTTCGGAGGAACAGGATGGATAAGATCGCAGTATTGATTCCGTGTTACAATGAGAGCAAAACGATCGCGAAGGTGGTCGCCGACTGGAAGCGCGAGCTTCCCGAAGCGGTGATCTATGTCTATGACAATAATTCCACGGATCACACGGATGAGCTTGCAGAACAGGCGGGGGCTGTCGTGCGGTATGAACCCCGCCAGGGAAAGGGAGCCGTTGTGCGGCGCATGTTCCGGGAGATCGACGCGCAGTGCTATATCATGGTCGACGGCGACGATACCTACCCGGCGGAGGCAGGCCGCAGGATGGCGGAGGAGGTCCTTTATCATCAGGCGGATATGGTTGTGGGCGACCGGCTGTCCTCTACCTATTTTACGGAGAACAAAAGGCGGTTCCACAATTCCGGCAATACGGTCGTGCGCGCCTCTATCAATCATCTGTTCGGGAGCGATATCCGGGATGTGATGACGGGACTCCGTGCTTTCAGTTATCTGTTCGTCAAGACCTTTCCGGTACTGTCGAAGGGATTTGAGATCGAGACGGAGATGACGATCCACGCGGTGGACAAGGGTATGTGCATTCGAAATGTGATCGTGTCCTATCGGGACCGGCCGGAGGGAAGCGTGTCGAAGCTGAATACGCTGCCGGACGGCATCCGGGTCTTACGGACGATCTTCCGGCTGTATAAGGACTACCGTCCGGTCCGGTTTTTCGGCGCGGTGGCGGTGGTGCTGTTTGTGCTGGCGACGGTCTTTTTCATCCCGGTTATGGCGGAATACATCCGAACCGGGATGGTGCCGAATTTCCCGACCCTGATCGTTTGCGGCTACTGCGTGATCGTGGGATTCCTTTCCTGGTTTGCCGGTCTGATCCTTCAGACGCTGATCCAGAAGGACCGGCAGGCGTTCGAGTTCCGGATGCAGGTGTGCCAGGACGAATACAGCAGAAAGATGAGAGAAGGATCGGACAGATGACCGGCGGCAGGCGCAAAGCCTGCGGATCAAAGCGACGGAGGTGCGGCGATGGAAACAAGGCTTAAGCAGGTTCGAAAAAGCTATTCCCGAATGGGCCTTGCTTATCTTCTGTTTTTTCTGGCGGCAAGCGGCAGCCAGCTTGGGGCCATGGCCCTGCTGGAACCGTGGAGAGAGGGGCTTGGGGAAAGCCTCTATATGGCGGTCTGTATGCTGGCGATGTATCCGGTCTCATTTCCCCTCTGCTGCCTGATTATCCGTACGGTTCCGAAACGGGGGCCGTCCTGGCAGTTTCCGGCAGGAGGCGGGAGGTTCGCCGCGATCTTTGTCATATGTCTGGGAGCCATGCTTACCGGGAATCTGATCGGACAGCTTCTGATGCTGGCTGTGAGCCTTCTGACCGGACGGCCCATGACGAACGGCGTCCAGGAGATCATCCTGAATATGGGGCCATGGTACATACTGCTCGTGGCGGTGGTGGTTGCGCCGGTTCTGGAGGAACTGCTGTTTCGTAAGTTTTTGCTGGACCGGGTAGCCGGTTACGGACAGCTGACCGCGGTCCTTATGTCGGGAGGGCTGTTCGCCGTGGCGCACGGGAATTTCTACCAGTTCTTCTACGCGTTCGCGCTGGGCGTGATTTTCGCGTACGTATATCTGCGTACCGGAAGGATCCGGTATACAATCGCGCTGCATATGCTGGTGAATTTCTGCGGCAGTATGGTGCCTGTCTTCCTGCTGGATTACATGGAGACCAATATAATGTTTGGTTCTGTGCTGATAATGGGCTGGTATCTGGTATTGGGAACCGGCGTAATCGGAGGGATCCTTCTGCTGATCCTCGGACGGCGCCAGATCTGGTTTTACCGGATGCGGGAGCGCGTTCCGGCAGGGAAATGGCTTGCGGCCGTGATTGGGAATGTCGGGATACTTCTGTTTTTAGCTTATGGAATCGTTAATTTTGCTTTAGCATAGGGAGGATCGGATGGGCGGACAGAACGGATGGGGAGGAGAAGACATCGCGGAGCAGATTCGCAGGGCGTTAAGCGAGGCGCTGGAGACGAGCAATTTCGATCAGCTGAACCGGACGATCGGAAATACCGTAGATTCCGCTCTGGGAGAAGCAAGGGAGCAGTTTGAGAAATACCGGAACCGTGCGGAGAAGCGCTCGGGGGAACCGGTGGATACCCAGAGGGCGAACTGGGTGCCTGAGGAGGCGCCTGCCTCCGAGAGCGGCTCCGCCGGTTCGTCTTCCAGCTTCGCGCCGCATACTGCCGCGGGAGAAGATGACAGCTGGAAACGCGGTACGCGGATGCCGGGCGACGACGGGAGATATCGTTACGGCGCGGGAGAGACCGTCGGAACTGCCGCGGGAGCGTATACGGACAGCCGGGGCTGGAAAAGCACGTATAGTTCCGAGCCGTATACGTACGGCGGGCAGACGCCGGTTTCGGGGAATTCGGATTACCGCGTAAGATGGAAGGGCCGGATATCGGGAATTCTGATGAGCGCGTTCGGCGCGCTGGGGACGTCGACGTTCGGGATGCTCACGTTTCTGATGATTACTATTTCGCTGATCGCCATCGACGGGGCGGCCGGATGGGTCATGGTGCTGCTTCTGGCGCTTGTGACCGGCGGATTCGGACTGATGCTGTGGAGCGGCATCGGCCGGTACGGCCGCGTTCACAGGCTTAAGCTCTATCTCGATGAGATCCGGCGCGTCGGAAGGCCCTACTGTGAGGTCGGCCGTCTGGGCCGGGCAGCGGGGCGCGGAGAGAGTTTCGCAAGGAAGGATCTGCGGAAGATCCTGGCGCTCGGAATGCTTCCGGACGCGCGGATGGATGAGAATGGGACGTACCTGATGATGGACGCGGAGACCTATCATCAGTACGAAATGTCGCAGAAGGCCTTAAAGGAGCGGCAGGAGCAGGAGCGCTTACAGAATCAGCAGGAGGATGCGAAGGCGCGCGAAGCGATGGCGGCGGATAAGGCCCGGAAGAGCCCTGAGAGCGCGGGCGCGGGCGGCGCGCAGGCGGCGGAGGCGCCGGACGCGAACGGCGGCTGTGCTTCTGCGGATGAGGCGGCGGCCGCGGCCATTGCCAGAGGCGAGGAGCAGATGGAGACACTGGACCGGCTGCGGCAGTCTCTGCCGGCCTGCGCCATGACGGATAAGCTGCTCCGTCTGGACCGGGTGCTGGAGCGGCTCTTCGAGACGCTGCGCAAATATCCGGATCAGCTGGACGAGCTGGAACGCTTCATGGAATATTATCTGCCGACCACGGTGAAGCTGGTGACGGCATATAAGGAATTTGCATCTGTGGAGTTTGCGGGAGATAATATAAACAGCGCGAAGAAGGAAATCGAGGAGACCATGGACACGATCAACGGGGCCTTTGAGAAGCTTCTGGACGATATGTACGAGGATACGGCCTTCGATGTGATGACCGACGCCTCGGTACTCCAGACCATACTGAAGCGGGAAGGGCTGACGGAGGGGGATTTCCGCAAGCCCGACGCGGCGGCAGGGAATGAGGCGGATGCAGACTGCAGCACAGAAATTTAAAAAGAGCGGGAGGATAGAAAATGGCACAGAATCTGGATGACAGGATCACGGAAACACCGGAACTGACACTGGAACCGTTCGGAGCGGAGACGGTTCCGGAGGAGAAAAAGGAGCTTCAGCCCACAGCGGCAGAGCCGGAAGCGGTTCAGGTGAAGCTGTCCGCGGAGGAGCAGAAGCAGGTGGATGAGTTTGCCGGTAGGATCGATCTGACCAATTCCAATATGATCCTGCAGTATGGAGCCGGCGCACAGAAGAAGATCGCCGATTTCTCCGATACCGCGCTGGAGAACATCCGGACCAAGGACCTGGGTGAGGTAGGCCAGATGCTTACGGATCTGGTCGGCGAGCTGAAGACCATTGACGAGGAGGAGGAGAAAGGGCTTTTCGGCATTTTCAGGAAGAACGCCAACAAGCTGTCCGCCATGAAAGCGCGCTATGAGAAGGCGGAGAATCATGTAAACCAGGTCTGTAAGATGCTGGAGAACCATCAGGTGCAGCTTCTCAAGGACGTGGCGGTCATGGACCGGATGTACGAGCTGAACCTGTCGTATCTGAAGGAGCTGTCCATGTATATTCTGGCCGGTAAGAAAAAGCTTAACGAGGTCAGAAGCACGGAGCTGCCTGCGGCCATAGAGAAGGCGCGGCGCAGCGGCCTGCCGGAGGATACCCAGGCGGCCAGCGATCTGGGCAGCCTCTGCGACCGGTTTGAGAAGAAGCTGCATGATCTGGATCTGACCCGCATGGTATCGCTGCAGATGGCGCCCCAGATCCGGCTGGTACAGAATAACGACACGGTGATGTCGGAGAAGATCCAGTCCACGCTGGTGAATACGATCCCGCTGTGGAAGACGCAGATGGTGATCGCGATGGGCCTGAGCCATTCCACGGAGGCCGCTAAAGCCCAGCGCCAGGTGTCCGATACGACCAATGAGCTTCTGAAGCGGAACGCGGAAATGCTGAAGCTGGCGACGGTGGAGACAGCGAAGGAATCGGAGCGCGGCATCGTAGATATCGAGACGCTGAAGACGACCAACCAGACTCTGATCACTACGCTGGACGACGTGATGAAGATCCAGGAGGAGGGACGCACAAAGCGCCGGGAGGCTGAGCAGGAGCTCGGAAGGATCGAGGAGGAGCTGCGGCAGAAGATGCTGGAGATGAGCCGTCAGAGGAGGCCGGACGGGCAGGCGTAAATGGAACGGAGATCACAGTTGTATGGGCAGATGATTGCAGGTTATCATCTGCCCATATTTTGTGGCTTTTTGTCGGATTACATCAAAATGTGGTTGATAGGTTATCGGAGAAGTGCTATAATAGGTTAACTATAAAATAGGTTGCAAAGGGAGAATCTGAGATGAGACGGAAAGCAGCGTTATTTTTAGCACTCCTGATGGCTCTTGAAATGCCGGCTACTTCTGCGGCAAAGGTCCGGTATACTCTGCCGGTCGTACAGATCCCGTCTGCGGAAAGTGAAGATACAGCGCCGGATGCGACGGCGCAGGCAGGACCGGAGACGGATACGGCGGCCGGCGCGGAGCATGAAACGGAACCCGCGGCAAAACCGGAAACGGAATCCGGAACAGAATCCGCGGAGGAATCCGGGACAAAGCCCGCTGCGGAGCCTGTAACAGAGCCGGAGACAGGATCCGGAGAGATTTCGGAGAATACGGATCCGGATGCAGAAATTCTGACGGCGACCCCGGCGGATGCTCCGTCGCTTTACGGTGTACGCCGGATCATGCTGGAGAAAACGGGAAGCCTTCGGATCGATATTCAGGGGGTCGTCGCCAGCCGTCCGTCCGTCTGGCAGGCGGAGCTTTATCCGTCCGGAACCGTTTCTTCGGAAGACGGTCAGGCGGGGCAGTTCCGTTCTGCGATAGAGCTGCCGGCCGCGGAAGAAGGCGTCTATGTGCAGGCGTCCGCTATCCTGGAGGATATTCCGTCCGGAACCTATGACCTGAAGCTGACACCCATGTCGGAGGAGGACAGCTCCTATCTCCCATACGAGCAGAAGATCGAGATCGGTACGAACCTGACCACGATCCATCTGATGAATGACAAGCCGGAGCTGCACGGATACACGGATCCGGCCGCGGCGCAGAAGTTCGGCGTTCTTATCATGGGCGATGTGAATGCCGACGGCGTTCTGGATAAAACGGATAAAGAGAGCCTGATGGATATCATTTCAGGAAAAGAGGAGACTCACAGCGTTTTCTATGACAGGGCCGACTTAAACGGCGACGGCCAGGTAGATCTGCTGGATGTGGCTGCGTTTGCCAGGTATTATGGGACCGGACTGGAAACGCGCAGGGCCAGGCCGGCAGAGACGCTTGTGATCCGCGCGGAAGAGGTGGAAGAGAAGGCGGAGACCGGGACCGAAGTAGAGGGCTCCCTGACCGGCGCGATGACCGGAGAGGGCAAAACGGTTGCTTTAAAGAGCACCGGGGCGGCGATCAGCGCCGCATCGCCGGTACAGATTTCCGCGGAATTTGCGGAAGCCAGGAAGATGGGCGGATTCGTGATCGATCCGGTGGAAGGCTCCGACGGGAGTATCTGCGACGGACAGGTCATTGTGGAAACGGAAGAAGGCGCGCGGAAAACATTTACGGTTCGCAACGGGCAGGCGGTCCAGGCAGTCAGCGTGATCCGCGCCCGATTCGCGCTCAATACGATCGCCGCCCAGGATGAGATGCTGCAGGGAATGCCGATCGTGATCGATCTGAAAGGCCAGGTCGCGGTAAAGAAGATAACGATCCGGGTCACAAAGACCATGAGCGGGGGCAGTCTGGCCGAGATATCGGATGTGGAGTTTTACGGAGACATGGCGGACCGGATACCGGAGGCGCCCATGTCCGTACCCGAACGGCTGGTGGTGGAGAACGGAAGCGAGTGCTTCACGCTGTCCTGGAAGAAGATGCCCAATGTGACCGGCTATGAGGTCACGGTTTCGGGTACGGACAGTAAAAACCGGAAGGCCGCGGATACATATCAGGTGGAGACCGCCGGCCTGGAGGTGACGTCGTTAAACGGTTCCGACCTTGTCAACGGCAGCACCTATGAGGTGGAGGTCCGCTGCGTCAACGGCGCCTGGAGAAGTCAGGCCGCGAAGGTGAGCGCCGCTCCGAGGGCCATGGGCCTGCCTCCGGCTCCGGAGAATCTCGTGATCCAGTCGGGCTACCGGCGGCTTATCATCAGCTGGAAGGATATGAAGGATACTAAAACCTATAACCTGTTCTATCGGGTCGCGTCCAGCGATAACACGCCTTACCAGTCTGTGAAGGCGATCGAGGGAACCAAATATGAGCTGGCGGATCTGCAGGACGAGACGGAATATGAGTTCTACCTGACCGGCGTAAACCCGATCGGCGAGGGGCCGGAATCCCTGCATTACACCGCTTCCACGATCAGTCTGAATCTGCCGGAGACGCCGAATTACAAGCTGATCAATACGGTGGTCAGCGGAAGCGCCGTGACCGCCCATATCCAGTCTGTAACCTACGGCGGCGACGGGGACCGCCAGTTTGATATCGTGGACGGAAGGTATGACACCTCCTGGGTGCGCGAGGACTGGGACGCGGGTTATACCTATCCGGATGATAAGAAGGCGCCCATTGTGACATTTGACCGGGAGTATGAGATGGATACGGTCCTCGTTATCCCGGATGAGGCGCAGACCTATGAAATGACCGGCGCGACGCTGCAGTACTGGTCCGCGGACGGAACGAAGACGGCGCTTCCGACTACGATGCGCCGGAAGGTCAGCAGCAACAACAAGCTCTACTATACGTTCCAGACGGAGGAGCCGTTTAAGGCTGTGAAGGTGCAGCTCCTTATGGGCAATTCCTACGGACATGCCAGAAGGATCAGCGTCGCGGAGATGAAATTCTATTATTATGATCCGATCGAGCACGAGATCCTGGATCTGTATACGGACTCCTACCATGTGGTTCTGCGCAGCGGCGTGACCGTCGCGGATATCAGCGCCCTGCGGGCGAAGCTCAGGATCAAAGACAGCGTCAGCGGTGAATATCATCCGAGAAAAGCGGAGCTGGAGACCGAGCTTGACAATGCGGAGAAGATTCTGAAGGAGGGCGCCGGAGCGCAGATCCTGGCGGTCGATCCGAAGGATACGGCCCGGTCCGACAGCCATATTACCTTCCGCGGCGGCCTGAATACATATCAGCCGCTCGGCGTGACTGCCCTGGCCGGGGAGACCCTGACCATCTACGTAGGAGGGCCGATGGTGCGAAACGGGGATACTACGCGGCTTGAACTGATCCTTTCCCAGTATCACGGCAGCAGCAATGCGGTCTTTAAGTCGCTCGGATATCTGAAGGGCGGGCCGAACGAGATCACCGTTACCGCGCTTGACAATATGGATCTGGAGCGGGGCGGCCAGCTGTATGTGGAATATACCGGCGCGTCCGGCGCGGAGAAGTACGGCGTGCGGGTCAGCGGCGGACATAAGGCGGCGGTTCTGGATCTGTCGGATGTGACGGATACCGCGCAGAGAGTGAATCTGGCAAGGGAATACCTGCTGGAGGTGACCGCGCAGGAGGAAGCCGCCCGGGCCGATCATGTTAAGGACCATCCGAAATATGAATGGCAGCCGGAGAACTGCATCTATCAGGGTACGGATATCCTGACGCGCTACGGCATGATCTCCACCGCGGCGACGCAGGTCCTGGAAGGGCTGGGAAGAGGCAGCGTCGACGCCATGGCGCAGAAGCTGGAACAGTCTATGCGTGCCTTCGACGAGATGATGGTCCTGTTCTATCAGCACAAGGGCTTAAGTGAGGATAAGGAGGCGCCTGCCTGCAACAGGATGCCGGTAAGCCGCATCAACATCCGCTACCAGAGAATGTTCGCCGGAGCGTTCATGTACGCGGGCGGAAAGCATATCGGCATCGAGTGGCCGGAGCTGAAAGGCATGATGGGCGGCGTGCCTGTGCAGGCGGACGGCAGCGGAAGATATACGGGAATCGGGCAGTATTTCGGCTGGGGCATCGCCCATGAGATCGGCCATGAGATCAATGAGGGCGCTTACGCGGTAGCCGAGGTGACCAACAACTATTTCTCGGTACTGGCCCAGGCGAAGGATACCAATGATTCCGTCCGGTTCCAATACGGCGATGTGTTTAAAAAGGTAACATCCGGAACGAAGGGAAAGGCGTCCAACGTCTTCGTCCAGCTGGCGATGTACTGGCAGCTGCATCTGGCCTATGACCTGGGTGGCTATAACTATAAGACCTACGAGGATAATGAGGAACAGCTTGCGAACCTGTTCTTCGCGCGGGCGGACTCCTATGTCCGCAATCCGGACAGCGCGCCCGGCGCGGAAGGCAATAAGCTGTCCCTGTCCCAGGCGAATACGGATAACAAGCTGATGCGTCTTGCGGTGGCCGCCGCAGAGAAGAACATCCTGGATTTCTTCGTCCGCTGGGGATTGGAGCCGGACGCGGGAACCGTGGCCTACGCCGGACAGTTTGAGAAGGAAACGCGCGGCATATGGTTTGCCAATGACGAGATCCGGGCCTGGCAGCTTGCGAACGGGAGCAGCGCGAATCAGGCGGCCGGCGCGACCGTCAGGGGAAGCATAAACTATACGGAAGGCAGCAACCGGGTGACGCTTGAACTGTCCTCGGACAGTGACATCTGGATGTACGAGATCTACCGCTGTGAGCGGGTGAAGGACAGTATCGAACGCCGGCCGGTAGGTTACGCGGAAGCATTCGGCGGCGGAGATGCAGTATTTACGGACGTGATCGGAACGGTCAACAATCATGCATTTACATATGAGGTTATAGGTTATGACCGGTGCCTGAACCCCACGGCGAAGACGGAGATCGGATCCGTGAAGGTCTGCCACGACGGGCAGCTGGACAAGACGCTCTGGACGGTCAGTACGAATCTGGTCAATGACAGCCTGGAACAGCCGAACGAGGAGCATCCGGATACGTCGAAGCAGCCGGGAACCGAGGCGATGATCGACGGGGACGACGGAACTGAATTTACCGGCAGTACGGCGGACGGTTCCGATCCGGAGATCATTATCCACCTGAATCAGCCGGAAACGGTTACCGGCCTCCGGTACCGGGCCGGATCCGGTACGGCGGTCACTGATTTTGAGATCAGCGTAAGCGAGACCGGCAGCGACTGGAAAACGGTTACTGCCACGGAGAAACGGTTCCAACCGGACGGAAGCGGAAACAGCACGGTCTGGTTCCACGATGAAAAGAATCTCTATACTTATGACGCCTCCTATGTGCGGATCCGGGCCAGGGGCCAGGGCCATACGGCCGTTTCCGTCGCGGAACTGTCCCTGATGGGGCAGACCGGCGATAATATCGATCTGGCGCCGGCAGGAAGCGTCGGAATCCTGAAGGCGGATTTCAACGGGGCGAACGGCGTCCGTATCCCGGCAGGTTCCCTGATCTTTACCGGCCGGTATAAGGGCAATCCGGCGTTTAACGCGATGCTTCTGTGGGATGAAAACGGGCACCTGGTAGGGGGAACGGACGCGGACGGCGATGTCCGGGCCGTACAGGTTATTTTCGCGCCGGATCCGGAGAACGGACTTTTGGGAGAGGTCAGTTCAGGTACCTGGGTCTACTATATCGAACCGGCCTATGCGGGCACGGTGAATGCTTCCCGGGTGCGGGCGGAGCTGTACCGGGTAGACAACGCGCTGACCAATGAAGGAGAACGGCTTGTCAGTTCCACGCTGTTCGTGGATATGCCGGCGGAGCTTCCGCAGATCATGCTGAATGAGGGAGGCGGTCTGTCATGAGAGAGAAGAAGAGAAATGGCCGGCCGTTCGCGGGTCTGGCCGCGGCGGTATTCGGGATAATATTCCTCCTGGCGCTTATGCCTTTCGGGATAACGGCGCGGGCGGAGACGGGCCATATCAGCGGCGCCGCCTCCTGGAAGAAGGCCGTAAAGGACGGGCAGGCGGAGCTGTCGGTTCAGCTGGTCCGGCAGCTGGGACTGGGGGACATTACGGCGATCCGGGTGAATGTGGCTTTTACCGCGGAGGATCTTTCCGATGTGAAATCCGTGGAGTTTACGTTTGACGGCGGCTGGGACGAAAGCCTGATCCGGGAATATGTATACGACGGGGACCGGGGATTCCTTACGATCGTGATCGCAGGAAGCGGGAAGATCATGGAGCAGGCGAATATCCGGAAGCTGGGTACGCTTAAGACGGAAGCGGACGGGAGACTGAGCGTTTCCGTCAATGGCGGAGAGATCGTCGCGGACGGAGAGCTGTTTAATATCACGTTCGTTCAGAACAGTTCGGTGACGTTCGGCGGATCGCAGGGATCTTCCGGCAGCGGCTCGGGCGGCAGTTCTGGCGGTTCAACCGGCGGTTCAGGCGGCTCAGGCAGTTGGGGCAGCGGAGGCGGCGTAAGCCGCAGATCCTCCGGCGGCCCGAGCGGGACGGGGTCGGGAGGCGTTTATCAGATCCCTTCCGT
The DNA here is from genome assembly GCA_947589095.1 of uncultured Lachnospiraceae bacterium. Taxonomy (GTDB): domain Bacteria; phylum Bacillota; class Clostridia; order Lachnospirales; family Lachnospiraceae; genus UBA3402. The sequence continues at coordinate 50,764 of CANQBX010000020.1, forward strand.
GTTGGCTTTGGAGACGCCCGGAAGCTGGGAGAAGTCGGGAGAGGCTTTCTGGAAATTTAAGCTTGCGTCCGGAGCCTATGCGAAGAACACCTGGGTGCTGAACGGCGGCCAGTGGTATCATCTGGGCAGCGACGGCATTATGAATACCGGCTGGTATCAGGAAGGAGGCGTCTGGTATCTGCTGGCGCCTGACGGCCATATGAGGAAGGGCTGGCAGGAGGTTGATAAGGTCTGGTATTATCTCGGAGGAGATAACGGCCAGATGAGGACCGGCTGGCTTTATGACGGAGGGTATTGGTATTATCTGGCTGCGAGCGGCGCCATGTGTACGGGCTGGCAGCAGATTGCCGGGAACTGGCATTATTTCAATGCTGCGGCGCCGGTTCCGCAGCCTGTCCGCAATACGCAGACCGGTCAGGTGGAGATGTCCACGGCGGGCCAGCGGCCGTTAGGGGCGATGTATGCCGCGGCAAAGACGCCGGACGGTTATGAAGTAGATTCGGCCGGAGTCCGCAGGCAGGAAGGAGCGTCCGGGCCGGCCGCGGGCGGCGTATCAGGTCCGGTCGTGAGCCAGGGACCGGGCGGCACGCTGCCGGCCGCAGGCGGCGTATCGGGTCCGGCCGTGAGCCAGGGACCGGGAGGCACGCTGCCGGCCGCGGGCGGCGTATCGGGTCCGGCCGTGAATCCGGGGCCCAGAAGTCCGCTGATCCCGTGAGACTGCATACGGAGGCCGGGAGGCCGCTGCTTCGGAAGCAATTCCGGAAGCCGCGGCCTTATCGTTTCCCTATCCTTCGGGACAGCATCCTGAACATCTCGATCCTGCCGCGGTCCTGGGGGGCCATGTATTCTGTTAGGATTCCCGCAAGGATGTCTGTCTCCTGATCGGAGAAGGCGATCCCTTTCCGTCCGGCTTCCGCCGACATCGCAAGGAAACGGCTCATCATCCGGGCCTTCGGCGTATTTTTGATCTGTTCGCTTAATTCTTCCAGAAATTCGATCTTTTTCGGATCCATTTCCTTTACTCTCGGGTCGCAGCGCCAGTCTCCGTTCATGTAAACCTCCTCTTGGCCGCGCCCGCCGCTTCCTGGAGCATCATATCCTGCTGGTACTGGCTGCCGATCCGCAGCCCTTCCATCAGATTGCAGACCATGTCGATAAACTCCTGTTCCTGCTGGCTGGCGTAGGGCTTTACGGCGTTCAGCATGTCGACGGGAGAGCGGGGACGGCCTCCGTCCAGGGACATGGCTCCGAGTTCGGACGCTTCGCCCCGGTCAAAGAGAGCGATGGTCCGGCGCAGCTCCTGAAGCTTTACGAGAATGGAGAGAAACCTCTGTCCCGATGCGTTTACATATGGAAGGGCGGCCTTCATCATCTGGAGGTGGCGGTCGCCGGTCAGGTGATCGAAGTCTGTAAGCTTGATGGTGGATTCTTCGTTCATGTCCGCCTCGTGAATTCTCTTTGTATTTATCGTATGCGGGGGAACATGTCAGATATTCCGGCATATGATGGAGGTATAGAAGAAAATGCGGGAGGGAAATATGCCGGGCCGCCTGATCATAGATGGGAATTCGGTTTACGAGATCGACGAGGAGTGTATGGAAAGACAGAAGGAAAAGAAGAACGGAGGACAGCCCGCCGCGGCCGGGGGATGTATGGTCCGCTGCCAGAAAGCGGGAACTTCCGTGAAGACAGGACGTAAATAGAGTGTAAATGGAACGACAGAAAGAAAGACCGCCGGCCGCGCGGCCGGCGGTCTTCACGGAATCAGCAGCAGAAGCTGTTTCCGTTTCCGCCGCAGCAGCACAGCAGCAGAAGGATCCAGATGATGTCGCTGCCGCATCCGCATCCGCAGTTTGCGCCGCCTATGTTCGATCCGCCGTTCCCGCCGCAGCAGCACAGCAGAAGGATCAGGAAGATGATGTTGCAGCCGTTTCCTCCTGTCGTACAGTCACATCCGCAGCCACAGTTTGTTGCCGCCAAATCGCTCATGCTTTGTTCCTCCAGATATTCTGATTACACTTCATCATATGTCCGGCTGCTTGCCACTGTTTCCGGTTTTTGGGAAAATTCATGTATTTTTATCGGAAATGAAATATTTGTAACAGGCAGGTAATACGACGGCTAAATCGTAAGACAAACATAAGAAAATTAAGTATTCCTTTTTGGAGAAAGTATGGTATACTCATTTTGGATTCTTCTACAATCATCGCAGACAGGTGAAATTATGAGTACAACGAATCGTACCGGCGGCTATTCCTCTGCCGGCAGAAGCGGAGGGGGAAGCCGCAGCACATCATCGAGGAATACGGCCGGAGGACGCGCGGGGAGCGCGGGTACGGGCCGTTCGGGCAGCGGGAGCGCGAACCGTTCGGGCAGCGGAAGCAGCCGTTCGGGCAGCCGCGCGAGGACGGGCAGCAGTTCCGGTTCCGCGTACCGCAGCTACAGAAGCTATAAGCGGAAACCGTCTCCGGATTACCGGATTATCGCCATCATCGGCGTGATCCTGATCCTTGTGATCGCGGCGGCAGCGTTTGCCATGACCCAGCATCCCGGAAAGCAGGCGGTTAAGGAGGACGAAACCACGTCGGGTGCTTCGGCCCTGGAGACGACGCCTCCGGAGACGGAGCTCGTCAAAGAGGTGACCGTGGACGATATCACGATCACGGGAATGTCCAGAGAGCAGGCGAAGGAAGCCATCCTTAAGAACTATCCGTGGAGGATGACGGCCGTCTATGACGGAGACGTCTATGAGCTGACGAATCTGATGTCGGATAAGGTAGACGTCCTGCTGGAAGAGATATTTGCCGGTGAGCCGAAGGAGAAGTACACGCTTGACACGTCGGGGCTCGACGAGGCGGTGGCGTCGCAGGTAGCGGCCATGAAGGAGCGCTGGAACAAGGAGCCGAAGAACGGATCGATCTCCGCTTATGACGCGTCCAGCGACAGCTTTACGTTCACGGCCGGAGAGAATGGCGTGGCCATCGACGAGGCGAAGCTTACGTCCGATATACAGGCGGCCATTCATTCCAAGGATTTTGACGCGCAGATCCAGGTAAGCGGCAGTACGGTCGAACCGGAGATCACCCAGGCCAGCGCCCAGAGCCTGTATAAAACGATCGGAACCTATACGACCAACACGACCGCCAATTCCAAGCGCAACACCAACGTGAAGCTGGCGGCCCAGCAGCTGAACGGAACGATCGTCCAGCCGGGGCAGGAGCTTTCTTTTAACGACACCGTGGGCGAGCGTACGGAGGCGAAAGGATACCAGAGCGCTGCCGCGTACAATAACGGCGAGGTGGTTCAGGAGATCGGCGGCGGCGTCTGCCAGGTGTCGACGACCCTGTATAACGCGGTACTGCGAGCGGGACTCAAGATTTCCATGCGCCGGTCGCATACCTTTGAGCCGACTTATGTGACGCCCGGTCAGGACGCTACGGTCAGCTGGGGAGGACCGGATTTCAAGTTCGTGAACACCAGCAAGGCGGCCGTCGGTATCAAGGCCAGCTACTACAATCAGACGGTGACGGTCTCCGTATACGGGATCCCGGTGCTGGAGGAGGGGGTGACTTACTCCCTGGAATCCACGAAGCTGGGGGATATCGACCCGCCGGCTCCTACTTACGAGGAGGATCAGACGGTTCCGCTGGATCAGGAAGTCACCGTGTCGTCCGGCTCGATGGGAAGCCGCTGGGAGACAAGACTGATAATAAAGAAGGATGGCGAAGTCATAAGCCGCGAGGTGGATCATACCACGACTTACAAGGGCCATTCGCCTGTAATCAAGAGAAATACATCCGGCGTATACATCCCGCCGGAGGGGGAGACGACAGCGCCTTCGGAGGATGCGACGGAACCTTCCGCGGAATCGGTGCCGTCCGGTCCTCTGGGTCCGCTGGGAGAGCAGCAGACTACTGCGGCCGTGGTGTCTCCCCCTGTGGAGACACAGCCGGCGGCTCCGCCTTTCGATTCGGGGCAGCCGCAGATAAGTTCGGGACCGGGAGAGGCGCCTGCGGAGCCGGGAGCGATTCCGCCGCCGCCCATCGGTTAGGATTTTACGGGTTTATAAAAGCGCATCTTCGGGTGCGCTTTTTGTGTGCGCGCGGGGGACGCTTTTTTTGTATGGATTGTTTAAAAATTTGTACGTAAATTCTTTGCTTTTGTTCTTTTCAAATCAAAGAATAGTTGCTATAATGTTAGACAGGTCAGTGCGAGCAGCCGTCTGCCGCCCATTCCCGAGGCTGATCCCAGCCGTATCGTTATACAGAAAGCGCCGCCGGCGCCTGCGCGCACAGCACTGGGTTACATTCACATTAGTAGGAGGAAAATCAAATGGCAAGAAAAATGAAAACCATGGATGGTAATCAGGCTGCCGCTCATGCTTCGTATGCGTTTACCGAAGTAGCAGCCATGTATCCCATCACCCCTTCTTCCGTCATGCCGGAGCATACGGATGAGTGGGCAACCGAAGGCAGGAAGAACATTTTCGGCCGCACGGTTCAGATCACCGAGATGCAGTCCGAGGCCGGCGCGGCGGGCGCTGTTCACGGATCTCTGGCAGCGGGCGCTCTGACGACCACCTATACCGCTTCCCAGGGTCTTCTGCTGATGATCCCGAACCTGTACAAGATCGCGGGCGAGCAGCTGCCGGGCGTGATCAATGTATCCGCGCGTGCGATCGCGAGCCACGCTCTTTCCATTTTCGGCGACCACTCCGACGTGTATGCCTGCCGTCAGACCGGCTGCGCGATGCTGTGCGAGTCCAGCGTCCAGGAAGTTATGGACCTGACCGCTGTCGCCCATATGGCGGCCATCGAGGGCAAGGTTCCGTTCATCAACTTCTTCGACGGTTTCCGTACCTCCCATGAGATCCAGAAGATCGAGGCGTGGGATTATGACGATCTGGCTGAGATGGTCAACTGGGACGCGATCGCAGAGTTCCGTCATCACGCTCTGAACCCGAATCATCCGTGCCAGAGAGGTTCCGCGCAGAACCCGGATATCTTCTTCCAGGCGAGAGAGGCCTGCAATCCGTACTATGACGCTCTTCCGGCCATCGTCCAGAAGTATATGGACAAGGTGAATGAAAAGATCGGTACCGATTACAAGCTGTTCAACTACTACGGCGCTCCCGATGCCGAGCAGGTGATCATCGCGATGGGTTCCGTCAACGACACCATCGAGGAGACGGTAGATTACATGATGAAGAACGGCGCGAAGGTCGGCGTTGTCAAGGTCCGCCTGTACCGTCCGTTCAGCGCGCAGGCCCTGATCGACGCGATCCCGGATACGGTGAAGAAGATCTCTGTTCTTGACAGGACCAAGGAGCCGGGCGCCATGGGCGAGCCGCTGTACTTAGACGTTGTCGCAGCCTTAAAGGGCAGCAAGTTCGACGCGGTTCCGATCTACACCGGACGGTACGGCCTTGGTTCCAAGGACACCACGCCGGCACAGATCGTGGCTGTCTATGAGAACACCGAGAAGAAGGTCTTCACCATCGGTATCGTGGACGATGTGACCCATCTGTCCCTGCCGGTCGGCGCTCCGCTTGTTACCACGCCCGAAGGAACCACCAACTGCAAGTTCTGGGGCCTGGGCGCGGACGGTACGGTCGGCGCGAACAAGAACTCCATCAA
>CANQBX010000021.1 GCA_947589095.1 uncultured Lachnospiraceae bacterium
GTCCGTTTTCTGTTTTTATGCAAAAAGATGGAGCTGTTGCTCCATAGATGATTACTCATCTATTTTGCAACAGCCCCTGTTTTTACAGATTCTGCCCGGCTTGTTGGAAGACGAGCAAGATTCCGCTTGCAAAGAGATTGGCGAGGGAATATGATTGACACAGAGTTATCTTGTATATTGGACGGAGATTCAGGTGAAGAGCCGGAAAGGAGCGAAATAGATATGGCAGTCAACACGTATGAAAAGGAACATTTCGCAAAGCTCAGGAAGCTGGCGCCGGAATGCACGGTGCTTCTTAAGAAAAACGGTGCTTTTCCGCTTCCGGCGGCGGGGCCGGTCGCGCTCTATGGCAGCGGCGCGCGCCGCACGGTCAAGGGCGGCACCGGTTCGGGCGACGTGAACTCCCGCTTCTTCGCGACGGCGGAGTGGGGGCTTGAGAAGGCGGGATTTACAATTACAAGCAAGAACTGGCTGGACGGCTACGACGCGGTCCGGGAAGAGGCGCATAAGCAATTCATCGCGGATATTAAGAGAAAGGCGAAAGAAAGCCATCAGATGGCGATCCTGGTGGGTATGGGCGCGGTGATGCCGGAACCGGCGTATGAACTGCCCATCGACGCCGCGGGGGACACAGCCGTTTATGTGCTGGCCCGCAATTCCGGCGAGGGCAATGACCGCAGGCCGGAGGCCGGCGACATCAGGCTGACGGAGACGGAGATCCGGGATATCCTGACGTGCAGCAGGGAATATGAGCGTTTCATGTTGGTGCTGAACGTGGGTGGTGTCGTGGACTTGAGTCCGGTGGCGGAAGTGGAGAATATCCTGATCCTGTCCCAGCTGGGGGCGGTGACGGGCCGGGTGCTGGCGGATATTCTGCTTGGAAAGAGTGTTCCGTCCGGGAAACTGGCTGCCACCTGGAGCGCGTGGGAAGATTACGCGGCTGTCGGCGAGTTCGGAGATCCGGATGATACGCGATATCGGGAAGGCATTTATGTAGGTTACCGGTATTTCGACAGTGTGGGGAAAAAGCCCATGTTTCCGTTCGGCTACGGCGTTACTTACACGGATTTTGAACTTGGAGACGCTTATGTATCAATCGAGGGTACAGAGGTTACCGTGTCTGTGCCGGTGAAGAATGCGGGCGGATATCAGGGCAAGGAAGTCGTGCAGGTCTACGTCTCCGTTCCGTGGGGGAAGCTGGACCAGCCATACCAGGCGCTGGCCGGGTTTGCGAAGACCGGGCTGTTGGAGCCGGGAGAATGTGAGACGGTGAATGTGCGGTTTGCAATGGAAAGCCTGGCCGGATATGATACGGAGACGGCGAGATATATTCTCGAAGCCGGCGACTATGTTGTGCGTGTCGGAACGAGCAGCCGGGATACTGTGGCCTGCGCCGTGGTGGGTTTGGATGAGACGGTGACGGTGCGGCAGCTGAGCAATGTGGGCGGAAAGCCGGATTTTGAGGACTGGAAGCCGGAAAGGCCGGTGGGAGAACCGGCATGCGTCGTGGTTTCGGAAACGACGGAGCCGAACATGCCGGTGACGGAAGAGATAGATGGCAGTGCGGTGGGAGGCGACAGCGGATCCGAATACGGCGGCATGAGCGGTCTCCCGGTTTTGTGCCTTGACGCAGCTGCATTTTCCTCCCTGACCTGGCCGAAGCCCTATGAGGCGTCGGAGGAGGCCCGCAGGAAAGCCGCCTCCCTCACCGACGAGCAGCTGATCAGCCTGTGCATGGGCAGCTTCGGCGAGGGGCTGCAGGGGATCGCCGGCGTCATCGGCAGCGCGTCCGCGAGCGTGGCCGGCGCGGCGGGCGAGACGACGGACAAGGTGGACGGCGTGCCGAACCTGATCATGGCTGACGGCCCGGCCGGACTGCGTCTGGCGAAGCACTACGTCCGGGATAAGAAAGGCGCTCACGCCATCGGAAACGCGATGCCGGCGGGCATGGAGGAATTCATGGGCTCTGCGCTTAAGGCCGTCATGAAACTGATGAGCCGGCCGCCCAGGGGCGAGGTGCAGGATCAGTACTGTACCGCGATACCTATCGGCACGGCCCTGGCGCAGAGCTGGAACCTGGAGCTCTGCGAGGCCTGCGGGGATCTGGTGGGCGAGGAGATGGAGCGGTTCGGGATCGATTTGTGGCTGGCGCCCGCATTTAACATCCAGAGAAGTCCGCTGTGCGGCCGGAACTTCGAATACTGTTCGGAGGATCCGCTGATCAGCGGCCTGGTGGGCGCGGCGGTCACGAAGGGCGTGCAGAAGCATCCGGGCAAGGGCACGACGGTCAAGCATTTCTGCTGCAATAACCAGGAGACCAACCGTTATGTCTCCAACAGTCAGGTCAGCGAGCGTGCCCTGCGGGAGATCTATCTGCGCGGTTTTGAGATCTGTATCTCAGAGAGCAGCCCGGCGGCCCTGATGACCAGCTACAATCTGTTAAACGGCACTCACACTTCGGAGCGCGGCGACCTGATGAAGACGGTTCTTCGAGGGGAATGGGGATACGGTGGTCTGATCATGACCGACTGGGTGGTCAGCTTGATGGGTGCGAAGGGGAGATACCGTATGGCGAAACCGGCCCCGACCCTGACGGCCGGCAACGACCTGTTCATGCCCGGCTCCGGAGGCGATTACAGGCAGGCGCTGGCGGCGCTTAAGGGGAAGGATAAAGAGTTTCGACTGACCCGTGAAGAGGCGGAATACTGCGCGGCCCATGTGATCGATGCCGCATGGAGAATGAAGAAATAATTGAGAATGAAGCAGATAAAATTTAAGGATCGGAAACCAGCGTGGATTCCGATCCTTAAAAAGTTCTTGACAAACAATCAAATGATTAATATACTATCAATTGATAGTACAGCGCGCATGGCCACGGGATGAAAAGGAGAGAAGAATGAAAGACGACGTATTGATTAAGAAAATTCATATGAACTGTCCGCTATGCGACGAAACTCATGAAGTAGAGGAAAGAAAACGGTGTACGCAGATCGAGATAAAAGGCGAGCCCGTGCTGTATGAGGAGCATTTTTATTACTGTGTTAATGCTGACGAGGAAGAAAACGAATTTGAGACGGCCGCTATGACGAATAAGAATTTGCTGAATGCCCGCAATGCCTACCGTGCAGCGCATGGACTGCTGACCTCTGATGAAATAGTGGCGATCAGGGAAAGCTACGGGTTGTCACAGGTAGATTTAGCAAGGCTTTTGGGATGGGGGGAGGCTACAATTTCCCGTTATGAAAGCAAGGCGATCCAGGATGAGGCATACGATGTGATGCTTCGGCTGATAAAGGATAATCCGCTGAAAGCTCTGGAATTCCTAAAGAGAAATGCCGGTAAATTCTCCAATTCCAAACGTCTTGAGATCAAGGCGCGTATCGTGGAGCAGCTGAACGATTACGGTATGGAGTTTCTGGTTCGGCAGGCGATCGAGGGTGAGTATGCCCAATATGAGGAACCATCGGATTCGAATGGCTATACGGTTTTGGATCTTGATAAAATTGAGGCCATTATTTCGTATTTTGCGGAAAGAATTACCAATCTGTTCAAAGTAAAGCTTATGAAGATGTTATGGTACGCAGACGCATTGTCTTATAAGAGAAGGGGAGTTGCCATGACCGGTCTTGTGTACAGGCATGATATGATGGGTGCGCTGCCGATCAGTCATTATAAGCTTATGAATCTGGAGAGGCTTGATGTAAGAGAAGAAACAGACGGCTATTATGATTCGATCTTGCACATATATCCCGGAAAAGGGATTGACTATACGGTTATTGATGAAGAAGAAAAAGCAATATTGGATGAAGTGATTATGAAATTCGCTGCTTTTAAGGCGAAAGATATCGTTGATTATATGCATCGAGAGACGGCTTATCGGAAGACGGCCCAGGGAGATATCATTCCGTTCAGGCTCGCAAAGGATATACGGGACTTTTCCTGAAATGACGAAAATACAAAAGTGTGTTTGGCGGGCAGAAGAAAGTGCCGGAAGTTCCTTACACAGCAGGGAATTTCCGGCACTTATTTCCATGCGAGCAGGGCGCCAGTGACGTCCTGCTCGTATTACGTCTGATAAATGATATATGCGGTTACATAATTCTCTGGGACGGCTGCCGCGGCTGCTGGCCGCCCTGGCGTGGGTGCGTTCCGGTTCCCGGCCTGTTTCCAGCGGCCTCGTTTTCCGCCCCGACGATCGCGCCGAAATTCGTGGCGGTTCTTGTCGGCTGCGGCCCGGCCGGGGCCGCCGTGTTTCCATTCTGGGCCGGAACTGTCGGGGTTCCATTCGGAGCCGGAGCTGTCGGGTTTCCGTTCTGAGGCGGAACCGCTGGGTTTCCGTTCTGAGTCGTCTGTCGTTGATTCTGTGTTCCATTCTGAGTCGTCTGCCGCTGATTCTGCGTCCTATTCTGAGTCGTCTGCCGCTGGTTCTGTGTCCCGCTCTGAGCCACCTGCTGCTGGTTCTGTGTCCCATTCTGGAGCGCCTGGTTCTGCCTTACGCGTTCCGCATTCATCCTGCGCCACTCGGCTCGGAGTTCGTCCATCGACCGTTCCTGCAGATTCTGCTGGATTCCGAGAGATTCGTTCAGCTTAACCGGCGGAAGCGCTTTCTGCTGTCTGCGCTGGTTCTCGGCCGCCGTGGCGCTTGCTATTTTCTCCTTCAGACCGGCCCGGATCGCTCCGATGCGCCGCTGCCGGTCCGGATCGTTCCGGAACGTTTCATTTGCTTTCGCCGTATTGGTCATGCCGTCTTCTCTCCGCGCTTCGCACGCGCTCAGATCCAGTCGGATCGGGGTTGTCAGAAGATCCCATTTGCCTTCCGCGTCCGGAGCAAGCCGAACCAAGTCGATATGGTGCCCGCCGGTTACCATGGCGTGCAGCAGCACTTTATTGTAGTCGATCCGGGACTGGCCGCCCGACAACTGGTTTGCGTAATCCTTCAGAGACATCCCGTCCACATAAAATATATCTTCCTTGCTCCCTCCCAATATGTTGTAGGATTCATCCGAAGTTGAGCAGATCAGGGATAATGATTCTACGAACTCATTTGAGGGATCAAAGGTGTCTATGTATTGATTTAGCTGCAGGGTCGAGGCGTCCATGAAGTTTTTGGCGCTGGCGGGAAGCTTAAGGGCCAGCGTCCGGTATCTTTCCGGATTCATGAGCTGGCGGGAGATATCCTTCAGCGGTTCGATCGCGTCACTTTCCATGCTGCGGAAACGGCCGATATTCGGGCTTTTGCCTGTCAGTTCTACGCCTCTCTTTTCCCAGACTGCGCCCGCCGCTATCATGCGTCTTGTTTGCATAAAATAGCGTTCCCTGTCCATAGGAGTCGGATATCTTTCGTGGAACCATTCCGGATACTGCTTCGATTTTACATTCAGTGTCTGTGCCAGGCGCAGAAACGTTGTCATACGGAACATATCCTTCGGATCGTCAGGGTTCGCCTGGTCAGGATCGAAGTTGTCGAGAAAGTCCCCCATTTTATCTAAGTAGACTTTTCGCGCTTCCATATTCGGAGAATAGAACGCCGTCACCATTTCTTCCAATTGACTGGGAAAAACCCGGTTCTGCTGATCCTTCGGCAGATCCAGATTCTCACATATAAGCATATTGGCAAACGAAAGCAGATCCCGCGTATCCCCGTCCTTATAAATCGTTCCGAGGTTACTCGCTACTCTGCGTTCGCATGCTCTTGTATCACTTACGCATTTTTCTATGCGTTCGCGCGCCTCCAGAAACAGAGCGTCCTGCCGGCCGGTACGGATCTCTTCGTTCAGTCGCTCTTTGAGGCCGTCCTCCATGCGTATCAGCTTCGGGTCGCTGTACGCGCTGTCCGCTTTCTCCTGGCGGGTTTTGCATCTGAACGGTCCCCAGTTGAGATATTTGCGGCGGAATGACCCGTAGCTTTCGTCGTCCTTTATCTCAGGCTGGCAGTCTTTCAGGTCCAGTTTGACCGGATGCACCGTCACGTCGTATCTGCCGTCCGCCATGCTGGAAACCTGGGCAAATGCGATCCGGTTGGTTCCTTCCTGCATCGCCCGCACCAGCAGCGCTCCGGAATAGTTTTTCACATCGGTGTCTGTCCGGCTGTTGGCCGGAAGATGCTCCAGGGTATATTCCCGTAAGGTCTTTCCGTTAATAAAGATCAGATCTTCCTTATCCAGCTTCTGATCGCGTTTCCCGCCCCGTATCACTCCGTCGTTTCCTACCTCCGGGGGCGTCAGGGCCTCGAACAAGTTTTCCACGATCTGGGTGGACAGATGGATGTCCTCATTGCGGATCTGCGTCAGTTCGCTGTCCTTAAAATTCGCCAGTACCTTAAGATCTGCCGGCAGGCGCAGATTCACTCCGGCCGCTATGGGTGTTCCATTCACCCGGGCGGACTGCTTCTGCGCGAGCTGTGCGCTGAGCTGGCCGCTCATCTCCGTGATGATCTCGGATCCGGTGCCGACGCTGCCGAAAAAGCCTCCCTGGAATGGATTGAGCGCGGCCCCGTTCATTTGGGCCTGCGCCGTAAAATACGCGTCTGCCGCGGCCTGCATCTGCTCTCCCAGCGTCTCCGCCTGCTGGCGCCGCAGGTCAAGCAGATCCTCCTTGGCCGGGTTGTTCTGCAGCCAGTCCCGGTAGACGTCGGGGTATCTTGACCGGAGCGTATCGAGGTGGCTGAACGCCTGGGTGAGCATGAACATTTTCTCAAGATCATTCGCGTTCGACGAATCCAGGGCGTCGGTCTGCGTGTTTGTGAGGAAATCAAAATACCGTCTGACCAGGCGGTTCCTTTCGTCCTGTGCTTCCTCGTACGTCATCATGATGTTGTTCCCGTTAGCATCCAGGCCGCTTATTCCGGCGAAATTCCGAAGGACGTTCACTACGGCAGCTTCGTACTGGATCTGCGGGTTGTCCATTCTTGTAAGCGTACCCATGATCCAGAATATGTCCGGATCGAGCCGTACGATATCGGTCTGCGTCCAGGCCAGATTGGGGTTCAGGCGCCCTGCCGCCTCATCCCTTCTCCATAAAGCGAAGAGTGTCCTTGGAAAGGTTTTGTGTCCGAGATAATCCTGAAGCATCTGGACGTTTCGGCTGTTTACATTTACGCGCGGCATATGCTTTCTCCTCCATTTCCTGATGGGATTACGTTCCCCGCCGGGGGCGGCCGGTATTCCCGGGCCTTGAATTGTCCGGCGATAAACGGATCAATAATACTTTATTCTGGTGAGATTATAACAGGCAGGGTACAACAAATGTACAACAAGATCCGTGCGATTCTTGACAATCCGATGCTATTTAATATAATTAAAATGAATTGCTCCCGCAGTATCCATATCTTATGACAAGGGGGAAGCCAGGATGAAAAATATTACGATCTACGATATTGCCCGCGAGGCGGGCGTCTCGGCGGCGACGGTCTCCAGGGTGCTGACCAACAACGCCAACGTCCGTCCGGAGAAGAAGCAGAAGGTTCAGGCGCTGATCGAGAAATACAATTTTAAGCCAAACGCCATGGCCAAGGGTCTGTCCGATACGAAAAGCAAGGTCATCGGAGTCATGGTCGCCGACGTGCGCAACCCGTTCTACGCGGAGGTATTTCTGGCCTGCGAGCTGGCGGCGGAGAAGGCCGGCTATACGGTGCTTCTGTGTAATTCCCTGGGCGATACGGACCGGGAGAAGCAGAACCTGGAGCTGTTCTATGAGCAGCGGGTCAGCGCCGTGATCCAGCTGGGAGGCCGGGTGGACGATCTGAGCAGCGATACGGACTATGTGGAGATCGTGAACCAGTTTACCAGCAATATCCCCCTGGTGGTCAGCGGCAAGCTGGACGGTACTCTGTGCTATCAGGTGCAGATCGACGCCGTGAAAGCCGCGGATCTTCTGATGGAGCATTTGATCGATCTGGGCCATCGCCGGATCGCCCTGGCCAGCGGACGGCTGAACGTGCTCTCTACTTATGAGAAACACCAGCGGTATAAGCAGATCCTGAAGAATTACCGGATCGATTACCGGGACGAATATGTGGTCGAGGGCAAATATAACTATTATGGCGGCTATGAAGCGATGGAGAAGCTGTTTCAGTGCAGGGAGCTGCCGACCGCGATCATCGCGATCAACGACTATGCGGCGCTCGGCATCATGCACAGCATTCAGGAGCACGGGCTTCGGATCCCCCAGGATATCGCGGTGGCCAGTTACGATAATACGCAGCTGTCGGAGCTGCTTTCCCCCAGGCTGACCAGCGTGGATTATCAGTATGATGTTTTCGGGCAGAAGCTGGTGGAGACAGCGGTCACGGCGGCGGAAGGCGGAGAAGTGTCGCGGATCCAGCTTGTGACGCCCAAGCTGATGGTTCGGGAGAGCACGGTGGCGGAAGCGGGAAGCCAGTAATCCTTCTTTCGCCCCGGCCGCATAAAAAACCGGCATAAAATCGGTTTCCGCCTCCTTTGAGGCGGCTTTTTTTACCTTTAAGTGAAATCGATTTCAAAAATGAGCGGGTATTGGGGCGAATTTCGGGAAGATAAAGATTTTAAATTTTCTGAAAAATACAAATCAATTTATGCTTACTGCACAATTTGCGCAATCGTATCTTGTGTAATTTTTATAAAATGTCAATTGCCTATTGACAGTTAATCACATACTGCTTATAATCAAGTGCATGAAACGGGTTTCAAAACAGTAATTTGCCTAGGAGGCGGATCGATGAGAAGCGGAAAGAGTACATACGGTCTTGCCATACTGACGGCCGCGGCGCTGCTGGCAGGGTGCGCGGCGGGGGGCGGAGGCGCGGGAAATCAGGCCGGCGGCGGGACGGAAGCGTCCGGCGGAACACAGGCCGGCGAAGAAGCGTCCGGCAGCGGTCAGAACGGCGGCTCGGGACAGGAAGCCGGCGGGGCTTCGGAGCCGGCGGCAGCGCCTTATCTGTGGGATGTCCATACGACGCAGGAACTGATGGCCGCGGATTATCTGATGTATCGTGTAAACTGCGGCGCCGGTGAGAATACCGGCGGTGAGACCGGTCTTTACCAGACAGCGGACGATCAGCCCTACGGAGCGGATGCCGGAACCGGAAAGCAGTGGGGATACCGCCCGGCGGATTATATGGAGGCGGTCGAGGACGATACCGGAGAGGATCTGACGCGCTACCGCTGGGAGATCGCGGAAGGCGCCGAATATGACCCGGAGCAGACCGGTTTCTATTATGATTTTGAGGTTCCGGGCGGTACCTACGAGGTCACGCTTGGTTTCTATAATCCGTTCAGCGCGCGTACCGTTACGGCGGTGGCGGAAGATCAGACAGTGATGGAGGATCAGAAGATCCTTAAGTATAAATTGACAGAGAATGCGTTCTATACCACGGTCACCGACGGGAGCCTGCAGCTGAAGGTCTATAACCCGGACCGGGGGAAGGACGCGATGAAGGATCCGGTCTTAAGCTACATTCTGGTGCGGGCGGTGCCGGAATACACGGCGGAGCTGCTAAAGCAGCTGCTTAAGCAGACGGAGATTCCGGAGAATGGGATCCCGGACCGGCAGACGATGCGCTACACGGCGGGAAGCTACGAAGCCTTCGCAAAGCAGTATCAGGCGGCGGAAGCCCTTGCGCAGAAGGAGGGCGTGCCGGAAGAGGAATACCGCGAACAGTATATGGCGCTTAAGGACGCCTATGACGGATTGGAGGAGATCAAGGTGTATGATTCATTTTTACCGGGAAAGAAATGGACGGACGACGAGGGCAATCTGATCCAGGCCCACGGCGGCCAGGTACAGCGGCTGCCGGTGACGGACCCGGCTACCGGACAGACCTCGGAGAAATGGTGGTGGGTCGGTGAGGATAAGACCAACGGCTCCTCCCGCAGCGGCATCTGCGCCTACAGCTCCGACGACCTTTACAACTGGCATTACGAGGGGATCGTGATGCGGAACGTGGAGAGCCGGGCCCAGCTGGACGAAGAGGAATATTTCACCAGCCTGTACGCGGACTACACGCCGGAGGAGAAGGACAATGTATTCACCTGCCTGGATGCGGGGAGTGCGATCATCGAGCGGCCGAAGCTTATTTATAATGAAAAGACAGGCATGTACGTTCTCTGGTTCCACGCGGACGGGCCGACCGAGACCAGCAATTCCTCTTACGCGGCGGCCTGTGCGGGAGTCGCGGTGTGCGATACGCCCTACGGACCGTTTAAGTTCATCGACCGGTACCGGCTGAATACCTGTCCGCCGGATCAGGAAGACAAATATCCGGAGAGCAGGGGTATGGCCAGGGATATGAACCTGTTCGTGGATGCGGACGGAACGGCGTATATCATTTATTCCAGCGAAGAGAACCTGACCCTTTACATATCGAAGCTGAACGACGAATACACCTATCTGGCGGTTCCGCCGGAGCAGGCGGTTTACGGGAGGGATTACATCCGGCTGTTCCCGGGAGCCCAGAGAGAGGCGCCGGCCCTGTTCGTGAGGGACGGCGGGTATTACCTGATGACCTCCGGATGCACCGGCTGGGCGCCGAACCAGGCCAGGTACTACCGGGCGGACTCGGTGCTTGGCGAGTGGGAGAACTGCGGCGACCCCTGCGTGGGGGACGATAACCATACGACCTTTGAGTCGCAGAGTACCTGCATCTTTAAGGCCGGGGATGCTTACATCTATATGGGCGACCGGTGGAACAGCGAGGATCTGAAAAATTCCCGGTACATCTGGCTCCCGATCGAGTTCGACGAAGCGGGAGGCATGAGCATCTCCTATACGGATGAGTGGAAGCTTCCGTGAGCGGAGAGATGCGGGGCGGCATAAGAGCATCGGCGGCGCGGCCGGCATAAGAAGGGATCGGCGGCCCGCGGGGCGGATGAAGAAGACAACCAGCAGACCGGTGTGACTGACACCGCGGGGCGGCTGACGAAGCAGAACAGCGGGCCGCCGCGAAGCAGCAGATGCGAAAGAACGGCAGCAGGCCCGGCGCGGCCGAAAGCGCGGACCGGGCATACGGCGAATAAAGGAAAGGCGTGGACTCGATATGAGAAACGATGAGAGAGTGAGAGGGAAGAAAGCAGCGGCGATCCTGACTGCGGCTGTGCTGTCCGTGGGCGTCGGTACTCTGGCTCCTGCCATGACGGCGGGCGCGGCCGGAATGGAGTCTGAGGATGTGGTCGACGGACTTCTGGATGTGATCCACGATACCGAGACTTACGAGGACTATCTGGCGGCCCATGACGGGGCGGCGTATCCGGACGCGGAGATCACGGTAAACGGATCGGATTATAAGGAAGCCTCCGAAGGCTTCACGGCCGACGCGGACGGTCTGAATACGTTGGAGGACGGAAGCGTCACCTATGAGGTGGATGTGCCGGAAGCCGGCTTCTATAACATTTTCCTGAACTATTATCCTACCGAGGGCAAGAATAACGCCATCGAGCGCGAGCTTTACATCAACGGGGAGATCCCCTTCGAGAACGCCCAGTATCTGGAGTTTACCCGGATCTGGGAGGACGCGGAGGAGATCCGCCGGGATTCCCGCGACAACGACGTGCGGCCCAAGCAGAAGGAGGCCGGACAGTGGATGTCCGCTTACCTGGCCGACAGCGACGGCTATTATCAGGATTCGTTCAAATTCTATTTCGACAAGGGCGTCAGCACGATCACCCTGGTGTCCACCAAGGAACCGATGAAGATCGGAAGCATCGTCTTAAAGCAGGAGGAACCGCTGCCGGCTTACGCCGAGTATCTGGCGCAGCACAGCGATGCGGCTCAGGTGCGGATGGACGAAGCGATCAAGATCCAGGGCGAGAATGTGCTGTACAAGTCTGATTCTACGCTGTATCCCATCGCGGATCGTACCTCTCCCTTATCGGAGCCCTACAGTCCCAGCAAGACCCGCCTGAACGTAGTCGGCGGCGCCAACTGGAAGCAGGTGGGGCAGTGGCTGACCTGGGAGATCGAAGCCCCTTACGACGGCATGTATGAGATCGCCCTGCGCTATCGCCAGAACATCAATACCGGCGTCACCGTGGTGCGTTCGGTCCTGCTGGACGGCGAGCTTCCCTTTGAGGAGGCCAGGGAGTGCAAGTTCTATTATAACAATGACTGGCAGATCGTTCCTCTGGGGATCGAGGACGGGGAACCGTTCCGGTTCTATCTGACGGCCGGTACCCACACGCTGCAGATGAAGGTCAGCCTGGGTGAGGAAATGTCGGAGATCATCCGCAGGACGGATGTGTGTATCTCGGAACTGAACCGGGCCTACCGGCAGCTTCTGATGGTGATCGGCAGTTCGCCGGACACCATGCGCGACTACCAGCTGACCACCAGGACGCCGGAAGCGCTTCAGATCCTGAAGGAACAGTATGAGAATATCAGTGAGATCCGCCGGATGGTGGACGACTATATGAAGGGAACGGCCAGCAGCTCCACCGCCACGGTGGATAATCTGGTCAACCAGCTGCAGAGGATGACGGAGGATCCCAGAACCATTGCAAGACAGTGGTCCGCCTTCAAGGACAATATCGTATCCCTGGGCTCCTGGCAGCTGTCCATGAAGGAACAGCCCCTGGAGATCGATTATCTCCTGCTGGGGCAGCCGGGCATGAAGCTTCCGAAGGCGGAAGCCGGCTTCCTTCAGAAAGCGGTCCATGAGATCAAGCAGTTCGCGGCCAGCTTCGTGGAAGACTACGACAGCATCGGCGAGGTCTACGAGGGCGAGGCCCTTCAGGTCTGGATCCTGGCCGACGGCAGCAACGTCACCAGCATGACCGGCGGCGGCCGCGATCAGGCCACGGTCATCAAGGATCTGGTGGACAACTACTTCGTGCCGGAGGAGAATATTCCGGTTAACGTCAAGCTGGTCAATAAGGACGTGCTTCTGTCGGCGACCCTGGCCGGCGAGGGCCCGGATGTGGCCCTGAACGTGGCCGGTGTGGAGCCTGTCAATTACGCCCTCCGCAACGCGGTCGTCGATCTGACCCGGTTTGAGGATTTCGACGAGGTGCGGGGATGGTTCCACGACGAGGCCCTGACCCAGTTTACCTTTAACGGCGGCGTCTACGCGCTGCCCCAGACCATGTCCTTCCACGTGATGTTCTACCGGGCGGATATCTTAAAGGATCTCGGTATCGAAATCCCCAGAACCTGGGATGATTTCTACGAGGCCCTGGCGGTGATCCAGAAGAACAACATGAATATCGGGATCACCCCGGACTACACGACGTTTGCGATGTTCCTCTACCAGCACGGAGGACAGTATTACTCCGATGATTCCAGGCAGAGCGGGCTGGAGACGGAGGAGGCCATCGACGCCTTCAAACAGTGGTCCGGCAATTACGTCAATTACCGGATGCCGGTCACCTTCGATTTCGCCAACCGGTTCCGAACCGGAGAGATGCCGCTGTCCATCGGAGACTACACGCAGTACAACTACCTGTCCGTGTTCGCACCCGAGATCCGCGGCCTGTGGGGCTTCACCGTCGTGCCGGGCTACGAGCGGGAGGACGGTACCCTGGACCACAGCGTGTCCACCTGGGAGACCGGAGCCATCATCATGGAGACCAGCGACCAGAAAGAGGAAGCCTGGAAATTCCTTAAGTGGTGGATGAGCGCGGATACCCAGTCCAGCTACGGCAATGAGATCGAGAACGTCTTAGGCGTCTCCGGACGTGTGGCTACCGCCAATATGGAGGCCCTGGCGAATCTCCCCTGGTCCAACCGGGATTACCGGCAGCTGACCGCGGAGCTTCAGTGGGTGAAGTCGATCCCGCAGGTTCCGGGCGGCTACTACACCGAGCGCAATATCAAGAACGCGTTCTATACGGTATACAACAACAACGAGGATCCCAGAGAGACCCTGCAGGATACCGTGAAGACCATCAACACAGAGATCGACGCCAAGCGGAAGGAATTCGGCCTGCCGCTGGCCGGCGAATAGGAGAGAGGAGGCAGAACCGCTATGAAAGAGAATGAAAAGCTGTTTCCCATGCTGCGGGACTACGGAAAGATCAAGGCGAAGCTTCTGTGGAAGAACATTAAGAAGAACAAGACCTCGTATCTGTTCATCGCCCCCTACTGCATCCTGTTTCTGATGTTTTACCTGGTGCCGGTGCTGGTGTCCATGGGACTGAGCTTCACCTATTTCAACGTCCTGGAACCGCCCCGGTTCGTGGGCTGGAAGAACTACATCGACCTGTTCTTCGCCGATGAGATCTTCTTAAAGGCCGTGAAGAACACCTTCCTCTTCGCGGTGATCACGGGCCCCATCGGATATTTCCTGGCCCTGTTCATCGCCTGGATGATCAATGACATCAAGAATTCCAAGATCCGCGCGTTCATGACCCTGATCTTCTACGCGCCCACGATTTCGGGCCAGGCGTACGTCGTCTGGAAATACATTTTCTCCAGCGATACCTACGGTCTGGCTAACGGCTGGCTGATGAAGCTGGGCGCCATCTTCGGGCCGATCCTGTGGTTCGAGGATGAGAAATACATCATGCCGATCCTGATCGTCGTGGTCCTGTGGATGAGCATGGGCACCGGCTTCCTTTCCTTCATCGCCGGCCTGCAGAATGTGGACCGTTCCCTCTACGAGGCGGGCTATATGGACGGGATCAAGAACCGGTTCCAGGAGCTGTGGTACATCACGCTGCCGTCTATGAAGGAGCAGCTGATGTTCGGCGCGGTTATGACGATCACCAGTTCCTTCGCAATCCATGATCAGCTGGCGGCCCTGGCCGGTTTCCCCAGCGTCAACTACTCGGCCCACACGGTGGTGTCCCATCTGATCGACTACGGTACGATCCGTTTCGAGATGGGTTACGCCTCCGCCATCGCCACGCTTCTGTTCATGGTTATGATCCTCTGCAACAAGCTGGTTCAGCTCATCTTGGGAAGGATTGGTAAATGACGATGAAGATTTTTCATAAGAAGAGAGCAAAACAGAGCCATTCCAGAGCCGGCGATTTCTTAAGCCTGCTGATCCTGATTACGATGGGGTGTTTCATGGCGCTGCCGTTAATACTGGCCATCAGCAACTCCTTAAAACCGCTGGAAGAGCTGTTCATATTCCCGCCCAGATTTCTGGTCCGGAATCCTACGCTTAACAATTTCCACGACGTGTTCGTGCTGATGAGCCAGTCGTGGGTGCCGTTTACAAGGTACATATTCAATACGGTGTTCATCACCGTGGTCGGAACCTTCGGCCACCTGATCATCGCCAGCCTCTGCGCCTACGCACTGGCTAAGCACAACTTCCCGGGACAGAAGGCCATCTTCTGGGTGATCGTGACAGCCCTTATGTTCTCCACCCAGGTAACGGCGATCCCCAACTACCTGATCATGTCGGGGATCGGCTGGCTGGACACCTACCTGTCCCTGATCATTCCGGCCATCGCCAAGCCCCTGGGGCTGTTCCTGATGAAACAGTTCATGGAGCAGATTCCCACCACGCTTCTGGAGGCGGCCCGGATCGACGGAGCCAGCGAGTGGAAGATCTTCTGGGGGATCGCGATGCCCCAGGTGAAGCCGGCCTGGCTGACGCTGATCATCTTCTGCTTCCAGGATCTGTGGAACCTGCAGGGCTCCAACTACATTTACAGCGAGCAGCTTAAGACCCTGCCGTATGCGTTAAGCCAGATCTCCGCGGCCGGTATCGCGCGAAGCGGCGCGACGGCGGCGGTGGCGGTCATCATGATGGTGGTTCCGATCACGATCTTCATGATCAGCCAGAGCAACATCATCGAGACCATGGCTTCTTCCGGCATCAAAGAGTAAGGAGGGCGGACAATGAAGAAAACGATCAAAACCATTGCGGTGTTTGCTTCGGCTCTCTGCCTTCTGGCCTCCCAGCCGATGGCGGCGCGGGCGGATATGCCGTATGAGACCTACAACTTCAACTTCTGGGGAGAAGAGGTGCTGCAGCCCCACTCCTACCTGTATTCTGGTTCCATTTCCACGGCGCAGATCGGTTCGGCGCTTCGGTATCCGCAGGATATGTGCATCTTTGAGGATCATATCTATGTGGCGGATACCGGGAATTCCCGGATTCTGATCCTGAACCTGGACGGCAGCACGGCGCAGGAGGTGACGGCGGCGGACGGGGCGGAGGATCTGCTCAACCAGCCCCAGGGCGTGTTCGTTACCGACGCGGGTCATCTGTATGTGGCCGACAGCGGCAACAGCCGGATCGTGGAATACGACGAGAACCTGAATTTCGTCCGCCAGATCGGCCGGCCGGTGACCAACCTGATCAGCGATTCCCAGGCGTATACGCCGATCCGTCTGGTGGTGGATCATTCCGACCGGATCTACGTGATCGCCTACGGTATTAACATGGGTCTGGTGGAATTCGACAAGGACGGCGTGTTCCAGGGCTTCATGGGAGCCACGGAGGTCAGCGTCAGCACCTTCGAATACATCTGGAAGAATTATTTCTCCACCGAAGCCCAGCAGGCCAGGATGGAGACGATTATCCCTACCGAATACAGCGATATCTTCGTGGATGACGAGAATTTCATCTACGCGACCATCAGCAACCTGTCGGAAGAGGATCATATGCAGGGAGCCGACATGGTCCGGCGGCTGAATCCGACGGGCACCGACGTGCTTAGGCGGCTCGGCAACAACGATATCACCGGAGACTTAAACGGCCGTTCCTTCTCGACTTTTGTGGATGTGGCGGCGACCGATTACGGATGCTATTTCATCCTGGACAGCGCCGGCGGCAAGATCTTCGCCTACGATTACGACGGCAACTCCCTCTTCGCCTTCGGAAAGAAGGGCATCAAGGAGGGCAACGTCCAGCAGCCGGTGGCCCTGGCGCTGGGAGAAGGGCAGGATAAGATCTATGTGCTGGACAATACGCTGGGCAGTATCCTGATCTTCGAGATCACCGATTACGGACGCCACCTTCTGGACGCTTTACGGCTTAACGACATCGGCGACGCGGAAGGCTCCAACCGGGAGTGGCAGGCGGTGATCCAGAGCAACTCCAACAACGAGATGGCCTACATCGGCCTGGGCAAGACGTATCTGGCCGAAGGGCAGTACAAGCAGGCCATGGAATATTTCCGGCTGGGCAACAGCCGCAAGTACTATACCAAGGCGTTCTTCTATTACAGGAAGGAACTGATGGAGAACAACTTCGGCAGGGCCATGCTGGTGCTGGGACTCGGCATTGTGATCGCGCTAATCGTTTACTATGTGTTCAGATTCAGAAGATGGGTAGGTGAAGTGAGATGCTTTATGTCGAAACGATAAAATACGGATTCTATGTGATCACCCATCCCCTGGACGGTTTCTGGGGCATCCGCAGGGAGAATAAGGGGAGCCTGGCGGCGGCGTTTACATTTGTGGCCCTGACGATCCTGACGCTGACGATCGAGAAGCAGAACACCGGTTTCCTGTTCAATATGAACCGGCTGTCGGAGCTGAACGTGCTGGTGGACATTTTCACGGTGCTTCTGGTCTATGTGCTCTGGTGCGTGGCCAACTGGTGCACCACCTCCCTGATGGAAGGCAAGGGGCGGATGAAGGACATTCTGATCGCCATCGGATACGCCCTTCTCCCGATCATCCTGATCCGGCTTCCTATGGTGATCATGAGCCATATGATCACGGCGGATGAAGGAACCTTCTACTATGTGCTGGGAACCATCAGCTACCTGTGGACGGGGCTTCTGATCTTCACGGGGACCATGACGATTCATCAGTATTCGATCACCAAGACCATCGTGACCATCGCGATCACCATCGTGGCTATGGGGATACTGATGTTCATCGGCCTGCTGTTCTTCAACGTGATCCAGCAGATGCTGACGTTTGTGATGACGATTTACCGGGAACTTCGGTTCCGGTAGAAAGGGGGCAGACATGAAGAAGATAAGAAGGACCGGGCTGCTTTGCATGGCCGCCGTACTGCTTCTCGGCGCTGCGCCCCTGAACGCTTACGCGGCGGACGCGCCGAAGGGCATGGATAAGGTGGCGGAGAATGAATATCTGACCCTTTATCTGAACGATAAGGACACCAGCTTGGCGGTGGTGGACAACGCGACCGGCAAGGTCTGGTACACCAATCCCCAGGACGAGGATACATTTGCTTCCGCTTACTACCAGAGGCTTCTGAAGAGCCAGCTGCAGATCCTGTACTACAATGAGAATGTGCAGTCCAGCACCATGGACAACTACAACGACAGTATCCAGGACGAACAGTTTACCATCGAAGAGGCTGAAAACGGCGTGACCATTACCTACACCATCGGCGCCGCGGTGGGAACCATGCTTCTTCCGGACGCGATCTCGGAGGAGCGGTACCAGAACTATTTCAATCAGATGGGATCCAGCGAACAGAAGAAGGTCAACCGCAATTACGTGTATGTGGATCTGACCAATCCGACGGGCAGCGACGAGATCGCCACCTATCTGGAGACATATCCCGGCTTTACGACCAACTTCTACGTTCTCCGCGGCGGCGTCCGCGACTACCTGAAGGAGGACCTGGAGGAATACTTCGTGGAGGCCGGCTACACGGCCGAGGATCTGGAAGCGGATATGCTGGAAAGCGGGATTGGCGAATCGGAGAATTCCGATCCCTGGTTCATCATTCCGATGACGTATGAGCTGGACGGAAGGAACCTGGTGGTGACCGTCGATCCGGCTAAGGTAGAATATAACGAAGCGTTCTATCCGGTGCGGATCGACGTGCTTCCCTACTTCGGGGCGACGGCCGCGGACGACGGATACCTGTTCGTTCCGGACGGAAGCGGAGCGCTGATCTACACAAACAACGGAAAGACGTCGGTCTCTTCCTACTCGGCCCTGGTCTACGGCCAGGACGAGACGAAGCAGGTACTGACGCAGACCAAATCGGAGATCGATCCCAGTCTGACGATCAAGATGCCGGTCTTCGGCGTGAAGTCAGAGGAACAGGCGCTGTTCGCCATTATCGAGGACGGCGCGGCGTACGCCAATGTGGCCGCGGATATCTCCGGAAGGACCACATCCTACAACCAGGTGAACGCGGGCTTCCAGTTCCTCCAGTACGGCCAGGCGTCCTTAAGCGAAATGGTGGGCTCCAACGGCTATCAGCTGTACTCCAGCCCCAAGTTCGCGGGAACCTACCGGCTGCGCTACTCCTTCCTGACAGGGGAGAAGGCGGACTACTCCGGCATGGCGGACTGCTACCGGCAGTATCTGGAAGGAAACGGCGTGCTGACGAAGAGCGATGAGACGGAGGTCCCGTTCTTTGCCGAATACATCGGCGCGATCAATAAGTACAAGACGATCCTGGGCGTGAAATACGACGCGGTAGAGCCGCTGACCACCTTCGCCCAGGGCGAGGAGATCACGAACCGGCTGAAAGGTCTGGGCATCGACAACCAGAAGGTCGTTTTTGACGGCTGGGCCAACGGCGGCATGCACGGAACGGCGGGCCTGAAGCAGAAGGCCGTGTCTTCCCTGAAGAAGGGCGGCGTTTCGGCGGAGCAGTTCCAGACGGATATGGCTTCTCTGGGCGTGGATACCTACATGACCGTGGAAATGCAGTATGTCTACAAGGATAAGATGCTGGACGGCTATTCCACGCTGCAGTACGCGCCGAGTTATTTCGACCATTCGAATATCGAGGTGAACAGCTACTTCTTCGCGGACAACAGTCTGGATCAGAAGCTGGCGGATCTGATCAGCCCCTACTATGCGGGAAAGACCGCCGACAGCATCTTAAGCGGCGTCGGCAAATACGGCATCCGCAGGCTGAACCTGGGAAGCGTCAGCAATTACCTCTACTCCGATTTCCTGGAGAGCCGCTATACGGACCGGCAGATGGCGGTGGGGCTCTACCAGCAGAGCTTTGACAAGATGGCCGGTCAGATGGATTCCATGCTGGGAGACAACGGCAACGATTACGTCTGGAAATACACCGACTATATGATCAATGTGCCGCAAAGCTCCAACGGCTACCAGATCCTGGACGAGGATGTGCCGTTCTATGAAATGGTCCTTCACGGATCGATCCCCTACGCGGGAGAGGCCATCAACCTGGCCGACGATTACCGGACCACGCTGCTGAAGAGCGTGGAATCCGGCGCGGGACTCCATTTCCAGTGGATCTACGGTGATAATTCCCTGGTAAATGAGACGGACTTCGACTACCTGTACTCGGTGCATTACGGCAACTGGATCGACCAGGCCGCCGCCGATTACAAGCGGGTGGAGGAAGCCCTGGCGGGGCTGGGAGATCAGAAGATCACGGCGCACAGCCGGGACGGCAATGTGACGAAGACAACCTATGAGAACGGAACAACTGTGTATGTGAATTACAGCAAGGATAAGGTTACGGTTGACGGAACCGAGATCGGCGCAAGAGATTTCGCGGTGGTGAAAGCCTCCGCCGGGGAAGGGGAGTGAGGAGATGAATTATTTCAAGAAGCGAAACGGCAAATTGAGACTGTCCCTGACCGGCAAAGAAGCGATCGCGGGCGTGCTGTTCATCCTGCCGTTCCTGATCGGATTCTTCGGAATCTTCCTCCCGCTGATCGTGGAGTCCATCCACTTCAGCTTTACCAACATGGAAGTATCCTCCACCGGCTATGTGTTAAAGCCGGCGGCCAATAACGGCCTGGAGCATTACCTGCGGGCTCTGACCATCGATCCGGACTTTAACCTGCAGCTTCTGACCAGCATCGGCCAGATGGCGGCGAAGGTACCGCTGGTGATCATTTTCAGCTTCTTCGCGGCCACGCTGATCAACCAGAAGTTCCACGGCAGGGCCATCGCCAGGAGCGTGTTCTTCTTCCCGGTGATCCTGACCAGCGGCGTGATCATGGGCCTGGAGAATTCCGACCTGCTGCTGCAGACCTTAAGCACCACCGGCGAGAGCGCGGACGATATGGCGTCGTTTCTCAATATGGCCCGGTTCCTCAGCGAGTACACGAACCTGCCGGCCAGCGTGATCGGCTTTCTGTCCGACGCGGTCAACGGCATCTACGATATCGTGGTGGCCAGCGGCGTGCAGATCCTGATCTTCCTGGCGGGACTCCAATCCATCAGCCCGTCCCTCTACGAGGCGTCCAGCATCGAGGGCGCGACGGCCTGGGAGAATTTCTGGAAGATCACGTTTCCCATGATCAGCTCCATGATCCTGGTGAACAGCGTATATACGATCATCGATCAGTTTACCAATGAGACCAACGAGATGATGACCACCATCCGGGATACGATCTTCGTGGATATCAAGTACGGATACGGTTCGGCGATGGCGTGGATCTACTTCATCTGCATCGCCGTGATCCTGATCATCGTGGGCGGACTGATTTCAAGGAAGGTGTTCTATTATGATGAAAGATAAAGAGAAGAAGACGAAGGCATCCGGAAAGAATACCGATTTTGTGAAGAACAAAAAGAAGATCACGCCCGCCCGCGTCGGCAGGTTTCTGATCTCCATTGTCCGCGGCGTGATCATCGTCGGGATCTGCTTCGTGATCCTGCAGCCGCTGTTCGCAAAGCTGTGCGTGTCCTTCATGGCGGAGCGGGACCTGTATGATTCCAGCGTCAAGTATATCGCCAAGCATTTCACGCTGGACAATTACAAGATGGCGATCGAGGGCATGGATTACTGGACGGTGCTGATACGGACCACGGTGCTGTCGGTGGGGATCTCGCTTCTGCAGCTGTGCTCCTGCCTGCTGACGGCCTACGGCTTCGCCCGGTTCCGTTTCCCGTTCAAGAAGCTCCTGTTCGGATGCGTGATCCTGTCGCTGATCGTGCCGCCCCAGGTCATCATGCTGCCGCTGTTTATGAAGTACCGGTTCTTCGATATTTTCGGGATCTTCCAGGCGACGACGGGAGCCAGCGTGAACCTGATCGACACCTACTGGCCGTTCGTCCTTCAGTCGGCCACCTGCATGGGCATCCGCAACGGCCTGTATATCTACATGCTGCGGCAGTTCTTCAAGGGCATGCCCAGGGAGCTGGAGGAAGCGGCGTTCGTGGACGGCAGCGGAAAGCTGCGCACCTTCGTGCAGGTCATGCTGCCCAGCGCCGTGCCGATGATGGTCACCGTGTTCCTGTTCGGCTTCGTATGGCAGTGGACGGATACCTTCTACACATCCCTGTATTTAAACAGTACGAAGGTGATGTCCTCCTCCTTAAGCAATCTGGCGGTCGGCGTTTACTCGCTCTATGAGAATAACGGCGGCTCCATGAACTTCGTAAGCCCCGGCTTTGTTTCCCTGATGAACAACACGGGCACCATGCTGGCGATCGTACCGCTGATCCTTCTGTATCTGGTCTGCCAGAAGTATTTCGTGGAGGGCATTGAGAGATCCGGTATCGTCGGATAGCAGAGAACGGCGCGGCAAACCTGCGGCGCCGGAAAATCCCGCTCGGGCGCGGGAATGGATACCAGATGAATGTTAGGCCCTGCGTGTCAGGACTTTAGCAGAATATATTCCAAGAAAGAGAGGAAAAAACTATGAAAAAAAGCATCGCAATCAAAAAGGCTGCAGCGCTTCTGATGTCCGCGGCCATGGTGCTGTCCCTGGCTGCCTGCGGAAGCAGCAACGGCGGGAGTGCAGAGACGACTGCCGCAGCCACTGAGGCGGCCACCACAGCGGCGGCCGAGACAACAGCGGCCGAGACGGCGGCTGCCGAGACGGAAGCCCCCACTGAGGCGGAGCCGGAATATGATTTCGGCGGAAGAGTTTTAAGGATCGGTTCCTACTACGACATGGCGCCCGATCCCAGCGCCAACGCCATCGAGGCGGCTCTGGCCGAGAGGATCAAGTTCGTTGAGGACAATTACAACTGCAAGATCGAGTTCGTGAACCTGGAAGGCGATTACATGAACGACTATGTGACCAGCGTTCTGGCCGGCGACCCGGTCGTGGATATCGGCTACGCCGTGACCAACCGCGTGCTTCCGTCCCTGATCGAGGGCGGCATCGCATACCCGGTCAGCGACCTGGGCGTATTCGATTTTGACGCGTACAAGTGGCGTCAGGACGTCAGCAAGGCCGGCACCTACAAGGGCAAGACCTATACCTGGTGCTTAAAGGATCCGGAGATCCGCTACGGCATCTTCTGGAACAAGACCCTGTTCGAGCAGTACGGTCTGCCGGATCTGTACGAACTGATGGACAGCGGCGAGTGGACCTGGGAGAAGTTCAAAGAGATCGCCATCGCCGGCAACCAGGATCTGGATAACGACGGTACCTATGATATCGTGGGCTTCAACGCCAGAGAGAATCTGCCCTGGTGCTTCATGTCCTCCAACGGCGTTACGGTCTGCGAGCAGACGGACTCCGGCGTCGAGATCGACCTGAGCGATCCCGCCGTTGTGGAAGCGCTGACCGCGCTGCAGGATTTCGCGACCACCGTCGATTATGACGACGACATCGACTGGTCCACCGAGAGCTGGGACGACATGATCCATTATTTCCGCGACGGCAAGGCCATGATGTGCCTGGAGGAGTTCTGGATCTCCTACAGCTATCTGAACAACGCCGACACGCCGATGCAGGATGACTGGGGCTGGGTGCCGTTCCCGAAGGGACCGTCCGCGACCGACTGGTCCTGCTACGGCAAGGAGAACGGATGCCGCATCATGCTGAACGGCATCGACAAGCCGGAAGAGGCTGCCCTGATCTATGACCTGATCACGGATCTGGCCGACACCGACGAAGAGTGGGACGACCTGATGGAAGATAAGCTGGAGAGCTGGTGCGACGACGGCGAGACCGTTGAGAACGTATCCTATATCTACAACAACGGCATCACCAACATCAACACCATCAACGGCTTCTCTGACCTGAACGACGCTGTGAACAGCATGTTCAACGACATCGCTGCCGGAACCACCACCCCGCAGACTGCCATCGAGACCTATCAGTCTCAGATCGACGCGGCTATCGCGGATCTTGCGAACCACGATTACGACGCGGAGATGCAGGAGATGGTCATCACCGAGGAGGAAGAGTCGGAAGGCGAATCCGCTGCAGAGGGAGAATAATTCCGGACGCGCGGGAATGAAGAAGGCTTCAATCGTTGTGTGAGTTGAGATTCGAAGGGGGCCTCAGTTGTGCGCTGGGGCTCCCTTTTTACAAAAGACAGGATCTGGTCCGCGGCAGCGGCAGCCGGGACGGCGCCCGGACAGTCTTCGGGCGGCCGGACAGACAGCGGCGCGGGACAGAGAAAATGAAATGGCAGTTCAGAAGGAGAGGAAAACAGGAATGAGATTTGAGGTTAAGGATACATTTTATCTGGACGGGGAGAAATTTCAGATCCTGTCGGGGAGCATCCACTATTTCCGGATCGTGCCGGAGTACTGGCGTGACCGGCTTATGAAGCTGAAAAGTCTCGGACTGAATACGGTGGAGACCTACATCCCCTGGAACGTGCATGAGCCGAGAAAGGGCGAGTTCGTGTTCGACGGTATGGCGGACGTGGCCGGCTTTGTGAGGCTGGCTCAGGAACTCGGTCTGTATGTGATCCTGCGTCCCTCTCCCTATATCTGCGCGGAGTGGGAGTTCGGCGGCCTGCCCGCCTGGCTTCTTAAGGAAGATATTTCCGTCAGGAGCGCGTCGGAAGCGTTCCTGCGTCATGTGCGGGAGTACTATCAGGTGCTTCTGCCCATTTTAAAGCCCCTTCAGATCACGGAAGGCGGCAATGTGATCCTGATGCAGGTGGAGAATGAGTACGGCCATTTCGCGGACGATACGGCGTATATGGAAGCGATGCGCGATCTGCTCTTAGAGGGGGGGATCACGGTCCCGCTGATCACGTCGGACGACCCGCGGGAGGAAAGCCTTAAGGGAGGCCGGGTAAAGGGCGCGCTGGCTGCGGGCAATTTCGGCTCCCATACGAAGGAACGGTTTGAGATCCTTAAGAAATTTACGGAGGGCGGACCTCTGATGTGCGCGGAATTCTGGGTGGGCTGGTTTGACCACTGGGGCAACGGCGGCCATATGACCGGCGACCTGGAGCAAAGCGCCATAGATCTGGAAGACATGCTGAAAATGGGGCATGTCAATATCTATATGTTTATCGGCGGAACCAATTTCGGCTTTATGAACGGCTCCAATTACTATGACGAGCTGACGCCGGATGTGACATCCTACGATTACGACGCGGTCCTGACGGAGGCGGGGGATCTTACGCCCAAGTATTACCGCTATCGGGAGATCATCGGCCGGTATGCGCCGTTGCCGGAGGTACAGCTGCCTGCGCCGGCCGCGAAGAAGGCCTACGGCACGGTGCAGGTGAAGGAGAAAGTGGGGCTGTGGGAGTCCCTGGAGCTTCTGGCAGATCCGCAGGAGAGCATCTGCCCGAAGAGCATGGAGCGGCTTGGGCAGAATTACGGATACATCCTGTATGCGTCGCCGGTGCGCAACGAGCGGAAGCTGACGAGCATCCGGCTTCTGAAAGCCAACGACCGGGCGAATCTGTTCCTGGATGACCGGCGTCTTCTGACTCTTTACGACCGGGAGCTTCTGACGGAGCATGAACTGGACGCGGAAGCAGAAGAAGGCCAGGTGCTGCGGATCCTGGTGGAAAATATGGGTCGGGTGAATTTCGGACCCCGTATGAATGAGCAGCGGAAGGGGATCGACGGATGCGTGCAGATCAACGGCCATATCCATACCTGCTGGAAGCAGTACCCTCTGCCGCTTGATAACCTTGAAAAGCTTGATTTCGAAAGAGGTTACACGGAAGGAGAGCCGGCGTTCTACCGGTTTGAGTTCGCGGCGGAGGAAGTGGGCGATACCTTCCTGGAGCTGGACGGCTGGGGCAAGGGCTGCGTCTTTATCAATGGTTTCAACATCGGGCGGTTCTGGGAGATCGGTCCCCAGAAACGGCTCTATGTACCGGCGCCGATTCTGCGGGAAGGCGCAAATGAAGTGATCGTGTTCGAGACGGAAGGAAAGGCGTCCGGTGAGATCGTGTTCGCGGACGGGCCGGATCTCGGCTGAGGCGGAAACAGAAGAGCGTAGAGATGCAGGAAGGGCGTCACAGACGCTCTTCTCGCATGAAAACAGGGGCGTGTCCGGCAGGCCGCGCTCCTTCTGCATGAAAAGGATTGATTTCCCCGCTTCTTCATGTTAGAATAGCTTAAGATAAGGAATCATGAGCCAGAAGATCATTGCGAGAATTAAGGAGCTTGGGGACTCTGATGAAGAAGTTAAAAAAATGGCTGCCGGCATTTCTACTGAGTGTCATTGGTATAGCTGCCGTTTTGATCGGCGTTGTCTATTTTGAATTTATTTCCCGGCGGATCTACGAGGACAGTACCGGTCATCTGGAGGAGATCTACGGACAGGTGAACCGTTCTTTTCGGGCGTTTATTGACCGGAACTGGGGAATCTTAAACGGCTGGGGAGACAGCTTCTCCCTGACGCCGGACGAGGATAATACCGAGGTGGCGGAGCTGATCCGCGAAGAAAAGGATTATTGGGGATTCTCCGAGTTCTATTTTCTGTCCGCTGAGAAGGAGAGTATTACGCTGGACGGCGCCGGCGGCAGTCTGAAGCTGGAAGATTCCTGGGACAGCCTGATGAAGGACCGGGAACCGGTCATGGCGGGCGAGAAGCTGGCTTCCGGGCAGGAGGTGACCGTTTTCGCGGTTCCCGTACAGCATGGCCACTATAATGAGTTCGGATTTGACGCCATCGCCATCAGCTACACGAACGCGGATCTGGCCCGCTCCCTGAACGTAGAGGCGTTTTCGGGCAACGACAAATGCTTTGTCATTCACAGCGACGGCCGGGTGCTTCTTTCTACCTGGACCGGCGGCAACGTATTCAGCAATTATCTTGTATATCTGCAGGCCGCGTCCGATTTAAGCGATACGGAGGCAGCCAGGGTCCGAAGCGACTGGGAAAGCGGTGTTTCCGGTCTTCTGCGGTGCAAAATCGGCGGTGTCGACAACTGTATCCTGTATCAGCCGGTGGGCTATCAGGATTATATCCTTCTGAGCGCGGTCCCGTTAAACGTGGTCAGCGCCGGATTCCTTGCGGTACAGAAAACCACTGTGAACGTGCTGGCCGTTGTCTTTCTGCTGCTGGGAGTGGCCGCGGCGGTGTTTGTGATCTGGCGCGGCTATAACCAGTCGCGGAAGAGCCGGACGGAGCTTCAGTACAGGGAGCTGATGTTCGATGTGCTTTCCAGCAGTGTGGATGATATTTTCATCATGCTGGACGGCGCCGATCAGTCGGTGGACTACATCAGTCCCAATATCGAGCGGCTCCTGGGCATTCCCGTGGAGGAGGCCCGCGGCGACATCCGTGTGATGGAGAAGTGCGCGGTCAATTTCGATGTGGTGATCCCGAAGCAGGAGATCGAAGCGATCCCGATCGGCGGCAATCAGTACCGGGAATGCGAGTACATGCACCAGACCACCGGAGAGCGCCGCTGGTACCGTATGACCGTATATCACCAGAGCATTCAGGACGTGGTCAAATATATCATCGTGCTGTCGGACCGTACCCAGGAGCAGCAGATGAACCAGAAGCTGCAGGAAGCCCTGACGGCAGCGCGCAGCGCCAATGAGGCCAAGAGCAATTTCCTGTCCAATATGTCCCACGATATCCGCACGCCGATGAACGCCATCGTCGGCTTCTCGGTGCTTCTGGAGAAGGACGCGGACGATGCGGACAAGGTGCGGGAATACACACGCAAGATCATGGCGTCCAGCCATCACCTGCTGAGCCTGATCAACGACGTGCTGGATATGAGCAAGATCGAGAGCGGAAAGACGTCGCTGAACGTGGACCGGTTCAGCCTGCCGGAGCTTCTGGAGGAGCTGAATATCATCCTGATGCCGCAGGCGAAGGCGAAGAAGCAGGATTTTGTATTCCGCGTGCAGGGAACGCCGCCGGAGCAGCTGATCGGCGACAAGCTGCGGCTGAACCAGATCCTGATCAACCTTCTGTCAAACGCGGTCAAATATACGCCGGACGGCGGCAATATCGAATTTACCGTGACGGAGCTTCCGCAGGCGCAGCCGGCCGGGCAGTATGTGAAGCTGCGCTTTGAGGTGAAGGATAACGGCATCGGCATGAGTGAAGAATTCCAGAAGAATGTATTCGCTCCCTTCAGCCGCGAGATCAGTTCCGTTACCAATAAGATCCAGGGAACAGGGCTCGGCATGGCGATCACGAAGAATCTGGTGGATTTGATGGGCGGCATCATCCACGTGGAGAGCGCGCCCGGCAAGGGCAGCACCTTTACGGTGGAACTGTCCTTTGCTCTGCCGGAGCAGGAGGAACTTCGGTCCCAGGAGCAGCTGTCAGCGGATCCGAATGCCCGGCAGGATGGCGCTTCGGAGGCGCTGACCGCCGGCGTAATGGAAGGAAAGCGGTTCCTGGTGGCGGAGGATAATGAACTGAACGCGGAGATCCTGACGGAGATGCTTGCGATCGAAGGCGCGGGATGCGAACTGGCGGAAAACGGCCGGGAAGCGGTGGAGATGTTCGAGAAGTCCGCGCCGGGATATTACGATATGATCCTGATGGATGTGCAGATGCCGGTGATGAACGGGTATGATGCCACACGGAGGATCCGCGCCGGCAGCCATCCGGAGGCGAAGACGATCCCGATCGCAGCCATGACGGCCAATACCTTCGCCGAGGACGTGCGGGACGCGCTTGCGGCCGGTATGGACGGGCACCTGGGCAAGCCCATCGATATGAACGCGGTGAGGGAGCTGGTGGGACGGCTTCTGAACAGAACGAAGGATAAATCAGAGCGCGAAGAGTGATCGAAGGAGGAGAGAGGCATGAAAAGACAGCGCGTTTCCGCTCTGCTGATACTTGCAGTGATGGTCTGCCTGACGGCCTGCGGCGGGGGAGGCGGTCAGAAGCATACCCCCCTGTCGGTGATGGGCCGGAAGAGCGATATGGAGAAAAGTTATATGACCGCGCTTTTCGTGCATTATGAGTCAACAACCGGCAATAAGCTGAATCTCATCAAAATTGAGGACGCCGATTTTGAGACGGAGGCCGCGAAGCGTTTCGCGGCTGGGAATGTCCCGGATGTATTTCTCCATTTTCATAACGCAGACCTGAACCGGTTCGATGTGGCCGGTAATTTCTGTTATCTGAATGACGAGGCGTGGGCCGATGATCTGACGGACAGCGCCCGGGCCTACTGCGAGGACAGGGACGGGAACCTTCTGGGGCTGCCGTTCTGGGAGAACTCCGTATCCGGCTGCTACTACAACAAGACGATCCTGGACAGTCTGGGGATCAAGCCCGCCACGACGCAGGCGGAGTTTGACGTACTCTGTCAGGTGCTTTGGGAAGCCGGCTATACGCCGATTTGCTGGCCGGCGGACGGCTGCACGTGGATGTACCAGTTCGGGCTGGATCCTGTTTTCGCGGATGATCCGGAGCTTCTGGAGAAGCTGAATCGGAATGAGATATCCTACTCCGGGATTCCGCAGGTGGAGAGCATGGCGGAATGGATCGGCAGTGCGGCGGAGAAAGGCTGGTTCGGATCGGACTATCTGCGGACCGGCTGGTCGGATATCAGTTCGGATCTCGGCAGCGGCGACGCCGTCATGACGTTTATATGGGATACCTGGTTCTATACGGATTTTGAACAGGGACAGAAGTACGGCATTGATGATTTCGCCGTCATGCCGGTGTTCATGAATACAGCGGAAGAAGGCACCTACGAGGGCGGCAATCTGAACATGATGATGATCAATAAGAACGGGCAGCAGCTGGAAGTGGCAAAGGAATTCCTCGCTTTCTGCGCTTCCCCGGAGAATTATAATGTGGCCTTCGACGGGATCTCCACGGTGAGCTGTTTTAAGGGACAGACCACCAATATCCAGTCGGAAATGGTGATGGACGCGCAGGCGTCCATCGCGGAGAAGGAAAGGGTCTCCACCGCGGCTTCCCGGATCATCGGCTACAGTGCGGACGACGTGGCGGCGGCGTATAACAGCCTCCTGCGCGGCAAGACGGACGCCGCGGGATGCGTGAAGATGATGGACGACGCCCGGCAGGAGGAAGCGAAGAAGTATGGGGCGGAAGGGTTTTGATCCTAGAGGATCTCAAGCTCACAGGAATCGCTGTCCGCGGAGATGAGGATGCGGTATATGCTTTTCGGCCAGGCTTTGGCCAGACGGGGATCGGTGATCGGGATCTCCTCAATCGTGATTTGTTCGGCGCCTTTGACGTGGCATGCGGCAAGGGCGCCGATCTGTATTTCCATGCAGGCAGGGAGCGAGTGACGTCCTGCTTGTTTTTTAGTGCAGGCAGGGAGCCAGTGGCGTTCTTCCTGTGCTTCCATGCAGGCAGGGAGCGGGTGACGCTCTGCTTCTGCTTCCGTGCAGGGGCAAAGGGAGGGCTTTTCGCAGGTGAGCAGCGTAAGAACCACCGGCATCGGCTCCGCCAGATCCCAGGCGTCGCGGATCACGATCCGGCGTCCCTTTTCCAGTACCGCTGTCCGGATGTAAGATTGGATCCGGTTGTCGGGATAGGCGGGGGCGATATCCATCGAGATGCGGGATTCGACGCGATCTTGACGCATGACCGTGCTGGCAGCATCCTGTTGCGTATCGCTGTCCGGGATATCCGGTTGCTGTCGCGTATTGCTGCTGGCAGTATTCATCTGCTGTCGGGCAATCGCACCGGCAGTAAGCAACTGCTTTCTTCTATCACTGTCATTGTCTGCAAGCGTTGTATTCAGCTGGTATGTCACACTGGACGCCGTGTACTGAGGTCCGGCCGCCTGCATTACGCCGCCGATGGTGGGCAGATTGTGCCAGGCGGACTGCATGGTCCAGATCTCGTAGCGCCGGTCGGAGAAAGTCTTCTGTGTGTATGACTCCACGCCCAGGTCGATGAACAGCGGCTGTCCGTCTTTGTAAAGGATGAAGCTGCCGGTGTCGTTGTGATTGTGATTATCGTCGTTATCCCCGGCTTTGACGGCCAGGCAGAAATGATCGTCTCTGGCGATGAAGAGGCCGGTGCTGGGGTAGAAGGTGTCGGGGGGTGCTGCATAGGATATGTCGTTAATATGCCGGAGATCCCCGGGATCAACGCTGTCGGCTTCGGAGACGCCATCCTGCTTCCGGTCTTTGCCGAAAAGTGATCTTTCAGGAGAATGTCCCGTGAAAGAGCGGGCAGTCTCCATCATTTCCTTATGGCAGAATACGGCCTGGGCACGATAAAACAGATTGTGTTCTTCCACAGCCAGCTTTTCAGCCGTGGTGCTTTCCGCGTAATCCCGGGCGGCGAATACCGCCAGGGCGGCGCTGCCGGTCCGCTTTCCGAAAAGGTATTCCCTCACGCCGCGGCGGCCCGCCAGAGGCGAGCAGTCCGCGAAATTGAGATAGTACGGCCCGGCTACATGGACGTTCAGGATGTAGGCGGCCATATTGCGGATCTTTGGTTCCCGGTACACGCCGTCAAACCGACCGCCGGCGATATCGTTCAGCACTTCCAGCGACTCGAAGAGCGTCAGCGCCGCGTGGCCGAAATACTGCGCTCCCTCGTCGCAGCAGCCGTCATCCTCATAGTCTGCCAGAAAATAATCGAGACTTGCGCAGGCCTGACGGAAGACGCGGTCTTTCCAGTCGGGCGGGAGATATATGGGCGACGCGGTGTTTCCCGTAACAGTACCGTCGATCTGAGACATAGTTGCGGAGACATCTGTCTTGCCGCATTCCGGAGTGGAGCCATCCGCCCGGGATGCAGCTGCAGAGAATGATGCTCCGTCCTGCTTCATTGTCGGCATCGATTCCCTCGTAAATGCCGCCAGCAGCACATTCTGCGTGCACCACGACGTCCAGTTATTGAGTGGCCGCGAACCGTTGCCCATCCACCAGAAGTACTTTGTCAGGTATGGCGCGAAGATTCTTTTCCGCAGATTGTCATTGACCAAAACGGAGATCGCGGGGCTTATTTTCGCCAGCGCGTCCCGCAGCAGATATTCCGCCACGCCGAGAACGGCCGCCGTTTCGGCGGCGAACAGGTCGATGACAGGGTTCGTGACATCCGGAAGCGGCATCTGGGGTCCGTCCGCCGCGTTATGGGCCGGCAGCTGCCAGCCGCTTTCCTCGCAGATCAGAAAGATACCGTTGACGATATCATCCAGAAACCGACCCTCATATTCCGCGCATTCTGCCAGGACCAGCGCGTCCAGCGCCGTCCGGCGGGCGAACTGTTTGTCCTCATAGCGGACCCGGTTGCCGGTCCTTGTAAATTCCATGTAGTCCGTGGCCAGGATCTGCGGGTACGCGCAATCCAGATATTTCTCCCCTTCGGCGATCAGCGCCTTTTTCAGATCCTCCGGCAGGTTCTCCCACGCCGCCCGGTCCGCCGCGGCAGGAAGGCCGCGGTATACGGCAGATGATTCGATTGCTGTGTTTGAGGCGATTTCTGCGAGCATATGTCGATTCTCCATTTTTTGATTTTTTCCGTATAAATTCTGTTTATTTAATTCCGTTTTCTCATTCTGTTTCCGTCGTCGGATCCCGATGATTCTCTATCCAGAGTATGATATGGTTTCCGGCAAAAGTCAAGCGTTCCTTTCGGCAGAATCATTGACAAATGCCACCGAGAAAATCTATAATATTTACATATTTGATCCTATGCAGGGAGGTGCGGAAATGAAGGTATTATTGATCGGCGGGACCGGAACCATCAGCACGGAGATCTCGAAGAAATTGATCCGGGACGGCCATGAACTGTGGCTTATCAATCGCGGGAACCGGAACCATGAACTGCCGGAGGGCGCGCATACGATCACCGTGGATATCGGCGACGAGGAGAAAGCGGCCGCGCTGCTGGCGGGGCAGTCCTTCGACGCGGTGGCGGATTTCATCGCGTTCGTTCCGGCGCAGCTTGAGCGGGACTACCGGCTGTTTCGGGGAAAGACCGGGCAGTTTATCTACATCGGCTCCGCTTCGGCGTATCAGAAGCCGTTATCGGATTATCGGATCGACGAGGGAACGCCTCTGTCCAACCCCTACTGGGAATACTCCCGCAATAAGATCGCGGGCGAGGAGTATCTGATGAAGCTGTATCGGGAAGAAGGATTCCCGGTCACCATCGTGCGGCCCAGCCACACCTACTGTGAGCGCAGCATGCCGATCGGCTTCCACGGGAAGAACGGAAGCTACCAGGTCCTGAAGCGGATGATGGAAGGCAAGCCGGTGCTGATCCACGGCGACGGCACGTCTCTGTGGACGCTGACCCACAGCCGGGATTTCGCGAAGGCGTTCGTGGGGCTGATCGGAAATATCCACGCCATCGGCGAGGCGGTACAGATCACCGGGGACGAGACGCTGACCTGGAACCAGATCCATCAGATCGTGGCCCATGCGCTGGGAGTTACCCTGAAGCCTTATTACGTGTCGTCGGCGTTCCTGGCTGCCGCGGTGCCGGATGGACTGGGCGACGGGCTTCTGGGCGACAAGACCCACAGCGTGGTCTTTGACAACAGCAAGCTGAAACGGCTGGTGCCGGATTTCACCGCTACGGTGCGCTTCGACCAGGGCGCGAGGGAAGCTGCGGCGTACATCTTAAGCCATCCGGAGTGCCAGGTGGAGGATCCGGAATTCGACGCGTGGTGCGACAGGGTGATCGCGGCACAAGAAGAGGCGCTTCGGAAGGTACGCGGGGAGTAAGCTGAGCGCTGCGTGCGTGAAGAGTCGGCATGCGCGGCCGCATTTGTATGCTAAAAAGCGGAGTATTGCGGATGGAAAATATCTGCAATACTCCGTTTTGGATGACTGGCAGAACAGAAGGATCGAATTGACAATGCCTTCGGAAAGAAGTACAATATTTTACAGCTGGTTACACATAACAGATTTCGAAAAATGAATAAGGAGGAAACAGATATGAACGACATTCTGAAAGCGATCGAAACGCGCAGTTCTACCCGCGGCTACACGGATCAGAAACCGACGAAGGAGCAGATGGACGCCCTGCTGAACGCGGCGCTGCAGGCGCCTACGGCGGCAAACCGGCAGGAGATCCACATCTCGGTTGTGGACGGTTCGGATCCGATTTTGGCGGAGATCGAGAAAGAGCGGACGAAAGGCGCGGTTCCGCCCCATAATTTCTACTATGAGGCGCCTGTGGTGATGATCTTAAGCGGCGATACGGCATTCCACTGGTCGGCAGTGGACGCGGGCATCGCGGTGGAGAATATCTGCCTTGCGGCGGAGGGACTTGGTCTTGGCAGCCTGATCATCGGCTGCATCCGCGACGCGCTGTCCGGCGAGAAGAAGGAGTATTTCGCGAAGGCCCTCAAATTCCCGGAAGGATACGCGTATCAGGTGGCCGTGGCGGTCGGAACCAAGGCCGTCACCAAGGAGCCCCATACTTATGACCGGGAGAAGAATATTTCCTGGGTGTAAGCAGAGTGCAAACCGGTTGTTTTCGGGCGCCGGAGGCTTTAAGCGTTCTTTTCAGCGGAATTGTACCGGCTGAACGGAAAAATCACCTCTATTTGTACCCGGTATCTATGGACTTTATAAGTTTACTGTGCTAAAATGGTAGAAGAGTAGTAGATTCACCAACAAAAAGGGGTAACCGAAGATGAACAAGAAAATCAAGACGGAGGCGGTGGACGATCTCTTCGAAGCGATCCTGACCCTCCGCGATACGGATGAATGCTACGCGTTCTTCGAGGACGTGTGTACCGTGAATGAACTTTTATCCCTGTCGCAGAGGTATGAGGTCGCCAAGATGCTCCGGGAGAAGAGAACCTATCTGGATATCGCGGAGAAGACGGGGGCGTCCACAGCGACGATCAGCCGGGTGAACCGATCGCTGAATTATGGGAATGACGGGTATGATATGGTGATTGGCCGGATGAAAGAGCGTGCGGCGGATGCGCCGACGGACGCGGAAGAGCAGTAGATAGATGTACGGTTGTCTCGCAGAGAATGCGTGAAACTGAAATGACCGGCCTCCGCTGCAGAGCATCGTGAGCATCGATGAACGGGCGGTTTGGCCGGAGGAACGCCTGAAGACAGGCAAAGAGTGCGGGATATTACAAGAAGGCCGTGGGCGTAATGAACGCTCACGGCTTTTTCTTCTTCGATTCGGCAGGATGTTCCTCGCGGATCTGGTCGATCAGCATTTCCATGGCCTGTTTCTTCAGATATACGTCGAAGCCCAGTTCGCAGATGAACGCGAAGAGCTGCAGATACGACCGGTCTTCCTCGTCCTGATCCGGGAACATATCCTGGACATTGCGGTATTTACGGATCACATCCTCTTTAAGCCGCTTCATCTGCTCCTTCTCCAACGAGAAGATCTGTTCGTAGATGTCCTGCAGGGACAGGCCGGACGAATCCATAAAATGACCTTCTGTGATGGGCGAGAACAGGGCCGCGATATCGTTGAAAGAGAGCATATTCTTGAAGTAGTAGATATAGATCAGCAGCAGCATATGCTCGCGGGTGTATTTCTTCTTGATCGGGGGCGGAAGCAGATTATTCTTCGCGTAATTATTGATCATGGTCTTGGTTAAGACCTTGTCGTCCGGATAGCGTTTGGATTTCTCCAGGTTCTCATCCATGAAGGTGGTTACCTGGTCCATGTAGAGATTGATATTCGGGATCTGTTCCGGTCTTACGTAATCCAGACTGTCCAGCCGGGCGAAAATGTCCCGAAGCCTGTCGAGGTTGCTTTTCATATAGCCTCCTGTCATGCCGCCGGGGCGGCGCGCCGTATGCACAGAAATAGTTTCATTCATGATCAAACTAACTACGTTACATTATATAGTATTCAAAACCAGATGACAAGAGAAAAATGAGCGATTTGTTCGAAAACGAAAGAAAAAACAAGTTGAAGGATGCACCGATTTCCTGTATAATAAAGGACAGTCATTGATAAGAAAGCGAGGTACATTTCCATGAAGAAAGCATACAGTACAGAGAAAGCGCCGGCGGCTATCGGGCCCTACTCCCAGGCCGTGAAGGCCGGAGATTTCGTATATGTGTCCGGGCAGATCCCCATCGATCCGGCTACCGGATCCTTCGCGGGAGAGGACATCACAAGCCAGACCAGGCAGTCCCTGACCAACATTAAGAACATCCTGGCGGAAGCCGGTCTCACGATGGACGACGTGGTGAAGACGACGGTGCTTCTGAAGAATATGAACGATTTTTCGAGGATGAACGAGGAGTACGCCAAGTTCTTCACCGGCGTGTGCCCGGCGAGGGCGGCCTTCGAGGTGGCGGCGATCCCGCGGGCGGCTCTGGTAGAGATCGAAGCGGTGGCTTACTGCGGGGAGAAGTAATCCTGCGGCTGATAAAAGAGATTTATAACATAGAAAGGAATCATTCCCATGAGATATCAGATGAAGACCCAGGGCGTGTGCGCCTCCCAGATCAGCTTCGATCTGGACGGCGACGTGGTGACGAATGTAAAATTTGACGGCGGCTGCAACGGCAACTTAAAGGCTGTCAGTAAGCTGGTGGACGGCATGACGGTGGACCAGATCGAAGGGAAGCTGAAGGGCAATCTCTGCGGATTTAAGCCGACCTCCTGCGCGGACCAGCTGGCGATCGCGGTACGCAGGGCTTACGAGGAATCCAGATGAGCAGTCTTGACCAACTGAATCCGATGCAGAAGGAAGCGGTCGCCTGTACAGAGGGGCCGCTTCTGATTCTGGCGGGCGCCGGTTCCGGCAAGACCCGCGTGCTGGCCCACCGGATCGCGTACCTGATCGAAGAGAAGAAAGTGAATCCCTGGAACATCCTGGCGATTACATTTACGAATAAGGCGGCCGGGGAGATGCGGGAGCGGGTGGACCGGCAGGTGCGCTTCGGCGCGGAGAGCATCTGGGTCAGCACCTTCCACGCGGCGTGCGCCAGGATCCTGCGGCGGCATATCGAGTTTCTGGGGTATACGACCCATTTTACGATCTACGACACGGACGACCAGAAGTCGCTCCTTAAGCAGGTCTATAAGGCCATGGATATCGATAACCGGCTGTATAAGGAACGGATGGTGCTTGGGCGGATCTCGTCGGCCAAGGACAAGCTGATCACGCCGGAGCAGTATATAACGGACGCCGGGGCGGACTATCACGAGCGGCGGATCGGGGAGATCTACGCCGAGTACCAGACGCGGCTTAAGAAGAACGACGCGCTGGATTTCGACGATCTGCTCATGAAGACCGTGGAGCTTTTCAGGACCCAGCCTGTGGTGCTGGACTATTATCAGGAGCGGTTCAAATACATCCTGATCGACGAGTACCAGGACACCAATAAAGCCCAGTTCGAGCTGGTGCGCCTTCTGGCGGACAAATACAAGAATATCTGTGTGGTCGGCGACGACGACCAGTCGATCTATAAGTTCCGCGGGGCCGATATCGGCAATATCCTGAATTTCGAGGAGGCGTTCCCGGGTGCCGCGGTGGTGAAGCTGGAGCAGAACTACCGGTCTACCCAGACGATCCTGGATGCGGCCAACGCGGTGATCCGCAACAATGTGGGGCGGAAGGAGAAGAGCCTGTGGACCGCCAACGGGGCCGGGGAGAAGATCGTTTATAAACAGTTCGACCAGGCCTATGAGGAGGCGGACTATATCATCCGCGATATCCTGAACCACGGATATCCATACGAGGACTGCGCGGTGCTCTACCGCACCAACGCCCAGTCCCGTCTTCTGGAGGAGAAATGCATCGCCTGCAGCGTGCCTTACCGGCTGGTGGGCGGCGTGAATTTCTACCAGAGGAAAGAGATCAAGGATATGCTGGCGTACCTGAAGACGGTCGCCAACGGCCGGGACGACGTGGCGGCGGCCCGGATCATCAATGTTCCGAAGCGGGGCATCGGCCAGGCGTCGCTGGGCAAGGTGACGGTGTTCGCGTCGGTCAACGGCTATACGCTGTATGACGCCATGACGCGAGCGAGAGGGATCCCGGGTCTTGGCAAGGCGGCGGAGAAGATCGGGAGATTTACGGATCTGATCGAGTCGTTTCGGGCCAGAGTGCGGGGGATGCAGACGGATGCGGCCGATGCGCGGGACGCCGGGGAGCCGGAGAACGCGGGAGGCGTCGCTGGAATCGGAATGCGCGGAACAGCCGGAGCTGACGGTTTTGGCCTTTCAGATGAAATGGAAGCGGAAGGCAGAAATGTGCAGCAGCTGAGGACAGGTAATGCCGGAGGCTCCGGACAGAATGATTCGGATGAGCGCGCATACAGCATCCGGCAGCTGATCGAGGATATCTTGGACGAGACCGGCTACCGCGAGGAGCTGGCGGAGGAAGGGACCGAGGAGGCCGACAGCCGCCTGGAGAATATTGAGGAACTGGTCAATAAGGCGGTGGACTACGAGCGCGAGGCCGATCATCCGACGCTGGACGGCTTCCTGGAGGAGGTCGCGCTGGTGGCCGATGTGGACGAGCTGGACCAGAGCGAGCGCCGGGTGACGCTGATGACGCTCCACAGCGCCAAGGGCCTGGAATTTGAAAATGTGTACTTAAGCGGTTTGGAGGACGGCGTGTTCCCCAGCTATATGACGGTCACCTCCGACGATCCGTCGGAGCTGGAGGAGGAGAGGCGCCTTTGCTATGTGGGAATTACCAGGGCCAAGCGGCATCTGACGCTGACCGGCGCGCGGCTGCGCATGGTCAACGGGCAGACCAGATATAGCAAGCCGAGCTGCTTCCTGGATGAAATACCGGAGGAACTGGTGGAAGGCGGCCTGGAGTCCTGGAGCGGCTTCGGAGGGTATGGCAGTGTACAGAGCCAGGATGGTTACGGAAGCCGTTACGGCGGGGGACGCAGATCAGAGGAAGATTTGTTCTTCCGCAGTGATGGGGATGCCGGCAGTTATCCGAGAAAATCATCCTTCAGAGAAAAACGTAGCGGAGATAATACGGACGAAGAACCAGTCCGCTGGATGGATGATATTCCAGAGCAGCAGGGGCTTCCGTGGAATAACGCCACGCGTTCGGATGTTTCAGGGAGCCGCGATTCGTATACCGGCGGTCTGTCGCCGCGGACGGCGCGGCGTGACAAGCCGGCGGGAACCAGCCGCTTCGCGCCGGATTCCAAGCCGGACTTCGGCCGTTCCTTTACGGTTCAGAAGGGCAATACCTGCCTTTACAAGGTGGGAGACCGGGTGAAGCATGTCAAGTTCGGCGAAGGCACAGTCACTGCGATCGAGGAACGTCCGAAGGACTACATGGTAGCGGTGGATTTTGATTCCGTGGGCGTCAGGCGGCTGTTCGCGTCATTTTTGAAGAGTCAGGAGGCTTAAATCTATTTCCTGACGGTGCTGGCAGCAAAGCTTACGCGGTTTATACAGACAGGGGCGGAGCTCGCGGGTGAAAGCGAACGAAAGTTTGTGAATTCATCAAATAAAAATTGCAAA
This sequence comes from uncultured Lachnospiraceae bacterium, assembly GCA_947589095.1. Classification (GTDB taxonomy): domain Bacteria; phylum Bacillota; class Clostridia; order Lachnospirales; family Lachnospiraceae; genus UBA3402. Next base: position 39,324 of record CANQBX010000021.1, read on the forward strand.
ACTGCACAGATTATGATAGTATAAAGAAGGAATATGATCTTAAAAGGAAATGATAAGGAGGGTGTTTGAGATGAATAAACTGGATGCTATGGGCAAAGAGGCGTTAAGCCGTGTAGAAGATCTGGTCAGCGCTTCGAAGCTGAATGAACTGATCAAGAAGCGTGAGGACGCGGATAAGAGGCTGAACACGATCCTTTGGGTGCTTGCGATCATCGGCGCGGTAGCGGCGGTGGCGGCTATCGCTTACGCGGTGTACCGTTTCTTTACACCGGATTATCTGGATGACTTTGAGGATGATTTCGACGACGATTTCGACGACGACTTCTTCGAGGATGAGACGGAACCGGAGCCCGCACCGGAAGCAGCGCCGGCGGAATAAGTTAAGAGAACAGAGGGCGTGCCTCTAAAACGGGGGCACGCCTTTTCTTTTGCGCGAAGGCAAATTATTACAGCGCCGGCGCCGTGTACAGCCGCAGGGCGGCCCTGCTTGCAGGAGCCGGACTGCGGCTGTACACGGCAAAGCGGGCATTGGAACAATGCCCGCGACTGAGGAAACGCGAAGCGTTTTCGAGGTGCCCGGCGCGGGCGGAGCGGTCAAAGTAATACCCGCAATATCGAGGAAAGGATCAACCATGAAAAAAGGTGAGAGATATATCGGAACAGTTGCACGCATGGCGTTTCCCAATCGGGGCATTGTTGCAGTTGACGGCGAGACCGAGACCGCCGTCGTGAAGAACGCCCTGCCCGGCCAGGAAGTGGAATTCGTGGTCAGCAAGAAGCGGAACGGCCGCTGCGAGGGCCGCCTTCTTCGCGTGGTCACGCCGTCACCGTTAGAATGCGAACCGGAGCGCTGCCCGCATTTCGGGATCTGCGGCGGTTGCACATTTCAGAGCATTCCGTATGAGGACCAGTTAAAGATCAAGGAGCGGCAGGTGCGGGAGCTTCTGCAGCCGGTGGTCGACCGGCAGAGCAGTACGTTCGACCGTATTTTTGAAGGCGTAATGCCCAGCCCCCTGCCGTCAGAATACCGGAACAAGATGGAGTTTTCCTTCGGCGACGAGGAGAAGGGCGGCCCATTGGCCCTTGGACTTCATCGCCGCGGCAGTTTCCACGATGTGGTAAATGTGGACGGCTGCCGGATCGTGCATCCGGATTTCACGCGGATCCTCACGGCGACGCGGGAGTATTTCGCGGCGGAAGGAATTTCATTTTACAGGAAGCTGCAGCACAGCGGCTATTTGCGCCATCTGCTGGTGCGCCGGGCGGTGAAGACAGGGGAGATCCTGGTCGCGCTGGTGACGTCGGGGCAGGTGGAAAGTGGGGGCGCAGAGCAGATACGGATGGAGGCTGCGGGGACGGAGCAGTCAAGGGGAGAGAGCGAGTCTGTAGAGCCGGAGCAGTCCGTTGCTTTAACCGGTAAGGTCCGTCATGGATTACCGCTTAATAAATCAGATGAGACTGTACTTCTCGCCGGCTGGCGCGATACGATTCTGTCTCTGGCGCTTGACGGCCGTTTTGCCGGGATACTGCATATCCGAAACGACAGCCTGGCGGACGTGGTGCAGAGCGACGAGACGACGGTGCTGTACGGCCAGGACTATTTCTACGAAGAACTGCTGGGACTGCGTTTTAAAATATCCCCGTTTTCTTTCTTCCAGACGAACTCGCTGGGAGCGGAAGTCCTCTACGACACGGTCCGTGAATATGTGGGGGATACGAGCGGTAAAGTGGTGTTCGATCTCTACAGCGGTACCGGAACCATCGCCCAGATGCTGGCCCCGGTGGCGGAGAAGGTCATCGGAGTGGAGATCGTGGCCGAGGCAGTGGAGGCCGCCCGGCAGAATGCGGAGCGGAACGGACTTGACAACTGCGACTTTATCGTGGGCGATGTGATGAAGGTGCTGGCTGCGTGGGGAGCGGAGAACTGTTTCGCCGCCGGCGGCAGCGGCGGTGCAGCGGATGATGCCGCAGTCGGCGCTGTAGACGATACGGCCGTCGGTGCCGCGGACAACATCGTTGCCGGCGTATCCCCGGATATCATTATCCTGGATCCGCCCCGCGATGGCATTCATCCGAAGGCACTGGACCGCATCGGCGGCGAAATCCGCGCGAAGCGGATCGTCTATGTCAGCTGCAAGCCCACCAGTCTGGCGCGGGACTTGGAGAAGCTGATGGCGTACGGGTACGTGCCGGAGAGAATCTGCTGCGTGGATATGTTCCCTTCATCGGCGAATATAGAGACCGCCTGCCTTCTTGAGCGAACCTGATGGAAGACGACAGAGAAAAATGAATTTTGGAGTGTAATCATGATTACACCATTATAGTGCTCCAAAATCGATAAAAGCTGGGGGAATTTATAAAAATGGAATCCCAGAGGCCGCATAAAATAGGGCTCAGAGATTCCGAGAGTCTATTATAACGGAAGGGGTGCATGAGTAACCACCCAATGACGAAAGCCCTCGGCAATGAGTTCGGGGGCTTCTTCTTGTCTTGCTTATTGGTTACGAATAGATTATAATAAGTTCAAAGTGATGGAAAGGGCGTTGAACTTATTATGGAAAAGTTGCCGATCAAAAAAGTTCCGCTTGCCAGCAAAGAGAAAATCCGGCGCTTTGGGCAATGCTATATTTTCACAATGGCGATATTGGAATCATTGGGGCATGGCACCAATGGCTGAAGATGATTATCAATGGTTTGTGATTGCTTTTTCCCGTTTGGCTGAACTTGCAGAAGATAAAGGACGCTGATTTGGGCGCTATTGGCTTTTTAGCCGCAATGTCATCCAGAGAAAGAGGCGGCAATCAGGGAAGCATGCCCCATGTTCTAATTTTGAAATGTCGGTACAGCAAAATCTACACCTTCCCCAAAAAACTGATTTTCGGATTCAAATGATTATAAACTATGCATAATCGGTCGGAAAAGCAAAATTTTTGCATTTGAGTGCAGATACTTGATTTTTCTGCCTATCTATGCTATCGTAAATGCAACAGGAGGGATGCGCAATGATAGGATCGCACAAACTGAAAAAACGGGATCGTTATCTCAACAAGCTGATCGGTTTCCAAGATACGGAACCTGTCAAGGTCATCACCGGCATAAGGCGCTGCGGAAAATCAAGCCTTTTGAAGCTGATGGTCGCACATTTGATCGAGTCAGGTATACAGCCGGAGCAGATCGTCGAGATGAACTTTGAATCCAATGATTTTCGGAAAATGTCCTCTGACGCCGTCTACGCCTATGTAAAAAACCGAGTCGTATCCGGAAAGCGCATGTATCTGTTTTTTGATGAGATCCAGAGGATCGACGCCTGGGAGGACGCAGTCAATGCCTTGCGCGTGGACTTGGACTGTGACATCTATGTGACCGGTTCCAATGCGTACCTGCTATCCTCGGAGTATTCCACCTATCTTTCCGGCAGATGCGTGGAGATCAAAATGCTGCCGCTCTCTTTCAGCGAGTTTCTGTATTTTCATGATTTTGAGGTGAAGGAAACCGCGAGCGCCTTTGGGGGCGTTCATAAACGGGTGTTTGATAAAAACGGCGAACCATACGAACTGCGGGAGGCATTTGAAGCATTCCTGCGTTTGGGCGGCATGCCGGGTATTGCCGATGTCGGACTCGATCAGGAAAAAGCGCTTTCTCTCCTTGACGGTATCTATTCCACCGTTGTGGTTCGGGATATTCTGGAACGGGAAAGGCGTCGAGGGCAGCAGCGAATCACCGATCCGATCCTGCTTCGCAAGATTATCATGTTCCTTGCGGACAACATCGGTTCGAATGTTTCTATCGCATCCATCGGCAATACCTTAGTTAATGAGGGCCTCCTTGAGGATGGCAAACGGAAAAGCGGCCCGAGCGCACATACGGTTCAGGCATATGTCAACGCACTTCTGGAAAGCTACTTCTTCTATGAGATCAAGCGGTTCGACATCAAAGGAAAGGAATATCTTCGCACGCTCGGCAAGTATTATATTGTCGATATTGCTCTGAGGAATTACCTGCTGGGGTTCCGAAATCGCGACAGCGGCCATGCAATCGAAAATGTCGTCTATTTTGAACTGCTCCGCAGGGGATACGATGTGGCAATCGGCAAGATCGACAACATGGAGGTGGACTTCATTGCGATTACCGCCGACGAGCGGAAATATATTCAGGTAACGGAATCTATGAATAGCGAGGATGTCAGAAAACGCGAATTAGCTCCCCTGCAAAAAATACGCGACAACTATGAAAAGATTGTGCTGTCGCTTGAACCGAGGCTGGATAGCTCATACGAAGGGATCAAGTCTGAGAACCTAATTGAATGGTTGCTTGCAGATTGAAGCTTAGTCCTGTTATTTGCTTTATATTATCGGGGAAAAGGAGGATACCCATGACAAATGAAAAAAGTTATGGTATCATGATGACGGAGATCAGGGACGCCCTGGATGAAGGGAACTTCGCGAAGTATACTGCGGCAGTTAATATCGTCCCTGGTTCCGCTGATGCTTATCGTGATCCCGGCGCAGATTATTGGTGAACTCTTAGGCGACAGGAGTATGTTTTTGATGTATAAGCCGTGTGATTCGCTCATATTTTTGTAATATTATCCTTATAATTCGCTCATATTTTTGCAATAAGACCATATAAATTCGCTCATATTTGCGAAAAAGCTTGCGTTTCCGGTACTATTCGTATATACTGAAAGCAGAAACCGATGTTGAGCAGATAAGAGGGAATTAACTGTGATGTATCTGAGACGAAAAATCGATCAGTATCTGAACGAATGGAAAGCGGATTCGGAACACATGCCATTGATCGTGAAAGGTCCGCGGCAGGTAGGAAAGACCGCTTCGATCCGCAGATTTGCACAGAAGAAGTATGCGAGCGTGATAGAAATTAACTTCGTGGAAGAGCCGAAGTATAAGATGATCACGGCGGATGGTTATAAGACGGAAGATATCATCCGTAATATTTCACGGCTGGATCCTTCGAAGCGTTTTGCCGGGGGGAAGACGCTTTTGTTCTTTGATGAACTTCAGGAATTTCCGGAGATCGCGACAGCGCTCAAGTTCTTTCGCCAGGATGGCAGATTTGACGTTATCTGCAGCGGTTCTATGCTGGGAGTAAATTATCGGCGAATTGAAAGCAACAGCGTCGGTTACAAGACGGAATATGAGATGTATTCTCTTGATTTTGAGGAATTTCTGTGGGCGAAGGGCTACCATGAGGATTTTATTGAGGATCTGTACACGCATATGTGTGATATGAAGCCGCTGAGTGAAGTACAGATGTCTGTCTGCCAGTCCCTGTTCCTGGATTACTGCATTCTGGGCGGTATGCCGGCTGTGGTGCGTGAATATGTGGAGAAGGGAACATTCGAGGGTTCTCTGTCCGCCCAGCGCCAGCTGATCGCCGATTACCGCGAGGACATCCGCAAGTATGCCGAGGGTCTGGATCAGGCCCGCGTATTGAATGTATTTGACCATATACCGGTGCAGCTTGCGAAAGACAACAAGAAATTCCAGCTGTCAAAGGTGGCTTCCGGCGCTCGTTTTAAGGACTACCGGGGGTGCATCGAGTGGCTGAATGATTCCGGCATGATCAATCTGTGCTACTGTCTGCAGTTTCCGGAGCTTCCGCTTAAGGGGAATTATGACGACAGTAAATATAAGATCTACTTCGCGGATTCGGGTCTGCTGGTTGCGATGCTGGATGAGGAAGCGCAGGAAGACCTGCGGATGAACAGAAATCTGGGAGTTTACAAGGGCGCGCTCTATGAAAATGTAGTCGGGGAGGCTCTGGCGAAAAGCGGATGCGGTCTGTATTATTACCGGAGGGAGAATTCGACGCTGGAGGAAGATTTCTTCCTCCGGACAGCGTCAGAACTGGTTCCCGTGGAAGTCAAGGCGGTGAACGGCCGCTCGAAGTCCCTGCGGACGCTGATCGAGAGCGGCCGGTATCCGGATATCCGATACGGGATCAAGCTGACAGGCGGGAATATCGGGTATAGCGAACAGATCTATACATTTCCGTATTTCTGCGCTTTTCTGGTGAAGCGGTATTTGAGGAGATAAAGGGCGTCTCAGAAGATACGGGCAGGGCGTCACGGACGCCCTGCCCGTATAAAAATACAAAAAGATCTGCTGCTGATATTCTATAGTGCGGCTCTGCATAATTCCGCTTTCCGATTCCGATTACAGCTTCGTATCCCATCTCTCGCACCAGACGTTTTCATCCGGCGTTCCTTTAAAGGCGCTCTTGCCCACCAGCTTCTCCACCAGGGCGTGAACCACCTCCGGGCTGGAGGCATAAGCATTGATGTAGCAATGGCTCATGGTCAGATCGACCAGGCAGTTCGCCAGGTTCAGGCTGATGAAAACCGTGGGCACCTGGGACGCATACCAGGGCTGATCCGTGGGAAGGATCCATTTCACCCTCATGCTGTTCTGCTGGGCGAATCCCACCTGGTTGCTGATAACCAGGACAGCGTCGCACTCTCTCTTGAATTCCTCCATGCTGCCTTTGCCTTTGGCGGCGACCTCCGGCTCGTCGGCATAAGTAACCGCAAATCCTTCTTTCTCCAGTTCTTCCCGGATCAGATTCTTAAGAGGCGTATCATCCGGTTTTTCCAGTTTCCCTGCCACCACATGACCTTCGCCCTGCAGGTAAACAATGCGGAGTTTTTTGGACTTGGCGGGATCAAGCGGAAGATACCCCTGGGTATCCTTCACCAGGGTAATGGCTTTATCGGCGCATGCGGCCGCAATGGCCCTGTGTTCCTCGCAGCCTACAACCTTGATTCCTTCCTTCGGCGGCATCAGGGTGCCGGCCGCCTGCTTTTTGTGAAGGCCGATGGCCGCTTTCACGCCCAGAATGCGCATCAGGGCGTCCTGCATCCTCTCCTGGGTAATCAGTCCGGACCGGTAGCCGTCCATCATATATCCGAAGTCCTCTTCCATATCATTGAAAAACAGAAACATATCGCAGCCGGCAGCGATAGCCCTTGGAACCACCAGGCTTCTGGGGCCGGAGGCAAACATGCCGATCATGTGGGAGGCGTCGGTTACCACCAGACCGTTAAAGCCCAGCTTCTCTTTCAGAAGGCCGCTGATCAGCTCCCTGCACTGGGTAGCCGGGAGAATATCCTTGTCCTCTACCGGACCGTCGGCCAGGGCGCGCTGCCATGCGGGCTGGGCGATATGGCCGGCCATAATCGTCATAACGCCGTCGTCGATCAGTTCTTTATAAACCCTTCCGAAGGTATTCATCCAGGTTTCGCAGTCCATATCATTAAGCCCCATCATCAGATGCTGGTCGTTCTCTTCCAGGCCGTCCCCGGGAAAATGCTTGATACAGGTAGCCACGTCGCACTCCCGCTCTCCGCGGAAGAACGCTTTCGCGTAACGGATCGTTTCATCCACGTCATGGTTGAAGGAACGCAGCTGGACAATGGTATTCCTCCAGTTGTACAGAAGATCCACAATAGGGGCGAAATTCCAGTTGGAACCGATAGCCATAGCCTCGATGCCGCCCACCTTCGCCGCCTGATAGGCACACTCCGGATCGCGGCTGGCCGCTGTGGCCGCTCCGCAGGATATGTAGGTGCCCCCGCCCACTCCTCCGTTGCCGCCCGCTTCGCAGTTGGACGCGATCAAAAGAGGAATCCTGCTTTCTTTCTGGAAGCAGTTATTCTGCTCCCACAGCCGGTCTGCCGGCATGTTGCGGTAGCGCAGGGCGCCGGGATGATAGGTCTCCACTACATGCCGGATGTCTTCCGGCTTATCGCTGGATACCATATTGACAAACAGCTGACCTACCTTCTCTTCATCCGTCATACCGGCAATGGTGTCCATGACCCATTTGACTCCCTCATCGTCCAGATAATAGGGCTTCGCTCTTAAATCAACCATCTCGTATCCTCCTTCTCCTTTATTTTACGAGCCTGTCTATAATTCAGTATAATTCCGTTCCCCGCCGCTGTCAAGCGACGCGGGCTTCAAATGGAAATGCTGGACGATTCAGTAATATTATGATAGAATAGCGGGAAAGCGGCGATGGCGTTTGCGCCGGTTGGTGTTTGACGAGCCTCTCCATCGAGACACCGGTCGAGATGATAAGGCGGAATATGAAAAAGAAAGGGTGATGTCATATGAAAAAGAATCGTGTATGGAGGGTTCACGTTTCCTAACCTTCCGAATATAACTTTGGAGGAAAGAAATGGAAAATAGAATCGAGTATGTGCAGCTGACTGCCGATAACAAGGAAAAATGCGCTGCCTTTGAAAAAATGATGTCTTCCTATGTCAAAGAGCTGGACGAGCATGGACACGACCCGATGCCGGAAGGGTTCCTGACCAAATGGGTCAGCAGTATCCTGGCCATGCAGGGACCGGCCGACCGGCATCTCGAACTTTGCTATGACGGTGAAAGGCTGATTGGTTTCCTTTACGGGAAGATCGACCATGAGGATCACAAAGGCTTCATTAAGCCGGGGTACGGCTATATTATGGAATTCTATGTGAAGCCGGAGTATCGCCGCAGAGGTTATGGCCGGGCGATGTACCGGCGGCTGGAGCGGCTGTTTATCAATGATGGCGCGGAGAGGATGTACCTGACGGCGGATCCGGTTACAGGAAGACCGTTTTGGGAGGCGATGGGCTTTTCGGCGACCGGCGAACGATCGCCGGAGAATAGGATGGAGATCTATGAAAAGTCTGTGTCGTTCGACTCAAGCGGGAGAGAAAAACTCATACCGCTTACGGAAGAAGCCGTGTGACGGGGCATAAAGGCTGCGTAATGCTGCGGGTGGTAGCCTGGAATCATAGAAAAGCGTGAATCAGTTTTGCGAATAGCTCGTGGGTTGGGGAGTCTGTTAAGGCTCCCCTTCCTCTATGCGGTGAATACGGCATAAATATTCATCAAAATGTATAGAATCAGGATCCCTGCTTCTTTATAGGGAGAGGCAGCCAAAAAGCGATGAATATTTTATTAAAAAACGAATGTTTAAGCACAGCGAAAGGAGGAGAAGCCGTCGATGGTGAACAGGCAACATAGCTTTTTCGGGCAGTCTGGGTTATAATGAGAAATAGTGGAATAAGTAAAGCGGAGATTCTTTTCGGAGGCTGACAGGTACGGCTCAGCCGGAGACGCGGAACGGATGGGAAGGAGGTTCGCGAATGGCTGACAGGCATTATTTCATCCATGAGGATGCGCCCGCGTTGGTGCGGGACATGATCGACTACTGTAAAAAATGGGGACTCTGGAGGGACAACTGCATCTGCGCGGGGGGAAAGCTCTACTGCCATCCTTTGCCGGAGCCGGGATCTGACAGATCCGGCGGGCTTCTTGCGGGTTATGACGATGTTTGGGAGGAGGATTTTCCCGATTCTAAGAGGGAACGGCTTTTCAGCGTTCCGATCTGCATTTCCGGCACAGGCCGATATGAGTTTAGGTGTTTCTGCAACCAAGAGCAGCTTCTGGATATGGCGTTTGAGGGACCGCTCTATGACCTTCTGTACCTGCATAAGTACAGAGCGGCGCTTACGGATCTGTCCTCCGAGGCCCGGGCGGAGATTTGCAGGCTGCTGTTGGAGAAAGACTCTGCGATTCGTTGTGAAATAGACTTGATTCATTGGGACATAAAGGAGGAGGCAATGTCTGACGCGAGGGACTTCATGGAGCGGCGTGAGGGATGGGATCCTGCAGAGTTTGATTCTTATGAGGAGTATCTGGAACTGGCGGGCTTCGAGGATCCTTTTTACGGTGCGGACAATTCCCTGGCCCGGCAGCAGGAATTTGCATCGCGGGATGAGATGACGGAGACGCTGGAGAGATCGGTGTTATTGCGGGAGGATACGCTCTATCAGGTATTTTTGCAGAAGAAGCTAGATGATTACGCGGACGATTTGATAATAACCGATTACGGGGAGCTGGAGGAGAGGATTTATCGTGGATTTACAGACATTTTCGACAGGTACGGCCTGCGGTATGATTTTTGTTCCAGTACAATGCTGACAGCCTATCGGCTTGGAGAAGAATAATCCTAATTTAAGAGGCTGGAGATTGAAATGAATTATTACATCAGCGACATGCATTTCTTTCATAAAAATGTGACCAGGGCAGGCTCCGGCTTCGACGGCAGGCCATACGCGACGCTGGAGGAAATGCACGAGGATATGAAAAGCCGATGGAATCAGAAGATCACCAACGGGGATACGGTCTACATCTTAGGCGATGTATCCCTGCGGGGCCGATGGGAGGAACGGATTGCATTGGTATCTACTCTGAAAGGGCATAAGATCCTGATTCGGGGCAATCACGACGATACTTCGGATCTGCGTTATCAGAAGCTTTATGATGAGATTTGCGATTATAAGGAGATCACGGATCGGCTGGGCCAGGAGACGGTGCATCTTGTCCTGTCCCACTATCCGATCCTGATGTGGAAAAACCAGCACCGTGGATGGATCCTTTTGTACGGGCACCTGCATAACGGTGGGGAATATCGGTATTTTCAGCGCCTGATAGAGGAGATGAACGGGAAAGATTTTGAGGCGCGCATCCCGAACAGCCAGCCGATTCGAGCCTATAATGTGGGCTGTATGCTGCCGTATATGGATTACGAGCCCCGGACGCTTGCTGAGATCGTAAGAGACAGTTCGTTCCGGAAGGCCAATGCTTGAGATTTCCAGGAGAAGTAAGAGAAATGAGTCGCAGTTATAAAAGAAATCCGGTATATAAAGCTTTGAGCAAATATTCTAAGAGGCAGGCAAATAAGAAAGTGCGCCGGACAAAACTTACTGTCTTTAGAAAATCAAATATGTATCGCAAGGTGTATGAAACATGGGATGTATGCGATTATAGATTTTATGTGCCTTTTTCCTCTGAAATATCAAAAAATAAGGACGATATGAATCGGTGGAGAAAATGGTATTATAGAAAATAGAATATGTTAACCATACGGTAGAAGGGAGAAAATGATGGTCATAGCCTGTTACGCCGGTGTAGGGAAAAGTACATTTGCAAAGGCAAATCCGTCCGAGTCCATTGACCTGTGCAGTATGCCGTATAGCTGGATCCTTCCGGGTAGGAAGGAGGAGGGTGAGAAGCTAAAAGCGGCGCCGTATCTGCTGCGCCATCCTGCATATCCGGGAAATTACTTGGCGGCGATCCTGGAGGCGGAAGCAAGGTATGAGTATGTGCTGATCCCGTCCAGCCTGGTTGTTTTGAACCATCTGTATACAGAGTATGGGATTCCGTATCTGCTTTGTTATCCGGGTATCGAGTGTAAGGAAGAATACAAGCAAAGGTATGTCGCCAGGGGCAATTCGGAGGATTTCACAGATATTTTTACTGAACAGTGGGAAGAGCGGATCACGGCGTTGGAGAATGATGAAAACGGTATTCATTTCCGGCTTGCGCGGGGACAGTTTTTGACAGATATCAAGGCAGATTTAGACAATGCCATTCGTGCCGCTGTGAATGGAAAGAAAGAGAGGGAACAGGAACTCCCTGCATTAAAAGAGTGCGTGGATATTATATCGCGTCAGAGTTGTCTGTGGTTTATGGGAGGAGCGACGCATTATTATTATCCCGTGGATCTTACGATAGAAGAAAACAGGAAATGGGTATTTGACATAGGGAAATTATGTTATGAAAAAGATATTTCCATAATGATCGACGGAGTTCAGTTTCTGGAATCATTTTATGACCATGGGCATGGCGCTGATGTGGATATCAGGCTGCGGAAGTTGAGCGGGAGACAGGACGTGCTGCAGATGATGGAAAAGTTGGCGGAGCTATGATCGGAAGAGAAAATGGTATGTAAAGCTCTAATATGGAAATCCTTGATGACATACAGATTCTCTGACGATTTCGAACATGGAGATCCGGGATATCTATAAAAGACAGATCATGGCGCTGTTCAGGGAACAGGTGTCTCAGGACGGCGCGATGGTACGCGAGTTTTGCGAGGCTTTGCTGGCTGGAAACACATGGAGAGCGGAGGAATTTCTGGGGGAATATCTGGAGATGACGGTGAGTCTCTGTGACACGTTTGCGCGGCAGAATCTGAAAGAGGATTTTTATCACGGAAGCTTGCTTGGAGTCTTAAGTTTTGAGGGAAGCTGGTATGTAACCAGGAGAACCCAAATATAAAGATTTGGACATAGATGATAAAAAACAAAAATATGATGGAGCAACGTTTAATTTTCACCTATATCCAGAAGATGAGACAGTAATGAAAGAAATTGCAGAAAAAGTAAACAATGTAAGAAACGAAGTAATTAAACAGCTTAAAGAACAAGGTGCATTTGTGGATAGAGAGAAATTTAATAAATCATATATAGATAATAATATATACATAAGTGCAGAAATAAATGCAAAGAATAAAGTGGTATCAAATAGGGGATGTGGATCAAGGGTAATATAATAGAATTAAGCGGTGAACACAATCATCTATATCGCTTTATAGCGGCAAAGAGAAATGGAGTTTTGTATGAACTAAATTTTATGCGCTTTTTTATAGATAAAGAAAAAAAGGTGAATTGTATATTAAAGACAATTCAGTTCGATCGATGTATGAATCAAAGTGTGAATTGTGACAACGGGGAATGTAAGATATGCTATCCGAAATCATATCAGTCACAAGCAGCTTATCTCAATGAAATAATAGAAAAAAATAGTAGTAAGGAAGGCTTAAAAAGTTTTTGCTATAATCCTGATGTGAGTTTTTATTATGATTCGAAAGATGAAGAAAAGACTGCTAAGAATGTGGCTCTGATTGCCAAAGCATTTATTGATTTTATGAATAAATGCGACAAATGGAAAAAGGCTGATGAATGAGGGGACATGAATCGAAGAAGTCGACGAATCCAGGAGGAATATGAGATATATTGTTTCTGACATACATGGCTGCTATGACCAGTATCGGGCATTGTTGGAAAAAATTCATTTTACCGACGCAGATGAACTCTATGTGCTGGGCGACGTTGTAGACCGCGGGCCGGAGCCCATCAAAGTGCTTCAGGATATGAGGAAGCGTCCGAACGTTATTTTTATTCTGGGAAATCATGATTTTGCCATGTATTCCCTTATGAAATACCTTATGGTGAAAGTCACGGAAGAAAATTATGACAGTCACTTGACAGAGGAGATCATGCTGGCCCTGAGCCTTTGGTTGCAGGATGGCGGACAGAGCACGATGGAGAAGTTCCGGGGTTTGAACCATGCGGAGATGGCGTATATTCTTGATTACATAGCGGAGGCGTCTCTGTATGAGGTAATAGAACACAACGGAAAAGAGTACCGGCTTGTCCATGCTGGGTTATCAAATTTTGCGCCGGGTAAAGGGCTGGATGAATATGGATTATATGATTTTCTGGAAGAAAGAGCGGACTATTCCAGAAGATACTATCCGCAGGACAATATTTATCTGGTGACAGGGCATACGCCGACGGTTTCTATTGAAGGCTGGGAAAAGCCGGAGGTGTACAGGAAACACGGACACATTGCGGTTGACTGTGCCTGTGTGGCGAGAGGAAGGCTGGCGGCGTTCTGCGTGGAAACGGAGGAAGTCATTTATGTGGATGGCTATAGGCTGTAAGGGTCAATATGACAGAGAATTTCCGAAAGGAAGATTATGACCGATTGCTTTTGGAGAATGGAATCATCTGCCGGTTATCCTGTTAGAAAAAAGGAGATTTCGCATGAAATTATATTGTATGTCGGATATTCACGGCTGTCTTGGGGAGTTTGAGGAGGCGCTGTCGCTGGTAGAGGA
>CANQBX010000022.1 GCA_947589095.1 uncultured Lachnospiraceae bacterium
TTACCGTCAGAAGCGCGGGAACCGCAGAAAATCAGGGAACTCCGGATGATGGTCGTAGAGTAGGTTACTCTGCGACACACGCAGCCGTCAGGTATATTATACCGCTTCCGGCCGCGATTGCCTCATCAAAGCACAAAACCTTGAAGGGATTCGCGGGCCTTGGGGAGACGTATCCTATGAGAGGGGTTATATCGGCCACAGCGTATGCGGGATCCTTGGGGTCCGCATAACAGGCGGCGCCATTCGTTCTGCCGGCAAAGGATGGAACGGAGCGGCGAAGCTTACCCATTTGTCCGCTTCATCGGAAGAGGGGTAAGGTGGCGGAGCCTGCTCATGACGGGCAAGAATGGTTTGCCGCGGGTGCGAATCCGAATGACCGGACGGGATGTGCAGTTGAAGGAGGAGAGGCGCCAGATATGCTGTGGTATGCGATACAAACCTTCACGGGAAGGGAAGAGAAGCTGGTGGAGATGATCCGCCGTGTGGTACCCGCGGGGATCTATGGGGAGTGTTTCGTGGCCTATTACGAGCAGCTGTGGCACTGCCGACAGAAGAATGAGGTACACATTCTCCGGCTGTTTCCGGGATATGTATTTATCTCGACCGATGAGATCGAACGGATGTATCAATGCCTGAAGGATATTCCGGCCATGTCGAGGATCATGGCGTCCGAGGCGTTCGCTTTCTCACCGCTCTATGAAAAGGAAGCCGCCTTCCTCATGGATATCATGGATGAGGATCATGTAGTACGGCTCTCCTACGCGGCGACGGACGGCCGGAACCATGTATCCTATCTGTCGGGACCGCTTGAGAAATGCGCGGCGAATATCCTGGCCTATGAGTTTGGAAAAAGATACGCGCTGATCCGTCTGCAGATCGCCGGGCAGGACAAGGATGTGCGTCTGGGGATCATTCTGAATAATGATATACGCAGGGAAACCGCCTATGGGAAGGTAGAAGCGCTGATCGCTATACCGGAGCGGTACAGTCTCGCTCCCGCGGCCTCCGGGAAGAAGGCGGAGCCCGGCGCGGGGCAGATCTCCCGGCTGGCGCCCGGCGACAATGTAGCCGTGATCGACGGCGCCTTTGAGGGAAATATTGCCGTTATCAGTCAGGTCCGGAAGGATGCGGTGCGGATCCTGGTGCATTTATTCGAGCGGGAGATCTCGGCCGAGGTTCCGGCGGGAAGCGTCAGACGGCTGGCGTAAGCGGATATATTTCCGGAGACTGTATGGGGAGGGGATGAAAAAGTGTTCTGGTACAAGCTGAAGACATGGTATGGCGGGGAAGAAGCGCTGGTGAAGGAGATCCGGCGAACGGTTCCGCCCTATCTGTACGAGGATGTATTCGTCATTTACAACGAAAGGAACTTAAGGCGTCAGAGACAGAGCATGATTGAGACGGAACCGCTGTTTCGCGGCTGCGTATTTCTCACCTGCCGGGAGACGGACTCCCTGCTTCGCCGTCTGGAGCGGATCCCCGCTGTCTCGCGGCTGATCGCGACCGGCTATCTGTCCATGTTCCCGCTGATGGAGAAGGACGCCCGCTTTCTGGAAATGATCTCGGGAGCCGACCATACGGTGCGCGCTTCCTATGTGCTGCGGGAAACGGAGGAGGGAAATACCTACCGGATCTGCGGAGCGCTGGAATACCTGACGGACGGAATCGAGAAAATCCATTTCTCCAGCCGGTTCGCGAAGACCCACAGAATGCTGTGGGGCGAGGATGTCGTGCTGCCGCTGGGAATACTGGTAAAAGAAGATATGGGAGAACGGCAGCTGCGGCGCGGCGCGGAGCCGGAACTCCGTACGCCGGATCCCGGGCACTATACGGTGCTTGTGATCGATAAGGACGAGAACGGAAAAAATGTCTACCGCGCAGGGAGCCGCGTGACCGTGCTTCCGGAACCGGGCGCCGTAGCGCAGTCCCAGCCGGGAGGCGGCGCTGTTGTGCCGGGAGCCGGAGCCGCTTCGGAGAGAGAATATGAGAAGGCGATTCTGGCAATGTAGAAAATGCGGGGCAGGGGACAGAGGCAGATGAAGAAAGCATTAATGACCGCCTCGGTTGCGTCCATGCTGGACAACTTCAACCGGAGCAATATAAACCTTCTGTTGGAAATGGGTTATAAGGTTACACTGGCCGCCAACTTCAGTGCCGCCGAGGACTCCAGCCCGCTCTCCAGGCTGACGGCGTTTAAGGCGGAGATGGAGGCGCTGGGCTGCCGGGTGGTGCAGATCGATTTCAGCCGGAAGGCTGCCAACATTTCCGGGCAGATAAAGTCCTATCGTCAGCTGAAGAGGCTCGCGGGGGAGGATTTCGATCTGGTCCACTGCAATTCGCCGATCTGCGCCGCGATGACGCGGCTGGCATTTAGAAAGAAAAGAAAGACACATGGAACCCGGGTGATCTACACCGCCCACGGGTTCCATTTTTTTAGGGGAGCGCCGGTTAAGAACTGGCTTCTGTACTTTCCGGTGGAGTGGGTGTGCGCCCACTGGACGGACATACTGAATACGGTGAACCGGGAGGACTACCGGCTCGCGAAGCGGTGGCTTAAGGCCGGGCGCGTCGTGCGGCTGCCGGGGGTGGGGATCGACCTGGAGAAGTTTAATCCCGGCGGTGCGGACCGGGAAGAGGAGCGGGAGTCGGTCCGAAGGGAGCTGGGTGTCGGGAAGGATGAGAAGCTGCTTTTGTCGGTGGGGGAGCTGATCCGGCGGAAGAACCATGAAAGCGTTATCCGCGCGCTGGCGCTGCTTCGTGATCCGGCATACCGGTACTGCATATGCGGCCGTGGGGAGCTGGAAGAGGAGCTGAGGAGGCTGGCCCGGGAACTGGGTCTGGAAGACCGTGTGAAATTCCTGGGGTACCGTGAGGATATCCCGCGTCTCTGCCGTGCGGCGGACCTGTTCGTGTTCCCGTCGCTGCAGGAGGGGATGCCGATGGCGCTGATGGAGGCGATGGCGGAGAAAGTACCGGTGGTGTGTTCGGATATAAGGGGGAACCGGGAGCTGGTGGAGGAGAGGGAGCTGCGGTTTGGGCCGCGGGATGCGGGGGGCATCGCCGGCTGCATGCAGCGTGCGTTGAAGATAGATATATCGGAGACCATTGAAAGACATTATCGCGGAATCCGAAATTACGGGATCGGGGTTGTAAAACAGAAGATGGAGAAGGAATATCTTCCTGAAGAATAAAAGAGGATTCCAATAAGGCGGAGATGAATGTGCGAAAAGCGCTGGGACTTATCCAGACATACGGCGCGGTGAATGCCGCGGTCCAGGCCATAGAAAAATCCGTAAGGTCCGGAAGAAGACATATCTGTATCCGGGAGGAGACCAGTTCTGACGGGAGATCCGGGGGAAAGATTATCCCGGAAGTCTTACAGGCGGAGAACTTCGGACTGGAAGATGCTGCGGGAGCGGAAGGATGCGGAAGGCGGGTATCGGTCGTATTTGTGGTGCACCGGTATTTTCCGGACAGCTGCGGGGGGACGGAGCAGTTTGCCAGAAATCTTGCGCTGGAAATGAAGAAGAGAAACCACAACGTTGTCGTGTGTGCATACTCCGAGGACGAAAGCCACCGGTATACCTGCCGTTCCGGCGGTATCCTGTGGCGCGAGGGCAAACCTGACGGAATACCGGTACTTTATTTCCGCCGGGAGAGGCCGCGATCCAACCTGATTAAGGACATAGAGTCCGAAGGAAGGGATTATGCAGATTTTGTGAGGGCGCTGCGGGAACGGTTTAAGCCGGATGTATTCCATTTCACTCACCTGAGCCGGGTAAGCGGCCTCGCACAGTACTGCAGGCAGCAGAGGATCCCATATATCGTGACCATAACTGATTTTTTTGCCTTGTGCCATTATTCTGTATATATGCGCAGGGACGGACATTTATGCGGCGGAAGCCGCGGGGGCAGGATGTGCATGGAGGCATGCAAGTGCCGAACGGCCTGCCTGGAGGGACGCTATGAGAGAAGTATAAAAATATTGTCATCGGCCCTGGCTGTCACGGCGCCGAGCCGGTTCGTGGCGGACATCTTTAAAAGGGAGATGCCGGGACTGGGAATCAGGGTGGTTCCGCATTCCGTGAAGACGATAAGCTGCGCGGTAAATTCGGCCAGCGGGGAGGAAATCGGCCGGTTCCTATATGTCGGAAGCCTGACACCGGAAAAGGGGATCCGCACGCTTCTTAAAGCGTTTCGCGGGATGCCGGAGAGCTGTTCCCTGAAAATATACGGAAGCGGCAGGCAGGGATATGTAAAAAAGCTCCGGAAAGCAGCTGCCGGCGACGGACGCATCGTATTTGCCGGGACTGCCGGCCATGAAACGATCGAGCACGCCTATCTGGATGCGGACTGTGTGGTAATTCCGTCAGAGGTGCCGGAAACGTACTGCATGGTCCTGCATGAGGCTCTGGCGAGCGGAAGGTTTGTGGTTGCAAGCCGGATCGGCGCCATCCCGGAGGCAGTGGCCGAGGGCCGCAGCGGACTTTTATTTGAACCAGGGAATGCCGGAGATCTTCTTGAGAAAATGCTGGCTTCCCTGAATCTGAAAAACACGGAGCACCGGGATCTGGACCCGTTATCGGAGATCAGGACATATCTGGGAATATATGGGCGCATTTGTCAGGGAGAAAGTTCCCGAAATGCGTATACCAGCGGAGAGGAAGGAACAGCCGTATGATCGGCGCGGTCATACTGAACTACAATACCTGGGAAGAATCCATGGAATGTATGGAAAGCATACTGGCAGGCAGTTCGTCCGGCCATATACGGATCTACCTGGTGGACAATGCCTCGCCTGTCCGGCAGCCTGCTTCAGTGGCCGGTTACTGCCTGGAGCATTCCGTAACATATATCCAGAATTCAGAGAATACCGGGTATGCCGCCGGCAATAATGTCGGGATCCGACAGGCCATGGCGGACGGATGCAGCGCCGTCCTCATCAGCAACAGCGATGTGCGGTACGGCGCGGACAGCATAGGTTTGCTGTACCGGTACCTGACCGGCCACCCCGGCACCGGCATAGTCGGTCCAAAGGTTCTGTTCCCCGACGGGAAAGTCCTGGAGGGGTGCCTGATGATGCGAACAGGCGTCCGGGAGAAATATCTGCTCCGCACCTGCTTAAGGTTTCTGTTCCCGAAGTACGACAGGCGGTACTGGGGCCGGCAGCACGATTATGAGAATGAGACATTTCCCGCGTACGCGGTATCGGGCTGCTGTTTCATGATAAGCAGGGAATGCGCGGAACGTGTCACGCCGCTTGACGAGGGGACATTCCTGTATGATGAGGAACTGATCCTCGGTATACGGATGGAGGAGGCCGGGTATGGGACGGTCTATTATCCGGAAAGCGCCGTCCTGCATAAAACCGGGCAGAGTACCGGGGGGATCCGGACGAACCCTTCCGCCTATACGTATCAGATACGCAGCGAGATCTATTACTGCAAAAAATATCTGCATATGAAGAACTGGCAGATCCTGCCGCTTTACCTGTACCGCGCGGCAGTATATGCCGGGTACTGTTTGGGGAACAGGAGGTTCCGAGAGATGGCGGGAGCATTCCTCGCGGATACACGGAAGGAATTCCGGAAATGAAAATACTGCACTATGTTCTGGGGATACCGCCGCTGCGAGGGGGAGGCGCGATCAAATACGCGCAGGACCTGGCGGAAGGGCAGCGGAAGCTGGGACATGAGGCTTCCCTGATCTATCCGGGGGAGATCCGGAAGGGTTCGGGAAAGGTGAAGATCGTCCGGCACGGGAACAGCAGGAAAGGGATCCTGTATGAGATCATAAACCCGCTTCCGGTTCCGCTCGCATGCGGGATCGCGGAGCCGGAAGCCTTCATGAGGGAAGGGGATGCGGAGGTCTACAACAGCTTCTTCCGGAGGGAGAGGTTTGACGTACTCCACATACACAGCCTCATGGGGATGCACAGGGAGTTCCTTGCCGCTGCGAAAAAGCAGGGTGTAAAGGTCTTTTATACGACACATGACTATTTCGGCCTGTGCCCGAAGACGGATCTTTTCCGAGACGGAAAGATATGCGGCGACGTATGCTGGAAAGAATGCGGAAAATGCTGTGCCGGCGCAGATGGGATAAAGCTGCTTGTAAGAAGGCAGTCGCACCTGTTTCAGTGGGCCATCCGGTATGAATGGGTTCCCCGGCTCAAGAGGAAAATCTTCCGTATGGCAGGGATCACAACAGGACGGCATCCGGGCGTGGTGGGGGCAGCTGGAGGAACGGACAGCTATGGATCCGGCGGGACGGCAGACGTCGGGTCTGTCTGCTCGGCGGTTGAGACGGATGCATTTCACGGCGATGCTCGCGGAGCATCTGCAGGGAAGACCCTGGCGGCAGCTTATGGGCTTCTGCGCCAGTTTTATTTGGAGGAGTTCCGGCAGGTCGATACGTTCCTTTATAACAGTTCCGTGTCTAAGGGAATCTATGAAAGATATATTCACCCACGGAAAGGCACTGTTATCGAAGTCTCCCATAGCGGGATACAGGATAACAGATGTATACAGACATACGGTATACCCGTGCGGCTGGGATACCTGGGAAAACCTGGCACTTACAAAGGCTATGATCTCCTGATCGCGGCCTTGGACCGGCTGCTTCCAGAATATACAGGAAGGTTCACGCTGACCGTATTCATGGAGTACCAGAGCTACCGAAGGAATTACCTGATCCAGAAGAGGCCGTATGATTACCGGCGGCTGACGGAGGTTTACCGGGATATGGATGTGCTGGTTGTTCCCAGCCTGTGGGCGGAAACCTATGGGCTGGTTGTAAGCGAGGCAATCAGTTACGGAGTTCCGGTAATTGTTACCGGGAATGTCGGGGCATGTGATCTGGTCCGCAGGTATGAAGGTATCGGCTTTATCGTGGAGCCGGAGATCGAAAGTCTGGCGGACATGCTTCGGATGGTCATATCGGATGCTTCCGTGCTGGCGGAAGCAAACAGAACAATCTACAGGGTGCCGATCACGTATGGATATGAAAATTATGTAAGAAGGATTTTAGAAATATATTCTCAAGAGTTAACTGCAAAAGACTAACAGGCGAAATGATAAGGAGTTAGGATAGTTTTGTATGAGATACTGAAGCAACAGGAAAGTGAGCAGAATAGAAGTATTGATATTATTGTTCCGATTTATAACGCATATGACGATGTAGTACTCTGTCTCAACAGCCTGTATAATTATACGGACTTGAACCAAAACCGGCTGATTCTGATTAATGATCGCAGCACGGACTCAAGAATAAAGGAATATCTGGATAAACAGGCGAGGGAGAACATCATTGTAATTCATAATGAAGTTAATAAAGGTTTTTCAAATAATATCAATTTAGGTATTGCACAGTCAGATACACATGACGTCCTGCTCTTAAATTCAGATACAATAGTAACGAGAAACTGGTTGGAGAAGATTGAAACTTGCGCATATAGCGATCCTGCAATCGCGACGGTTACGCCATTGTCAAACAATGCCTCCCTTTGCTCAGTACCTGTATTCTGCAGGGAAAACGAGGTTCCTGAAGGTTATACGATTGATTCTTATGCGGAACTGATAGAGAAAGTCAGTTTAAGGAGATATCCCACTATTCCTGTGGCAAATGGATTCTGCATGTATATTAAACGGGAGGTCATCAGCAAAATCGGGTCTTTTGATGCGGAGACATTTGGAAGAGGTTATGGTGAGGAGAATGATTTCTGTCATCGAGCAGAGCAGACCGGATACCGTCATGCCATGTGTGATGATACATATATATATCACAGCGGTACTGAGTCATTTCAGAGTGAAGAAAAGAAACAGTACATAGAGGAGCATTCCGCCATTATAAATTCCAGATATCCGCAGCAGGCCCGTGCTACCGATATCCACTGCCGTGATAATCCGAATCATGCTGTATTTGACAATATCAATATTCATGCCGGACTTGAGAATGAGAGGAAGAATGTTCTGTATGTGGTTCAGCGTGACTTTAGAAAAGGTGCGTCGGATAATGTAGGAGGAACACAGCTTCATGTAAAGGATCTGACGATGGGGCTAAAAGGGACCTATAACATATTTGTTGCTGCCCGTGACAGTTCGTATTTGAATCTGACGGCTTATATCGGCGAGAAAGAGTACTTTTTTCGTTTCTATATTGGAAATTATCGGGATTATATGTGGTTCCATGACAGAAGAATGGGGGAGATATTCGGGAGGATTCTTGACTGCTTCCAGATCGATCTTATACATGTTCATCATGTATATACACTGTCCTGTGAAGTTTTCTATCAGGCAGATATGAGGAAAATACCGATATTTGCAACATTGCATGATTTATATTATATATGTCCTACTGTAAAACTTCTTGATACGGAAGGTAAATATTGCGGAGGCATGGGGTATGACTGTAAAAATTGTTTAAAAAAACGGCTGGGTATTGCTTATGAAACACCGCTAATCCAGATATGGCGGAAAGAGTGCGAAAATGTTCTGCGTATGGCTGAAAAACTGTTTCTGCCATCAGAATCAGCAAAACAGATTTATCTTTCCATTTATCCTGACCTGGCAGATAAAATGCATGTGATTGCACATGGATCGAACATAACTGAAAAACCCAGGCTTAATCACAGAGAAAGCACCTTCAATATTGCATTTATTGGTGGGATCAGTGAGGAAAAGGGCAGCGGCGTATCCGGACAGTTGATCAGAATGAATATAAGGGGTGTGAAATGGCATCTGTTTGGAGTTTTCGATCATGCAGACCGTTCTGTACTGAAAAACAAGAATTTTATAATGACAGGTTCATATACCAGGGAAGAGCTCCCGAGATTAATGGAGAAATATCAGATTGATTTGGTATGTATTTTGCCGATCATACCGGAAACTTTCTGTTATACATTGTCAGAGGCGGTGGCATGTGGTGTCCCAGTGGTTGTGACAGAAATCG
This sequence comes from uncultured Lachnospiraceae bacterium, assembly GCA_947589095.1. Classification (GTDB taxonomy): domain Bacteria; phylum Bacillota; class Clostridia; order Lachnospirales; family Lachnospiraceae; genus UBA3402. The sequence goes on from CANQBX010000022.1 coordinate 8,947, forward strand.
GAGCATTGAATGAACGCGTATCAAACATGGAGTGTGGATGGACGGTTCCTACGAGTGCATCTGCTGTAGATATTATGTCGCTTATTGAAAGAATCAAGGATCGGGGAGTGGAATATCAGGAGAAACTAGCGGCAGTTCAGCGGGTAAAATTGCGAACAACGGATGAAATGTGTGAATGCTATCAAAGTTATTATAAAGAAAAGCACAAAATGAAGCGGTCAGCTTCAAAAGATTATGTCTGGATGCTGAACGCTTTTCTGATTGCCCAAAACGCTGGAAACTATGGGGGTGATGAGAGTGTGCTGCTTCGGCTTGCTGAGGCAGAAAAGGAATTGGAGGATATCCGCAATTCAACGACTTACAGAGCGATGGGAATTCTTGCGGGAATGAAGATACCATTCCGAAAGCAGATTAAGCAGATATTGACTGTGATGTATAGAAAGGTGAAATGAGCAGATGCGATTTAAAATGATTAAGAAATATGTAATCGGAATCGGCAGCATTTTAGTTATGGCGCTTATTCTTCGATTTATTGGTAGGGATCAGTTACGTAACATTCCTCATACAGATGTATTCACGCAAAATAAAGCAGCGTTATCTGAGATGACAGCAGGGACACTTGTTGAACAGAGCTTTATCTGTCATATGGATGTATTAGAAAGTGTAAGTTTTACTCTTGGAACTTATGCGAGAAGCAATAGTGGAATTCTTCGAATGAAACTTGTTGACGAACAGGACAATACAGTACTTGCTTCAGGAGAAATAGATGTTTCACAGTTAGTGGATAATGAAATTAGAATTTGGACTTTTTCTGAACAGGTTAAAGGTAAAAAGAACAGAAAGCTAGGATTTATAGCAGAGGCAAATAGTGAGCCCGGATCCGGAGTTAGCTTTTACTATGGAGATTCTGACAAAAATGATATGGTATTAGTAATTAATGACACAAAATTTCAAGGATGTCTCGGACTTACATTAGAAGGATATGATGTCAGCCTGTTTGGACTTTATTATTGGCAGTGGATAATCAGCATAATCATTCTATCAGTTGTTTATATGCTATGGTCAGACTATCAGAGTGCAAGAGGGAAACTTACAACAGCCACGCTTATGGTTGCAATTTGGAAGAAATATAAATTCCTTATTTTTCAATTAGTATCCAGGGATTTTAAAACGAAATATAAGCGCTCTGTTTTGGGATATCTGTGGAGTTTTCTGAATCCGCTGTTGACAATGATGGTGCAGTATATTGTTTTTTCAACGCTATTTAAAACGGATATAAAAAACTATCCGGTGTATCTGTTAACAGGAATAATTTTGTTCAGTTTTTTTTCAGAAGCAGTTGGACAAGGATTAGCAGCAATTGTTGCTAATGCTTCTTTAATTACAAAAGTATATGTTCCAAAGTATATTTATCCAATTACAAAAGTAATGTCAGTTTCCATAAACTTATTTATATCAATCATACCCCTTATGATTGTTGTTTTTATAACAGGAGTAAAGTTTACACTGGCGATGTTGTTGTTGCCATTTGCATTAGTGTGTTTGCTTCTGTTTTGTGAGGGTATGGTACTTATACTTTGCTCAGCGATGGTGTTTTTCCGTGATACCCAGTACCTGTGGGGGATTGTTAGTATGGTATGGATGTATGCGACCCCGCTTTTTTATCCGGAAACGATTATTCCGTCAAACTTTAGATGGATTCAGACATGTAACCCGCTTTATCATATGATCAAATTTGCAAGGACTATTATTATTGAAGGAGTATCACCGTCTCCTTCGTCTTATTTTGCATGTTTGTTTTCAGCGGTAGTCAGCTGTGCAATAGGAGCAATTATATTCAAACGTTCTCAGAATAAGTTTGTTCTCTATATATAAGCGGAGGCTTTTTATGATTGATGTAGAACATGTATCTATGAATTTCAGAATGGTGAATGACAGAATCAATAGTTTGAAGGAATATGTAATAAAACTTTTTCAGCATCAATTGCAATATGAGGAGTTTCAAGTTCTAGACGATATCACGTTTCATGTGTCGAAAGGAGAGGTAGTTGGTATTATCGGGAAAAATGGTGCCGGTAAAAGCACTCTTTTGAAGATTATATCCGGGGTTTTGAAGCCTTCAAAGGGAACAGTAATAACAGGCGGTAATATTGTACCGATGTTGGAACTGGGCTCAGGGTTTGATTATGAACTGACAGGACGAGAGAATATCTATTTAAACGGAGCGATTCTTGGCTATAGTAAGGAGTTTCTAAGCAGTAAATATGATGAGATAGTAGAATTCTCTGAACTTGGTCAGTTCATAGATATGCCGATTCGCAATTATTCGTCCGGAATGCTTATGCGTTTAGCGTTTTCTGTAGCCACAGTGGTTGAACCGGAGATATTGATCGTCGATGAGATTCTAGCTGTTGGGGATGAGGGATTCCAGAATAAGAGTAAATCTCGAATGATGGAACTCATGGGCGAGGGGACGACGGTTTTATTTGTATCGCATGGGATTGAGCAGATTGAAGAGATGTGCGACAGAGTAATATGGCTCGACAATCATAAGATTAAAATGGATGGCGAAACCAAAGAAGTTTGTGAAGCATATAAGAAAATCTGGAATATGTAAGATTAAGAAAAATTATTAATTATTGAAGGTTTTGGATTGTATAAGATTTCAAAGAAAAGGTGTTAATAATATGTTTACCGAAAGATTGAAACAGACAATTGCAGAATGTTTGAAGGATGAAAAAGAATTATCTGCAGTTATTGACGAGATAATTATGCTTAATAAGAAACTGACGGATTCTTTGCATAAGAAAGAAAATGAACTTTGTCAATTGGAGTGCGCTCTGGAGAAAAAACAAGAATTGCTATTGAAAAAGGAAAATGATTATCAATGCCAGAAGCAAACCTTAGAAGAGCTACAGAAGCTGTTTTCTGAAAAAAGCAATAATATATTTAAATTAAAGCATACACTTTTGGAAACACAGACAAGGTTATCAGAAGCCAATAATCGAGAAATCGAGTTAAAAAATAATATTGAATCCTTAAAGAATCTTTATGATCAGTTGAATGAACAGCATAATCAAATTTTGAGTTCCAAGAGTTGGAAATATACGCAGCCATTTAGGAAAATAATATATAGGAATAGATTACTTAAAGAGTGGATATATATTCATAGACCATCTCAAAGAAAATTGCACAAATTGCTTATAGCTATAAAAATTGTTATCCATAGACCCAGCGTGATTTTTCATTTTATTGCTAAGTGTTGTCATGAAGGAATAAAAGAGACATTTTCATCCTATAACTCTATAGTAAATGATATATACGATTCCAAACGGTTTGAGAAATATAAGTTTTCAATATTGATGCCCGTTTATAATGTGGACATCAAATGGTTAAATAAAGCAATTGATTCAGTCCTAAATCAGACGTTCCCCAATTGGGAGTTGTGCATTGTGGATGATGCGTCTACCGATTCGAAACTTAAAGAATACTTAAAGAAGATTAGTAATCCTAAAATTCAAATAGCATATAATGGAGAAAACTTAGGAATATCAGAAACAACGAACAAAGCGGCTTCCATGAGTACAGGTGATTATATATTCCTTATGGATAATGATGACGAGATAGATTCACATGCTTTGGAAAAATTTGCAGAATACATTTTTGAAAAGGAACCAGATCTTTTATATAGTGATCATGATATTATAGACGAAGATAACAATCATATGTCTCCGTTATATAAACCAGATTGGTCTCCAGACTTATTCCTTTCTCAAAATTATTTAGGGCATTTAGTGGCTTTTCGACGAGAACTATATTTTGAGGTCGGAGGCTCCAGAAAGGAGTATGATGGTAGTCAGGATTATGACTTATTGCTAAGAATGACAGAAAGGACGGACAGAATTGTTCATATTCCAGAAATATTGTATTCGTGGCGAGCGTTGCCTACATCTACTTCTGTGAATCCGCAGAGTAAACCATATGCCCAGTATGCTGCTTTAAAAGCTATACAAGGGCATCTGGATAGAGTCTTGGGCCTTGAAACAGCGCGGGTGGAGGAAACTGATAATCTCTATGTGTATGATGTACGTTATCCTGCCTATGATAAATTAGCTTCTATTATAATACCTACAAAAGATCATAAAGATGATCTCAAAAAGGCTATAGATAGTATAATCGAGAAAACAGAATATCACAATTATGAAATAATAGTGCTAAACAATAATTCTGAGAAAGACGAAACATACGAGTTTTTCAATGAAATACAGAATCAACATACTAATATTAAAGTAATCAATGCAATGTTTGACTTTAATTGGTCCAAATTGAACAATTTAGGTGTGAAATTTGCGGAGGGAGAAGTATATGTATTTTTAAATAATGATATTGAAATTATAAGTGGGGATTGGTTAGGACGATTGGTAGAGAATGCAATTAGGAAGGATGTAGGTGTTGTTGGAAGTTTATTATTGTACCCAGATGGTACAATTCAACATGCAGGTGTAGTTGTTGGAATGATGGGGTGGGCTGAACATGTATATAAAGGGACGCTTCCCGTACATATTGGCACACCATATATTTCTCCGCAGGTAACAAGAAATGTTATGGCGATTACTGGAGCTTGTATGGCGATATCAGCTGAAAACTATCATCGTATAGGGGGGTTTGATGAAGAATTTATCATATGTGGAAGCGATGTAGATTTTTGCCTCAGAGCTTATGAAAGTGGGTTGCATAATATTTATAATCCTTATATAAAACTGATTCATTTTGAATCAAAGACGCGTGATGCCAAAGATGTACCAGAAATTGATTTTCAAAAATCGTATAAGGCATATACTCCATATAGAGAGCAGGGAGATCCATATTATAATCCAAATCTTGATTATCAAAGTGTTGTTCCTAAAAAAGCCCGTCAACAATTGGAGTCTGCTGTTCAAACTGAGAAGATCATTGATGTATGGGTTCCTGAGATCCGCCCCATTCGCTTTCGCAAAATAAACAGGGAGCGAAAACGACTAAATATACTTCTGCCATCGATTAACGCAGCGCATTTTTTCGGTGGAGCAACCACGGCAATGTATTTTTTTGAGTGTATGTGTAAAAATTGGGATGGAGATAGAAGACTTATTTTGGTAGATGCAGATCCTGACGTAGCAGCGATAGAAAAGTTTTCAAAGGAATATACTTTTTTGGAACCTGAGGAGGATAGTGAAATTTCCGATCAAATAGTTCCTATGTGTAATCGTCATGAGAGAACCTTGGCTGTATCAGAAAAGGACTACTTTATTTTTACAGGATGGTGGACAGCGTATTGTATTCAAGAAGAGTATAGAAAGTGGATACAAAAAGAAAGTTGGTATCCTAATATGTTTGTATATTTAATTCAAGATTATGAGCCTGGTTTTTATGCGTGGTCATCTTTATATGCCATGGCTTTATCCACTTATCAATGTGAAATGCCTCAGATCGCTGTTTTTAATTCAAAAGAATTAAAAGATTATTTCGGTATCCACGGATATTGTTTCCGAGAACAATTTGTATTTAACCCTGTATTAAATCATGGGTTAAAGAATTATATGGCTTCATCATCACCTCAATTAGAAAAGAAGAAACAGATTCTAGTTTATGGGCGTCCAGGAACAGCCAGAAATGCTTTTGAGTTGCTAATAGATATATTACGAAAGTGGGTGGAAATGCAGCCTAATGTACATGAATGGACGGTGTTATCAGCTGGAGAATGGCATGAAACAGTGAATTTAGGACAAAGTATGTTTTTACGGTCAGTAGGAAAGTTATCAATAGAGGACTACGCGAAAATGCTGGAAGAAACATATGCAGGAGTATCGCTTATGATTTCTCCACATCCAAGTTATCCGCCTTTGGAGATGGCGACGTTTGGGGTGAAGGTGATAACAAACGCATATGCAAATAAGGATTTATCAGAATTTAGTAAGAATATTACCAGTATAAATGGATTTAATCCGGATAAGTTTGCTAGTGCTTTATATGACGTTACAAAAAGATATACTCCGAAAGCAATTAGGGATGAAAGCAATTATGAATATTGTAAAGGTGGCAGTTTTAATTTCTGCGAAAATATTATTGAACTGTTGCTGGAGAATCAGCATGAGGTGATAAGATGAAGTATAATATTCCGTTTTATATGAAAGATAATGATTCTGCTAGCATGGTAATAAGTAAAATTAATCCTGCAAGTACAGTTTTGGAATTTGGTTGTGCCAATGGAAGAATGACAAAGTATATGAAGCAGGAGCTTAACTGCAAAGTGTATATTATTGAAATAGAAGAGGAGGCATATCAAATAGCTCTCCCATTTGCCGAGAGAGGTATATGCGGAGATATCATGGATTTCTATTGGTCAGAACAATACTCTGATGTTGCATTCGATTATATTTTGTTTGCCGATGTGCTAGAGCATCTGTCAGATCCGTTAGAGGTTCTGATAAGGGCGGAGAAATTATTGAAAACGGATGGGAGGATTATAATATCGATCCCTAACGTTGCACATAGTGATATTGTGGCAAAATTATATGGAGGAAGTTTTGATTATACAAGAACAGGGATTCTGGATGATACTCATGTAAGGTTCTTTACTTGGGAGTCCATGCTTAAATTGGTGAAAGAAGCAAATCTTTCTATTGATAATGTTCAGACAACAAATCTTGAATTGTTCGGAACGGAGCAGTATCAAAACCGTCATGATAAGAAGCCGAGTACTTTGATGTGTAATTTGTTGCGTTGGAGAGCCGATGCTACAGTTTTTCAATACATTTTGTGCTTGAAAAAGGGTTTAGATATTATTGATAAACCTATAGCCTTTTCGCAGACAGTATCAGACCAGATGTTGGGAAGAGTATATATAGACTATGGGGATGGCTTTTCAGAAGACCATTGCGAGATAATAGCCGCCCAATATGTAGGAGATGGAAGCTACAGAGCAACTATAGATTATTCGTCATTTAGAGGAATAAAAAGGATTCGATATAATCCTGTGGATAATCAACCCTGTATCATTTTGACTGATACGATTAAACTGTGCGAATCCATAAATACGATATATACTAATGGAATTCACATACGTAGCAGGGTATTGTTAAGAGGAAATAATCCGGAAATCATTTATGAATTATTAGAGCAGAAAAATGAATTAAGTGGAGATATTATCTTTCAAATAATGGGAGAAGATTTTATTAATAACCTTAGTACTATGCTTATAGAAAGTATAGCTGAGAACGAGAAATACGAGAAGGATTTAATATCCCTAGAGAAGGCTGCCAGGGAAATAGAAAGCGTGGATATGAAAATAAAAGAGATAAAGAAAACTTTGGAACTAGAGTATAAGTGAGGTGAGGAAATAGTATGGGCGGATATAGTCATGTCACAATAGAGATAACTGGATTCTGTAATGCAAAATGCAAGTGGTGTAAAACGGGGCGTAGGAACCGTAAAGTAATTCCAGAGAAATCATTTCTTTCTGCGTCCCATACACAACGATGTATAGAATATTTGAGGGAAAATAAAATTATTGAAGAAAATGCGTTGATTGATTTGTTTAATTTTGGAGAGCCATTTTTGAATCCTGAGTTGGAGAATATAGTCAGAATTATATCAGACGCTGGATTTCGCATAGGTTTATCTACAAATGCATCTGTGTATAAGGAACTACCGAGGACGTGTTTAAAAAATGTGGAATATGTGATTATATCTATGTCCGGCTTTTCTGAAGATACTTATGAGAGAATACATGGACTATCCTTTAATAATGCGATTAAGAATATTACAAGATTTGCTGATTTCTTTAATTCAAATGGATTTGAGAATAAACTGATTATGAACTTCCATGTCTATCAGAATAATATTCATGAAATTGAGAAAGCTTGTTGCTTCTGCAATAATAACAAAATTCGTTTTTCACCAAATATTGCTTATCTCGCAGATGAAAGCCTTTTTATGGAATACTTAAATCATACAATGAAGAAGGCATTACTGGAAGAATGTTCGAAAGAAATACTATTTGGTGCATTGAGAGCAACAGGAAAGATAGGATATTGCCGGCAATGGGATAATCTTGTGTTAGATGACAGTCTTAATGTATTGCCATGTTGTATATTTGGCTCTGGCGAAAATATTCGGGGATCAATTTTCGAGTATAGTTCAGCAAATGAAATAAGAACTATCAATACAGAGTGGTCGTATTGCCAGAAGTGTATGGATTTAAAACAGGCACAGATTGTTACTACATCACAATCTTTTGATTACGGATATAGAAATTCTATGGTGACATATCCAAAGGTGTATCTTGGAAATGATCAGAAACAATTTAATGAAAATGATATAATTTTATGCCCAGGAATAGAGAATGGTAAAAACTTTTCAATAGAAGTGGCTATACGGGGGGGCATAAATATTATTCGCTTCGACCCTATAGAAGGGAGAAATGTAATAGTGGAAAACTTAGTAGCGGAATGCAATGGAAACTTGTGTCAGATTGTTTCTGCGAATGGTGAATTGAGAGATAGCGGAATATGGTTTGATACTTTTGATCCACAGATTATTATTCAGCTACCAGATATTGATGTTTTGCAACAGTTAGTGTTAGTGGGGAAATGTATATGGTATTAAAAAAATATATGGATATTATGAAGATATATGAAATTGAGTTATCATTCCAGAAAATAAACTCATACTGAGAGAAGGGAACTTTATGAGAAAGAAAGATATAGTATTGATTTTATGTGGTACTGCAATTGGATGTCTAATTGTGCTTTTGATTGTGCATTTTATTTCTTATTCTTCTTTGTTCTCTAAGAAACAGAATTTTGAGATACAGGCAGAAGAGGTGGTAGGTGAAATGGCAGTCGGAACTCAATTTATTCAGAGTTTTGAGATGCCATTTGAAAGATTTAAAGGAATGGATGCAGAGATAGGAACATATGCAAGAGAAAATGATGGAGAATTAATTGTTGAGTTATATCAGCAGGAAGATGAAAAAGCACTTTATAATTGGAAAGTGAATTTTGAAATGCTTCAGGATAATTCGATATATTCCTTTAAAATTCCAGACGGAATTCCTGTAAAAAAGGGGGAAGAGTATCGTGTTACCTTTTCTGTCGAAGATACAAATCCAGGTCATTCAATTACATTGTATTCTTCATCTGACGATGATTATGCGTTTGGGGAATTATATATTAGAAATGGTGATATGGGGCTGGATACAGGAAAAGATTTGTGTATTCAAATAAGCGGAAATGATAGTCCTCGCTGGGGGATTTTATTTGTGTTTACGATACTTATTTCAATGGTAGTAAGTATGAGTTTATTGAGATGTATAAGGAATCCTTGTATTAATGAAATAAATAGTACGGATAAAATTATTTTAGGTATAATAATTTTTATAATGACGTTTTTTTTCTCGCAGCAGGGGGATATAAATACAGTATTGGATAATGCAAAGTTATTAATAAATTGTATTATTGAAGGAGAGCTGGGAGATTATTATGGCTATGCTCTCAATTTTATGATACCTATTTGCGCACCAAATTATAATATTCTTTTGTATGGAATTGTAGCAATAATTATATTACCTTTATTTTTGACAGAGATTTTAGTTGGAATTGTAGTCCCAGATATTTTATACGAAATTCTTTTTGCAATTGTTTTGAGCTGTACATTTGTATTTGTAGGAAGAATAGTAAACAAGATAGTTATCAAAATAGGAATTGATAATAAAAAGGCAGATATTATAGAATATCTATTTTTGTTATCTCCTATTTTATTATTTGGAAGTATTGGGTTTAAACAGTTAGATATTTTTTATATTGCTGTAGTATTATATTCTTTACTTTTTTATATTGAGGGTCGATATAACTTATTTGCACTGACCATGTCTATATCAATTGCAATGAAAACTTTTCCGATTTTCATTTTTATTCCGCTTGTATTGATGTTTGAAAAACGAATATATAGAATAGTGAAATACTTTGCAGAAGGATTGAGTATACCATTTCTGTTTTATATAATATGGGGTCATCAAGAGTCGTATCAAAGTATTCAGAAAACAATGGAAAGTATTTATGGATTTACATATCAAATTTTTGCAAATCAGTTACCGACAGGTATGGGAAGTTTTAGTATATTTGTTGCTTCATGGTTTATTATATGCTTTTGGTGTTATTATCGAATTTCCCGAGGGTCATGGGAAAATGTCATGTCAATATCTGTATTAGTTTATTCATTTTTTGCAGTGTTTGTAACATGGCACCCTCAATACCTTGTAATTTATGCGACTTTTTTGACTCTGGCGACAACTTATGTGAAGAATAAAAATAGATATATTGGTATTCAAGCATTTTTATCATTGTCATATTTAATAATATGTCTGTTTTGTAATCCGCAAAATACGGATAACTATATGTTCCTAAGAGGAATCCTGCCAAGAATAGTAGGGGTACCGATTGAAACAGTTACTTTTCGGCAGATTATTGAGGGACTTAATTTTGACTACATTTATATACTATTTGTGTCTTTATTTGTAGCATCTGTTTTCGCACTTGCTTGTATATGTTTAGATACACATGAACAACAGAAAAATGAAAATTTAAAGAAAGATATAGTGATAAGAGGATACGTATTTCTTCCCCTAATTCCGCTATTGGGATTCATCTTGTTATCTGCAGTATTGTGTTGGGGGATATAGGGGATGAATTCCTTATCGTAAACAATGTGGGATTTTTTATTAATTAAAACTTGAGGAGGTAAGGAAACTATGATAATAACCAAAACCCCCTTCCGGATGTCTTTTTTCGGAGGCGGTACGGACTACCCTGAATTCTATCAGGATTACGGAGGGGCAGTCTTATCCACAACCTTTGATAAATACTGTTATGTGACGGTGCGGCATCTGCCGCGCTTTTTTGATTACCGGAATTCCGTCATATATTCCAGGATCGAACGTGTCCCGTCCGTTGACGAGATCCAGCACCCGGCCGTCCGTGAGGCTATGAAATACTTAAAAATGCAGGAGCTGCACATCACATATGATGCGGACCTTCCGGCCCGCTCCGGTCTGGGGACCAGCAGTTCCTTTGCCGTGGGGATGCTGAACGCGTTCCATGCGCTGAAGGGACAGTACGTGGGCAAGCAGAAGCTGGCGGAGGAGGCGATCTACCTGGAACGTACCCTCTGTAATGAGGCCGGCGGCGTGCAGGACCAGATCGCGGCGGCGTACGGCGGTTTTAACCGGATCGATTTTGATGCGTCCGGCTTCTATGTACGTCCCTTGATTTTATCCAACTTAAGAAAACAAATCCTGCAGGAGAACCTGATGCTGTTCTTTACCGGTTTCGCGCGTTACTCCAGTGAGATCGCGAAGGAGCAGAGGAAGGCGGTCCCCGCATCCGTGAAGCAGCTGGGGGAACTGAAGGGGCTTGTGGATGAGGCGGAGCGTATCCTGGTATCCCGCAACGTCCCCCTGGCGGAATTCGGGAAACTGCTGGATTATACATGGAAACTGAAACGGAGCGTTACCTCCAGTATCTCCAATCCCGATATTGACGCCATTTATGGGAAGGCTGTGGAGGCCGGCGCGCTGGGCGGGAAGCTCCTTGGCGCCGGAGGGGGAGGCTTTTTCGTGTTCTACGTGGAGAAGGAGCTCCAGAACAGCGTGCGGAAGGCACTGAAAGGGCTTACATATGTGCCGTTCCGTTTTGAGAATGAAGGGTCGCAGATCCTGTACTACAATCCGGAAGACTATGACATTTAAGGAGGGGAAGAGATGCTGAACATACCGTTAATGAGCAACAACATTTCCCGTGAGGACGTGGAGGTGCTGATAGGTTTTCTGAGAGGGACGGACCGTTTCACAAACGGGCCGAAGGTGCGCGAATTTGAAAAGGCCTGGAGTGAATGGCTGGGGGTGAAATACAGCGTGTTCGTCAATTCGGGGGCGTCGGCCAATTTCATGACGATGGCCGGGATTGCGGAACTGTATGGAAAGGGCGAGGTGATCGTCCCGACCATTTCCTGGGTCAGTGACATATCAAGCGTGATTGCGGCCGGGCATACCCCTGTATTTGTGGATGTCAGTATGAAGAACCTGGCCATGTCGGAAGAAGCTGTCCTGAAGAATATCACAGGCAATACAAAGGCAGTGTTTCTGACCCATGTACTGGGCCTTAACGGTCTGTCTGGACACCTGACGGCGGAACTGAAGAAGCGGGGCGTTTTGCTGATTGAGGATGTATGTGAATCCCATGGGACGATGACGCAGGGGAAAAAAGCGGGGACCGTCGGCTTCGCATCGAATTTTTCATTTTATTACGCCCACCACATGAGCACGATTGAGGGCGGGGTGGTATGTACGGACGATGAAGACTTTTACCAGATGATGCGGATGTACCGCAGCCATGGGATGCTCAGGGAAAATGACGATGGGGGATATAAAAAGAGGATGCAGGAGGCATACCCGGACCTGAACCCGGAATTCATCTTCATGGTCCCCGGCTATAACATGCGCAGCACGGAACTGAATGCGGTGATCGGCCTGAACCAGCTTGGCAGGCTTGACGGCCAGGTGAAAAAGAGGCAGGAAAACTTCGCGGCCTTTCTGGATGGGCTGGACAGCCGGAGGTATTATACGGATTTTGATACGGAAGGCAACAGCAATTATGCGCTGATCGTGCTGCTCCGGGACAAGGACCCGGAGCTTTTTAAGCGCATCAGCAGCCGGCTGTCCGAGGAAAAGGTGGAATTCAGGAGGGGGACCGCAGGGGGCGGTAACCTGGCCCGCCAGCCGTTCCTGCGGAAGAGGTACCCGCAGATAAAACCGGAGGAGTATGTGAATGCCGACCACATCCATTTCTATGGTATGTACACCGGCAACTACCCGGGGCTTGAGAGAGAGAAGATCCGCGGACTCTGCAGGATCCTCAACACACTGTAAGGAGGGGACATGGACAGAGCGCTTGTGGTGGGATCGACGGGGCTGGTCGGGATGAACCTTGTGGAGGAACTGCATGGGCGGGGGAAGCAGGTGACGGCCCACATCCACAGAAGGCAGCCCTGCGAGAGATGGGAAGGCGTGGAGTACCGGGATGAAAACCTGGAGAGCCGGGGCAGCTGCAGGGAACTGGTAAGGGGGCATGACGCGGTGTTCCTGTGCGCATCCGCCAAGTACAGTGCGGGGCTGGCCCGCATAAGGCCGATGGAGCGGGCGTTTTCGACTCTGGGGATGACCATGAATGTGCTCCAGGCATGCCTGGAAGAGAAAGTCGGGAAGGTGGTCATGCTGAGCAGCAGCTCCGTGTATACCGGTGGAAGCGGGCCGGCGACGGAGGAGGACAACATATACGGTGAGGAGGCGCCTGCGGGGCGTTTTTATTATGTGTGGCTGAAGAGGATGGCTGAGAAGTGTGCGGAAATGGCCTACCGGGCGCAGGAAAAACAGGGGATGGATGTCATCGTTTTCCGTCCGACCAACATCTACGGCCCGTACGATGATTTTGACCTGCAGTCGTCCTATGTCATGCCGGCCCTGATCCGGAAGGTGGCGGACGGGCTCCTCCCTCTGACCCTCTGGGGGGACGGGGAGACGTCCCGCAATTTCATCTATGTGGGTGACCTGGTGGCGGCGATGCTGGAGGCGGCGGAGTCGGTCAGCGGTTTTGAGGTTTTCAATATTGGGGCGGACCGTGCCTGTACCTTGAAGGAACTGTCCGAGATGGTCCTGAGGGTGTCCGGCGAGCCCTGCACGCAGCTGAGACTGGACCCCACGAAACCGTCGTCGGATACCGTCATAGACATATCGTTCGATAAGGTAAAGGAACGGCTGGGATACCGGCCGGGGACGGCCCTGCCGGAAGGAATCGCAAAAACAAGGAACTGGTATCTGGAACATAAGGAACTATTTGAATAATAAGGAGGACTTGTAATTATGACAAAGGCACTTATTACCGGAATTACGGGGATGGTCGGCTCCCATCTGGCCGATTACCTGCTGGAGAATACCGACTGGGACATTTACGGCGTATGCCGCTGGAGGAGCCCATTGGACAATGTGGAACACCTGATCGACCGCGTCAACCGGAAGGACCGGGTGTTCTTTGACTATGCGGACCTGAATGACGAAGTGTCCCTTTTGACTGTCGTGCAGAAGGTGAAGCCCCAGTATATCTTCCACCTGGCAGCCCAGAGCTACCCGCTGACGAGTTTCACAGCGCCTATTGACACGCTTACCACAAACGTGGTGGGGACATGCAGGCTCCTGGAAGCGGTCAGGATATGCATGCGGGAGGACAGCGGGTATAAGCCGGTCATCCATGTATGTGCGTCGTCGGAGGTTTTTGGGAAGATCCCGAAGGAGAAGAAGCCGGACACAGGGATCCATGAGGAGTGCCCGTTCCATCCGGCGTCGCCCTATGCCATCTCCAAGGTGGGGACGGACCTGCTCGGCCGGTATTATGCGGAAGCCTACGGGATGACGGTCATGACCACGCGGATGTTCACCCATACAGGGCCGAGGCGCGGCGATGTGTTCCATGAGTCGACGTTTTCCAAGCAGATCGCGCTTATCGAGGCGGGACTGATCCCCCCAGTCCTGAAAGTAGGGAACCTGGATTCGCTCCGTACCTATGCGGACGTCAGGGATGCGGTAAGGGCTTACTATATGCTGGTAACGGTGGATCCCATACCGGGCGAGTATTACAACATCGGAGGTTCCTATACCTGCACGGTGCGGCAGACCCTGGAGTACCTTCTCTCTCTTTCGCCTATGAAGGATCAGATCCGGGTCGAGGTGGACCCGGAACGGCTGAGGCCCATAGACGCGGACCTGCAGGTGCCTGACTGCAGGAAGTTCAAGGCACACAGCGGCTGGGAGCCGGAGATCCCGTTTGAGAAGACCATGGGCGACCTCCTGGGATACTGGAGGGAGCGTGTGAAGAAATACGGAGTATACCTTACAAGGTAGGAGGAGGGACCATGGAGCTGACAGTGGCGCTGCTGGCGTATGGGGAGGCTGCTAACCTGGATAAACTGCTGCCGGCGGTCATCAACACGGCAGAGGGTATCAGTGAGGCTTTTGAGATTATCGTTATTGACGGGATGGAAAGCCGTGACAATACGGAGGAGGTATGCCTGAAGCACGGCGTTAGGTACCGTAACCAGGAGGAACCGTATTACGGCGGGGCATACAGGACCGCGATCAGGTATGCAAAGGGGAAGTATTTTGCAATCCATGACGCGGACGGTTCCCATGATCCAAGGGACGTGGAGAGACTTTACCGGAAAATGCAGGAGGGATACGATGTCGTCGTGGGGTCCCGGTATATGGAGGGATCCCATACGCAGGACAAGCCGGTCTCCATAGTGATGTCGAAGTGCCTGAACCTGGCATACCGTCTCTGCCTTGGGCTGAAGGTGAAGGATGTTTCCGACAGTTTCCGGATCTACCGGACGGAACAGCTGAAGGCGCTGCAGCTTGAGTGCGATAATTATGACATAGCTGAGGAGATCCTGTTTAAGCTGAAGCTGGATGAACCGGGGATCAGGATGGCCGAGGTGCCTATCGTCTTCCATAAGCGGATGGAAGGGGAATCCAAGAGGCATTTGGTTAAATTTATTATCAGCTATATAAGGTCTTTGGTTCGTTTTATTGGCATGAGGATAAAGGCGGCGTTCAGAAAACAGAAACGGAAGATGCCATGAGGATCCGGGGGAGGGAGCGTATTGAAGTCGTTATATGGGCGGTATAAGGAGATCATAGCGTATCTGTTCTTTGGAGTATGCACCACGCTGGTAAACATAATCAGCTATTATATCTGCGCCCGCCGGCTCGGGTTTTCTACGGTTGCCGCCACGGTAGCGGCGTGGATAGCGGCCGTGGTATTTGCGTATGTTACGAACAAGCTGTTCGTGTTTGGGAGCCAGTCATGGGACAGGAAAGTAATCGCAAAAGAGGCGTTTTCATTTTTTGCGTGCCGCGCGGCGACCGGCGTGCTGGATGTTGCGATTATGTATATCGGTGTGGACGTGTGGGGGTTCTTTGATGTCGGCGTTAAGGTTTTCTCCAATGTCCTGGTGATCATTTTGAATTATGCGGCGAGTAAAATAATTATTTTCAAAACAGGACGGTGAATTTACAGACCGGATACAGTGGGATATGAGTTCATGGGAAAAATAGTTTTTAGAAGGCAGATTAATTTTTTTATACTGAGAGAAGAGACACATCTGATTTCGATTTGTTCCATTTGTGAATAAGCGATTCAATATTTTCCCCTTCCCATTTTCCCCGTCCTGTGTTAAAATAATTCTGGCAGGATATCCCCCGCCACAGAAGGAGGGGGGAATAAACGTGGGTACAACAAGCAAAAGATTTCAGGATCTGAACCTGTCAAACTATTTCCTGTTCGCCGCGGCGGCGGAGGACGAGGAAACGAGCCAGCTGCTTCTGGAGACTCTGCTGGGCATCAAAGTCAGCGGCGTGAAGGTGAGTGTCGAGCATTCGCTCCTATACAGCAGCGATTTCCGGAGCGTACGTCTGGACGTGTATGTCAGCGACACGGTAGAAGTCCACTACAACATGGAGATGGAGAACGACGAGCGGACGTCATTGCCGCAGAGGAGCCGTTACCACCAGGCGGAGATGGACGTTATTGCTTTAAAGCCTGGGGAGGACTTCTCGGAGCTGAAACCGGTGTATGTGGTGTTCATCTGCACGTTCGATCCATTTGGGGAGGGGCTTTATCGTTACACGTTCATAAACCGGTGCGAGGAGAAGGACTTTTTCCCGCTCGGCGACGGAGCGACCAGAGTGTTCTTAAGCACAAAGGGAACGAACGAGTCCGAGGTGCCGAAGGAGCTGGTGAACCTGCTGCATTATGTGGAGAATTCCACGGATGCATATGTGGGCGAGGTGGACGACCCGACGGTGCGGAAGCTGCGTGAGCGGGTCAGGGATCTGAAACGGAGCAGAGAATGGGAGGCACGATATATGCAGTTTGAGGAGTTGCTGCGGGAACGGGAGCGAGAGGGCCGTGAACGTGGTCTTGAACAGGGCCGTACGGAGGAGCGTAGCCGTATACTGGCGCTGACCGCTGCGATGGCGGCAGCTGGCGAGGCGGAGCAGATTCCGCGTCTGAGCAGCGATCCGGCGTTTCTCGAGGAGATGCTTGTGAAGTACCATTTGCAAGATGTGGGTACCGGGGATACTCCGGCATAACCGTGCGACAGGAAGTTTCTATTTGACAGGGAGAGAAATTCAGTCAGTTACAGTCAATGAAAGATCTGAACCAATCAAAGCCTGCTGAGAAGGCGGGCTTCAGGCCGGGCGCGGCGCATACTGCGGCGCGCCCGTCAGCTGTTCTTCCGGTACAGGATCAGCAGTCCTTTCAGCAGCAGGTCGTCCACATATGTGATCGTGTGTCTGCAGAGCGGCGTGAAGAAACGGGCCAGGCCGCCGGTGGCCACCAGGGAGGCGCTCGTGCCAAGCTCTTCTCCCATCCGGTCAATGACGCCGTCCAGCATGGCGGCGGTGCCGTACATGATACCGGAGCGCATGCAGTCGATGGTGTTCTTGCCGATAACCTTGCCCGGGGTGTCCAGGCTGATATAGGGCAGCTGAGCGGTCTTGCCGCTTAAGGAATCCAGGGATACCTTGGGGCCGGGAAGGATCACGCCGCCGATGTAGCTGCCGGATCGGTTGACCACGGACATGGTGGTGGCGGTGCCCATATCGATGATGATGATGGGGCAGGGAAATGCCTGGACGGCCGCTACGGCGTCCACGATCAGGTCGCTGCCCACGGTCTTGGGGTTGTCCATGAGGATGTTCAGGCCGGTCTTCATGCCGGAGCCGACCAGCATGGGCGTAAAACCGCAGATCTTCCGGACGGCGGAAAGGATCGTGGAGTTCAGCGGCGGGACTACGGACGAGAGAATGGAACCCTCGATATCCGCGGGCGTGACGCCGTGCAGTTCCAGGATGCTTTTGATGTTGATGGCGTATTCCATGTCGGTCTTGGCGTGGTTGGTAGTCACGCGTTCCACGAAATAGGTCTGCGTGTCGTCGATGCCGCCGACGACGATGTTGGTGTTGCCCATATCTATGGTAAGGATCATATCTGCTCCGTTCCGGGGGCTTAGGCGGACCGTTCAAATGAACCGGTCCTGCTTAAGCCCCCTTTTCTATTTGCGCGGGACGCCGGTGACGCCCTGCCCGTATTTCCATGCGCGCGGGACGCCGGCGACGCCCTGCCCGTATTTCCATGCGCGCGTGATGCCGGTGACGCCCTGCCCGTATTTCCATGCGCGCGGGACGCCGGTAACGCCCTCCCGCATTTCCACGCAGGAAAGCGCCGGTGACGCTCTTCTCGTGCGTTCACGGGCCGCGTTTCTATCAGTTTATCACAGATACTTCTGATTTGCTACTGGAAATTTGGTTTACAACTAATTTTGACAGTGGTATACTCTTATGGAGAATTGTATGGAGGGAATGCTATGCTGCAGGGGAAAACAGTCGTGCTGGGTGTCAGCGGCAGTATTGCCGCGTATAAGATCGCGTCGCTGGCCAGCGCGCTTAAGAAGCTGCACGCGGACGTGCAGGTGATCCTGACGGAGAACGCCGCGCAGTTCATCACGCCGGTGACGTTCGAGACGCTGACCGGGAACAAGTGCCTGGTGGATACCTTCGACCGGAATTTCCGGTACAGCGTGGAGCATGTGGCGCTGGCGAAGCGGGCGGATGTCTTTATGCTGGCGCCGGCTACCGCCAATGTGATCGCGAAGGTGGCCCACGGGCTGGCGGACGATATGCTGACGACCACATTTCTGGCCTGTAAGTGCCCGAAATACATCGCTCCGGCCATGAACACCCAGATGTATGAGAATCCGATTACGCAGGATAACCTTAAAACCTGTATATCCTATGGGATGCATGTGATCGATCCGGCGGTAGGTTATCTGGCCTGCGGGGATACCGGGGCCGGGAAGATGCCGGAGCCGGAGGTGCTTCTGGATTACATTCTGCAGGAGATCGCCTGTGAGAAGGATCTGGCAGGGAAAAGGATCCTGGTGACGGCGGGGCCGACGCAGGAGGCCATCGATCCGGTGCGGTATCTGACCAACCATTCGTCCGGGAAAATGGGCTACGCGATCGCGCGGGCCGCGGCGCGGCGCGGCGCGGAGGTGACGCTGGTAACCGGGCCGACGCAGATCGAGAAGCCGCGGTTTGTAAAGGTAGTGGAAGTGACGGACGCCGGGGAGATGTTCGGTGCGGTGACGGCGGTGAGCGGGCGGCAGGACGCAATTATCAAGGCGGCCGCGGTGGCGGATTACCGGCCTGCGCAGGTATCGGATGAGAAGGTGAAGAAGAAGGACGGAGAACTCTCGATCGCCCTTGAGCGGACGGACGATATCCTGCAGTACCTTGGCGAACATAAGCAGCCGGGACAGCTTCTGTGCGGCTTCTCGATGGAGACGGAGAATCTGCTGGAGAATTCCAGACAGAAGCTGGTTAAGAAGAACCTGGATATGGTAGCCGCCAATAATGTGAAGGTGGCCGGCGCCGGTTTCGGCGTGGATACCAATGTGGTGACGCTGATCACGGCGGACGGCGAGACGGAACTGGGGATCATGGGCAAAGACGAGGTGGCGGACAGGCTGCTGACGGAGCTGTTCGCCATGAAGGGATCCGTATAAGGAATGGAATGCTGAGGAGATAAGGAGGAAAAGAGAATGAGGTATCAGGTGGAGTCGATCGCTGTTCCCGGTCAGAAGACCGGCGCGGCGGAACTGCGGGAGTATATTCTGGATCCGGTCAGCGTGGCGCCGAAGCGGCTGCGCCCGGCTGTGATCGTCTGTCCGGGCGGCGGATACGCGTTCTGCAGCGACCGGGAGGCGGAGCCGGTGGTCATGCAGTTTCTGGCTATGGGGTGCCATTGCTTCTGCTTATATTACAGCGTGGCGCCGGAGAATCATTTTCCGGTATCGTTGTGGGAAGCCGCGAAGGCGGTGGCGGAGGTGCGCAGCCACAGCGAGGAATGGCTGGTGGACCCGGATCAGATCTATATCTGCGGATTCTCGGCGGGAGGCCATCTGGCCTGCAGTCTGGGAATGTTCTGGAACCGGGAGTTTGTGTATGAGCCCCTGGGACTTTCGGCGGCGGATGTGAAGCCGGGCGGCATGATCCTTGGATATCCGGTGATCTCCGGCGGGGCGTTCGCTCACAGGGGGTCGTTTGAAAACCTTCTGAGGAAGGAAGGACAGAAGATAACGGTTGACGAATATTTCCGGCAGTATGTGAGCGCTCCAGGAGAAGCGGGGGCGTCCTGCGGCTCTGGGAATGAGGCGTTTCCGCAGGGGAATACGGTAAGCGGCGGACCGGCCGGGACGGCCGCCGGGAGCCCGGGCTGCACGGAGGAGGAGAGCCGCGGGACGATGGTGGATTTTGTCTCGCTTGAGAAGAGGGCGTCGGCGGATTCGCCCCGCGCGTTCGTGTGGCATACTTACGAGGACGGCTCTGTACCGGTGGAGAACAGCCTTATGCTGGCGGCGGCTCTGCGCGGCTGCGGCGTGAATGTGGAGCTGCATATTTTCCCGAAGGGCGCGCACGGCCTGTCTCTGGCGAATGAGGAGACCTCTGCGCCGAAAAGCACCCAGCTGATGCCGGCGGTGCAGGAGTGGATCCCGCTGGTGCATACATGGATCGATGGATGGAAGCAAACTCCTTGACGGTACGGAGATTTCATATTACAATGCGGATGATCTGAGAATTTCGTATCAGTCCGGACGCCGGTATATACAGCGGATCGTCCGGGAACAACGCAGGGAGACCGGAGGAATCATTTTGTCAAATATAGCAGAAGAGATTAAGAAACGAAGAACATTTGCGATCATATCCCACCCGGACGCCGGCAAGACGACGCTGACGGAGAAATTCCTTCTCTACGGCGGCGCGATCAACCTGGCGGGCACGGTGAAGGGCCGCAAGGCCACGAAGCACGCGGTCTCCGACTGGATGGACATCGAGAAGGAGAGAGGAATTTCGGTAACCTCCTCGGCCATGCAGTTCGAGTACGACGGCTACTGCATCAATATCCTGGATACGCCGGGCCATCAGGATTTCTCCGAGGACACCTACCGGACGCTGATGGCGGCGGACAGCGCGGTCATGGTCATCGACGGCTCCAAGGGCGTGGAGGCCCAGACCATCAAGCTGTTCAAGGTCTGCGTGATGCGGGGGATCCCCATTTTCACGTTTATCAATAAGCTGGACCGGGAGGCGAAGGATCCGTTCGAGCTGATGGACGACATTGAAAATGTCCTCGGGATCCGGACCTGTCCCATCAACTGGCCCATCGGCTGCGGGAAGAATTTCAAGGGCGTTTACGATCGGAATACCCGCAGGATCACGACCTTTACGGCGGCCATGGGCGGCCAGAAGGAGGTGGCGTCCCAGACCTTCGATCTGGAAAGCGCGGAGGCGGAAACGGCGGTCGGGTTCGATTATTATCGGCAGCTTAAGGAAGAGATCGAGCTTTTGGACGGCGCGGCGGATGAATTCGATCTGGAGCGGGTGCGGCGGGGGAACCTGTCGCCGGTCTTCTTCGGATCGGCGCTGACCAATTTCGGCGTGGAGACGTTTCTAAGGCATTTCCTGGATATGACCACGTCGCCGCTTCCCCGGAAGACGACGACCGGCGAGATCGATCCGTTTAAGGAACCGTTCTCGGCCTTTGTGTTCAAGATCCAGGCCAATATGAACAAGGCCCACCGGGACCGGATCGCGTTCATGCGGATCGTGTCCGGCAGGTTTGAGGCGGGCATGGAGGTCAACCATGTGCAGGGCGGCAGGAAGCTGCGTCTGTCCCAGCCCCAGCAGCTGATGGCTCAGGACCGGAAGATCGTGGACGAGGCTTACGCCGGGGATATCATCGGCGTGTTCGATCCGGGAATCTTCTCCATCGGCGACACCCTGTGCCTGTCCAATGAGAAGTTTGAGTTCGAAGGCATCCCCACCTTCGCGCCGGAGCATTTCGCCCGGGTGCGGCAGGTGGATACGATGAAGCGGAAGCAGTTCTTAAAAGGCGTGAACCAGATCGCCCAGGAAGGCGCGATCCAGATCTTCCAGGAGTTCAACACCGGCATGGAGGAGATCATCGTCGGCGTCGTCGGCGAGCTGCAGTTCGAGGTGCTGACCTACCGGCTGGAGAATGAGTACGGCGTCGAGGTCAAGCTGGATCAGCTGCCATACGAATACATCCGCTGGGTCGAGAATAAGGATCAGATCGACGTGGAGAAGATCCAGGGCACCTCCGACATGAAGCGTATTCGCGACCTGAAAGGCAATCCGCTTCTGCTGTTCGTCAACAGCTGGAGCGTAGGGATGGTAGAGGACCGGAATCCGAATTTGGTCTTGAGTGAGTTTGGTCGCAACTAGGAGCGAGGTGTTATCCGGAGCCATGCGTCCGGCACAGCCGCAGCTCGTCCTTCCACCCCTAAAAGTTTATTTCTAAATAAAATCAAGGAAAGCGAGGTATCCCACCCATGAAATACCAAAACGAAATCGCCGCCTACATCGATGCGCACACCGAAGAGATGATCGAAGACATTTTCACTCTCTGCCGCATCAACAGCGAGCGCATGCCCGCCGAGGAAGGCAGGCCCTACGGCCCCGGCCCTGCCGAGGCCCTCGCCGCCGCCCTTAAAATGGCGGAATCTTATGGCTTCACTACCCGTAATTACGACAACTACGTAGGGACCGTCGACCTGAACGACAGCCCCAAACAGCTTGATATCCTGGCCCATCTGGACGTAGTCCCCGCCGGCGAAGGCTGGCAGGTCACGGAACCGTTTTCCCCGATCCGCAAGGATGGCAGGCTCTATGGCCGCGGCACCTCCGACGATAAGGGGCCGGCGGTAGCCGCCCTCTATGCGCTGCGCTGCGTAAAGGAGCTGGGTCTCCCGGTCTCGAAAAATGTGCGTCTGATCCTGGGCTGCGACGAGGAGTGCGGAAGCTCGGATATCGCCCATTATTACAGGATCGAAAAGGAAGCGCCGATGACCTTCTCGCCGGACGCGGATTTCCCGGTGACGAACATCGAGAAAGGACGCCTGGCGGGGCAGTTCGACGCGGATTTCGCGGCCGGCGCGGCTCTGCCCAGGCTGGTGAGCGTGGACGCCGGGATTAAGGTGAATGTAGTGCCGGGAAAGGCGTTTGCGGTTGTCGAGGGCCTTGGCAGGGAGGAAATGGAGAAGACAGCGGCGGATGTGACGGCGGAGACGGGCGTGCAGTTCCTGCTGGAAGCCTGCGAAGGCGGAAACAAAACGGATGCGCAGGCGGCCGGCGATGCCGGTGCGGCGGCCGGGGACGACGCAGCTTCCGGCGGGAAAACCGCGGCGGCTTCGGATGCGGAGAGCGCGGCGCAAACCGCCTGCTGTGTAAAGATCACCGCCGTCGGCGAAGGCGCCCACGCGGCCGGCCCGCAGGCAGGCAACAACGCCCTGACCGGTCTTCTGACCTATCTGACGAGACTTCCGCTTGCGCCATGCCCGCAGATGACGGCGGTGGCGGACCTGTTAAGCCTGATGCCGCACGGCGACGTGAACGGCAGGGCGATGGGGATCGATCTGAAGGATGAAATTTCCGGCGAGCTGACGCTGGCCTTCACGATGCTGAAGGTGACAGACGTCCGTTTGGAGGGGATGTTCGACGTTCGATGCCCGGTCTGCGCGACGGCGGAGAATATGCTGAATGTGGCGAAAGCCGCGATGGCGGCGAAAGGAATCACGCTGCGTAACGATTCCTTCAATCCGCCCCACCATGTGGACGCCAACTCCCATTTCGTGCAGACGCTTCTGGCGGTTTACGAGGCGTATACCGGGAAGAAGGGGGAGTGCCAGTCCATGGGCGGCGGCACCTATGTCCATCATCTGGCAAACGGGGTCGCTTTCGGCGCGTCCATGCCGGGAACGGACAACCGGATGCACGGGGCCGACGAGAGGGCGGAGCTTTACGATCTGGTAACCAGCGCCAAGATCTTCGCGCTGGCGATCGCGGAGCTGTGCGCGTAGGAAGGCGCTGCCTATCCGGAAGCTTCAGGCGCTTCGATGCGTCTGCGGCAGACGAAAAATTCGGATCTGCCGGGTCCGTTGGCGGTCAGACTTGGCACAGCGGCGCGGTGCTGATGATAAGATAAGATCCTGCGGGGCGGAGAAAACGCCCTGCGGGATTTTTCTGAATCCATACATAATATTATCCGTCCGGCGTTTAATTCCGGAGCGCATCCTGGATATTGAGCTTCCGTTTCTCGTTCAGCTTCTCGTACATCGCCCGTTCTTCCGGGGAGAAGCCCTCGTACTGGATCTGTTCCAGATCGCACAGGACGAACAAAAGCTCCGACATTACATTTTCCGCTTCCTGCGTTACCGTGTATTCCTTCTCGCCGGCCTTCTGCTTTTCCTCTTTCTGTTTTGAATCCTTCTGCTTTTCTTCCTTCTGCAGTTTTTTTGCCTCGGCTCTGGTCTTTGTGCGGTCTTTCTCGACAACTGCGAGCATTTCCTTGCCGAGAAGCTTCTGGATCGACGCGGACAGTTCACGCCTGGTAATATTCAGAAGGGCCGCGATCTCTTTTAAGGTGCATTTCTCGTGGGGCTGGCCCAGGAAATACAATAGCTTCACGTCGACGGTGGACAGATCGTTCCGCAGCGCCACGATGTCGAGCAGCCGTTCCTGCAGCTTCCGTTCCCGGTAGGCGTCGAAGAACACGCCTTCCCCTTCCAGGGCGCCTTCGCCGATCCGCGTCCGCTCGTAGCCCAGCCGGTAGGTTCCGGGGATATTTAGGGGAGATACGCTGCCGTCGCTGGCGGCGTCGAACAGGAAGCGGTATACCTGCCCTTTCCGCTTCTCGTAATCCATATCGTCGAAAACGTCCTTATAGAAATCGTTGTAGCAGGCGAAAACGGTTCGCTTCATCTGGATCGTCTTCTTCACGCTGATCCCCTGGGAGACCAGGGAGCCCTTCGTCTTGACATAATAATATACGGGGATCCGAAGGGCGTAGATGGTTCCGGCGTGCCGGACGTATTCCAGATTGAACATAAAGTCCTCGCACCAGCTGACGGAGCAGTCCATCCGCAAACGGTATTTTTCTATGATCGAACGTTTATACAGCTTGTTCCACAGAACTCCGTAATAGAAATCCGCAGGCTTCTGCATCATCTTGATGGCGAAATCCGCCTGTTCCATGACTCCTTCTTCTTCGATGCTCCCCTTCTGGGAGACGCGTTCCCCGATCACCCGGTAGAAATCGGCGATGACCATGTCGCAGTTATGCTCCGTGATGGCCTGCACCAGGAATTTGGTCGCCTCCGGCGTGAGCCAGTCGTCGCTGTCCGCGAACTGCAGATACTTCCCCTTGGCCCGCGCGATCCCCCGGTTGCGCGTGTCGGAAACGCCCGAATTCGCTTTGTGCAGTACCCGGACGCGCGGATCCTTCTTGGCGTACGCGTCGCAGATCTCCCCCGAAGCGTCCGTGCTTCCGTCGTCCAATAAGAGAAGCTCAAAATCCCTGTATTCCTGGTTCAGGATGCTGTTCACACATCGGTCGATCGTTTTTTCGGCGTTATAAACCGGTACAATAATGCTTACCAGCGGCATTGTTCTGTAATCTCCTTCTTCGGTGTTCCGCGCTGCCGCGGAAGCTGTCCGGCGGCGCGGATTTCATGACTTTAAAGTTATAATATCATAAAAGAATGGGTTTTACAATGCCCGCCGGAAGACGTCTGTTCAGTAAATAAAAGATAGTGAAATGGAGTCTCGGATGTGGTATGATAACGAGGAGAGCGCCAATGACGTTTGTGTCAATCAACATTTGACGAGTAACTCCATCGAGATACAAGTCGAGATGGTATGATAAGGTGCAAAACTGTCAAGGTATTTTTCGGTTGAGGAGGAGAAGATGAAAACGCTCGTTGTATATTATTCCCAGAGCGGAAACGCACAGTGGATGGCGGAGCGGATCGCGGCCGCGCTTTCCGCGGACACACTGCGGCTGGTGCCGAAGAAGGCATATCCGGCAAAGGGCTTTGGCAAATATTTCTTCGGCGGCGGCAGCGCCGTTATGAAAGAGGCGCCGGAGCTGGAACCGTACGAGGCGGATCTTAAGCAGTATGGCCGGATCGTATTTGTGACGCCGGTCTGGGCAGGGACGGTCACGCCGCCGCTCCGGACTTTTATTCAAGCGGAAGATCTGGCAGGCAAGCAGTTCGCACTGGCGGCCTGCAGTCTGGGCGGGAGCGCGGAGAAGACCTTTGCGGCGACCAAGGATCTTCTGGGCGTGACCGGCGATGTGCCGACGCTGTGGCTCGTGGAGCCGAAACAGAAGCAAAAACCGGAGAACGAGAAGGCGATTGAGGAGTTCTGCAGGAAGCTGTAAGAAATATGGCGATCATCGGCAGATCGGTCGTCGATGTGATGGCAGGACTGGTCACACCGGCGGTGTTTCAGACGGGATCCGTTCGCTGGAAAAGCCGATGGAACGGTACCGGAATCGGTTTAGTTGAATCAGTCTCCATGCGATAAAAGTGTTGAAATCCATTTAGAAAAGTTGGATAATATAACGAGCAATCAGTCCGTGACTGTATGGTTTTGGAACATATACACACGATCGGGCAGCCGACGAGAAGAGCAACCAGGAACGGATGGAAACGGATCATTACGAATAAATCAGATGGAGAAGACTGGCATGATCCTATATCTTGTAAGGCATGGCGAAACGAATTGGAACCGGGCGGGCCGGCTCCAGGGGCAGACAGATATTGAATTGAATGAGAAAGGCAGGGAGCAGGCGGCGAAGCTGCGCGGGAAGCTTGCGGGAGTCGAACTGGACGCTGCGTTCTCGTCAAGCCTCACGCGGGCGAGGCAGACGCGACAGATCATTCTGGACGGTCGGAATGTCCCGGCGTGGGACGAGCCGCTGTTAAAGGAAATGAATTTCGGGCAGTGGGAGGGAGATATGCTGAAGGAGATCCGGGCGGACAAAGATCATCCGCTGCATGATCTGTTTGTGCGGCCGGGACGGTATGAAGCGCCGCAAACCGCGGAATCCTTTGAGGATCTCTATCGCCGGACGTGGAAGTTCATGAATGAGAAACTGCGCCCGCTGGAGACGGCGTATGGTCATGTTCTGATCGTTGCCCACGGCGGGGCGGGGCGGAGTATCCTCAATCCTCTTGCGGGCGTTCCGGTCGGGCGCTTCTGGGAGAAGCCGATGGGGAACTGCGCCGTGGCGCGGATCGCTCTGGAGAACGGAGAATTCCGCCTGCTGGAATATGATCCCGGGACAGCGGATTCATCGAAAAAGATAGGCATTCTTGGAGAAGAAGAGTAAGGGATGCCTGCTTCACTTTGTCATTCACTTTGTCAAGTTCAAACATTCCTTGCTATTCCTCAAAAGCCGCGTTATACTATAAATAAGACACTTTTGACATGGAATGATCTGGTAAGGAGGATCCGAATGAAGAAACTTGGATTTGGCTTAATGCGTATGCCTACGGTCGATAAGACCAACGCGGCGGACGTGGATATCGAGCAGGTGAAGCAGATGGTGGACCTGTTCATGGAGAACGGATTTACATATTTTGACACCGCTATCATGTACAATGGATTCGCCAGCCAGAGCGTGGCGAAAGCGGCGCTGGTGGATCGCTACCCGCGGGACAGCTTCACGCTGGCGACCAAGCTGCACGCGGGATTTTTCGATTCCTTTGAGGATCGGGACCGGGTGTTTAACGAGCAGCTTGCGCAGACCGGTGCCGGGTATTTTGACTACTATCTGCTTCACGGGGTCGAGGGCGCCATGCTGCCGAAGTATGAGAAATACGACTGCTTCCGCTGGTTTCTGGAGAAGAAGGCCCAGGGGCTGGTTCGGCACGCCGGATTCTCCTTCCATGATTCCGCGGAACTTCTGGACGAGCTTCTGACGAAGTATCCGGAGATGGAATTTGTCCAGCTCCAGATCAACTATCTGGACTGGGAGAGCGAATGGATCCAGTCCCGGGCCTGCTATGAGACGGCCGTGAAGCACGGCAAGCCGGTGATCGTGATGGAGCCGGTGAAGGGCGGTACTCTGGCCCATGTTCCGGCGGAAGCGGAGAAGCTTTTCAAGGATCACGATCCGGATAAATCCGTGCCGAGCTGGGCGCTCCGCTACGCGGCGTCGCTGGATCATGTGATGGTGGTGCTTTCCGGCATGTCGGATGTGGAGCAGATGAAGGACAATATCCGTTCCATGAAGGATTTTAAGCCGCTTACGGAGGAAGAGAAGGAGCTCTGCCATAAGGCCGCAGAGATCATCAACAGCCAGACCGCGATCCCGTGCACGGGCTGTTCCTACTGCACGTCCGGGTGCCCGATGAAGATCGCGATCCCGCAGTATTTCTCCCTGTATAACGCGGTGAAGCGGGAGAATATGGAGGAGAAGGGCTGGACGGCCAGCTTCGCCAGCTACGATGTCCTGGCGCTGAAATTCGGCCGGGCGAGGGACTGCGTCGGCTGCGGCCAGTGCGAGGGCGTATGTCCGCAGCATCTGCCCGTTATCGAGAATCTGAAACTGGTTTCGAAAATGTTCGACCACTAAGCGGGGATTTTTCGCTTTAAGAGGAGACCGTGCCCTGAAAAATACGAGCAGGACATCACTGGCGTCCTGCTCGTATGGAAACGGAAAACTCCGCGTGGCGTGACCGCGCAGTTATTTGCATAGTTTCGCGGCAGTCTACCGGCAG
The DNA here is from genome assembly GCA_947589095.1 of uncultured Lachnospiraceae bacterium. Lineage (GTDB taxonomy): Bacteria > Bacillota > Clostridia > Lachnospirales > Lachnospiraceae > UBA3402. The sequence goes on from CANQBX010000022.1 coordinate 37,747, forward strand.
TTGCCGGCGGTTCGCCGGCGGCCTCCCGGCAGTCTGCCGTACGCGGTTATTCATTGACACGCAGGGTGAAAAAATGGTATGATACAGGCAGTTGGAATTATTTGACAGAATCTGTCTGAACGGGGTTAATAGAGAAGGCGGGGATGAGTTTTGGAAAAGCTGGCAGAGTGGTCGGCCGTTCTGCATGACCTGAATATGGTATCGATCGTATTCCGTATTTTTCTGGCGGCGTGCTGCGGCTGCGTTCTGGGGATCGAACGGGCGAAGAGCAATCAGTCGGCGGGTATGCGCACCTATATGCTGGTGTGCATCGGCGCGGCTGTCGTCATGCTGACCGGGCAGTATATGTTTGCGTATTATCAGACCGGTGATCCGGGGCGCCTTGGCGCCCAGGTCATCAGCGGCATCGGTTTTCTGGGCGCCGGCAGCATTATGACCGGACGGAAGCTGGAGGTCCGGGGACTGACGACGGCGGCGGGACTGTGGGTCGCGGCCTGCATCGGACTGGCGATCGGCATGGGCTTTTATTCCGGCGGGCTTCTGGGCACTCTGGCCGTATATCTGACTGTATCGTGGCTGAAGCCGGTGGCATATCATTTTTCGCGGGAATGCAACTGCTTCGGCCTTTTTATTGAAGTCCAGGCTGCCGAGTATCTGCCCGTCGCCTACCGCATCATCGAGGGGGAGGGCGGCTATATTACCGAGAAGGAGATTATCGGCTACGGCGCGGACGGCGGCTGCAGCACGATCATTTCCGTGAGACTGCCGCGGATCAAGAATCCGGACGAGATCGTGGAGATCCTTTCCATCGAGAAATATGTGAAAATAGTGCGGTTTATCAACTACAGTACCGACTGAGCGCGCCGGGAAGGCGGAAACCTACGGTACGGTGAGATAAAATAACAGTCAGTTCTCTGACGGATAAGGGGGTAACAGGAGATGGATTTTGCAAAGCTTGACCGTTTCATCGACGGGTTCTACGCCGACGACAGCCGTCTGCAGTGGAACAAATGGAACTACGCCGACGGCTGCCTGGCGCTGGCCGCCGTGCAGCTTTACAGGGCGACCGGGAAGGAGCAGTTTAAGGACTATGCGCTGAACTACGCGGACCGGTATGTCCTCGCGGACGGCACGATCCGCACCTACAGGCAGGAGGATTACAAGCTGGACGACGTTCTTCCGGGGCGTGCGCTGTTCTTTGCGTGGGAGCAGACCGGCGAGGAGAGGTACCACAAGGCGATCGAGAGCCTGGGGACCCAGCTGGCGGGCCAGCCGCGGACGGCTTCCGGCAATTACTGGCATAAGAAGATCTATCCGAACCAGGTGTGGCTGGACGGCCTGTTCATGGCGCAGCCGTTTCGAATGACGCTGGACGCAAGCCGCGGCTCGAAGGATCAGTACCTGGACGTCTGCAACCAGTTTGAGAATGTGCGGAAGAACATGCGGGATCCGAAGACCGGTCTTTATTTCCACGGTTATGACGAGTCGAAGAGCATCTTCTGGGCGGATCCGGAAAGCGGCTGCTCCCAGAATTTCTGGCTGCGCGCCATGGGCTGGTATCTGGTCAGCCTGATCGACACGATGGAGGAAATGGACCGGCACGTCTACGACTATCTGCGCCCGCTGCAGGATACGCTGCGGGAGGCGCTGCAGAGCATTCTGAAATACCAGGATCCCGAGACCGGACTTTTCTGGCAGGTGATCGACCGCGCGGATCTGGCCCCGGAGGGGAATTATCTGGAGACCTCCGGCTCGGCCATGGTCGCGGCCACGATCTTTAAGGCCAGCCGTCTGCGCCTGATCCTGGGGGAGAAATACCTGCCGGCGGCGGAGAAGATCCTGGACAGCCTGATCCGGGACCGGATCGTGGAGAAGGACGGGAAGCTGGTGATGACCGGAACCTGCGCCGTGGCGGGCCTGGGCCCGGATCCGGGGCGGCGGGACGGCAGCCTTGCGTATTATTTCTCGGAACCGGTGGTGGACGACGATAACAAAGGCGTGGCGGCTCTGTGCATGGCCTACGCCCAGTATCTGCTGTATAAGAAGTGGGAGGTGTCGGAGAGATGGAAGGCATGATCCGTGTACTTGCGGTTACGATGAGAAGCGCCGTGATCCAGGTGATGGACGACGACGCGGATTACCGGACGAAGGAATATGAGCTGCTGGTAAATGGCGGGCTGTACCTGCGTACGAACCGGACGGTGGAGACTATTTACGATCTGATACCGGACAGTACTTATGAGATTCAGATACGCCGGGACGGAGAATCTGTCGGGACGGTAAGCGTCAAAACGCGCCATGAATTTGTGACGCTCAACGTCCGTGATTTCGGCGCCCGCGGAGACGGCAAGACCGACGATACGGCGGCGCTCCAGGCGGCGGTTCTTATATGCCCGGCGGACAGCCGCGTCTATGTGCCGGAGGGCGTGTATAAATTTACCCACCTGTTCTTAAAGAGCGGACTGACGCTGGAACTGGGCGAGGGCGCGGTGCTTTCGGCGATTCCGGACCGGGATAGGCTGCCGGTTCTGCCGGGGCGGATCGAAAGCTACGACGAGACCTCGGAGTTCCTTCCGGCGTCCTGGGAGGGAGATCCCCTTGACGCATACGCCAGTCTGATCACGGGAATGTATGTGGAGGATGTGACGATCTGCGGCCGGGGAACGCTGGACGGCTGCGCGGATTTCGATACCTGGTGGAACAAGAAGTATATCGCCGGCGGTCCGGCCAGACCGCGGGCCATGTTCTTAAATCACTGCAGGAATGTGACGGTCATGGGGATTACGGTTAAGAATTCACCGGCCTGGAACATGCATCCGTATTTCTCCGAGCATGTGCGTTTCTACGATATGCATATCCAGTCGCCGGCCAATTCCCACAATACGGACGGCATCGATCCGGAGTCCTGTACGGACGTGGAGATCGCGGGGATCCATTTCTCCGTGGGCGACGACTGCATCGCCATCAAATCCGGCAAATACTATATGGGCCGGACGTACCGCACGCCTTCCAGGGATATCCGGGTCCACCACTGCCTGATGGAGCGGGGCCACGGAGGCGTCACCATCGGCAGCGAGATCGCGGGCGGCGTGGACCAGATCCATATCAGCCACTGCCATTTCGTGGAGACAGACCGGGGCCTGCGCGTGAAGACCAGGCGGGGCCGCGGCAAGGATTCCTATCTGCGCGGCATCGTCTTCGACCATATCAAAATGGACGGCGTGCATTCCGCGTTCGTGATCAACAGCTTCTATTACTGCGGGCCCGACGGCAAGTCGGAGTATGTGGCCACGAAGGAGACGCTGCCGGCTGACGACCGGACGCCTCGCGTGGGCAATGTGGAGATCCGCAATGTGGTCTGTAAGGACTGCCATGTGGCGGGGATCTATTTCTACGGGCTGCCGGAGTCGAAGATCGAGCAGGTAGTCATGGAGAATGTGCAGATCGCGTTTGCCGAGAACCCGGAGCCGGGGACGGCGGCCATGATGACCGGCTGCGAGGAGACGGCCGGGAAGGGGATCTTCATCCGCAACGCGGAGAATGTGGTGCTGAAAGATGTGGAACTGACCGGGTACCGGGGAGAGCCGGTGGATATTGATGGAGTGGATCACTGGGAGTGGGACCGGTAATGTGAAAGCAGGTTGGCGGCAGGAAGCTGAAAGCTGGTTACATGGTCGTGGACTGCGGTTCGGATATAGGCAGGAAACAGCGATCAGATGACGCGAAGAATGGCTGAAGTTTGAAGGTTGTCCGGCAGCAGGGCTCCAGCCGTAAGAGCCGTAAGCGAGAGGCCGTGGCCGGCGGCTATGAATAAGGTGTGCAAGGAAAGGAAGGGAGAGTATGTCTGAGCGGAAAGAGTATCATGTGATCCGTGTGGGGCGGAATCTGGACGGTTGTCTGGCGACTGTGCAGGAGGCGATCGAGGAGGCGAAACGCTATGCGGACGAGCCGGTCTGCATCCGTCTGGAACCGGGCGTCTACGAGGAGAAGCTGGTATTTGACCAGCCGGGACTTCTGCTGGAGGGCGACGATCCGCAGAGCACGATCCTCTGCTACGGGGATTTTGCCAGGAAAATGATGCCGGACGGTTCGGAATACGGCACGTTTCGGACTGCGTCCGTCCGGATCGACGCGGACGATGTGACTGTGAGGAATGTTACGTTCGCGAACCTGGCGGGATCCGGCGCCGAGATCGGTCAGGCGCTGGCGCTGTACGCCGACGGGGACCGGCTCCTGTTTGATCACTGCCGGTTCCTGGGCGGTCAGGACACGCTTTTCACCGCGCCTCTGCCGGCGAAGGAGCTTCAGCCGGGCGGTTTCAAGGGGCCGAAGGAGACCGCGCCCCGCAGGCCCGGAAGGCATTATTACCGCCGCTGTTATCTCCGCGGGGACGTGGATTTCATCTTCGGCGGCGCGGCCGCTTATTTCGAGGAGTGCGAGATCTTTTCTTCCAGCCGCGGAAAGGAGATCAACGGCTATGTCACGGCGGCCTCCACGCCGGAAGGCCAGGCGTACGGTTATGTGTTCGACCGCTGCCGTTTTACCGGCGACTGCCAGCCGGACAGCGTCTATCTGGGACGCCCCTGGCGCGACCACGCGAAGACGGTGATCCTGAATTCTTATCTGGGCGCCCATATCCGCCATGAGGGATGGTACGATTGGAATAAGCCCATTGCTCATGAGACTGCCTTCTACGCGGAGTACGGCAATTACGGCGAAGGCGCCGCCACGGACCGCCGCGCGGATTGGAGCCGGCAGCTTACGCAGGAAGAAGCGAAGGCGTATACGCCGGTGAATGTGCTGGGAGAGTGGACCGGACGGTAGAATGACTGCTAATCCAGAGGAATGAGCCGGAGGATTGACAGGCAACGATAAGATCAGTCGTTGAGGGAAACATACAACAGAGAACAGCAGAGAACTTTATATTGTCGTATTGTCCAAAATCTGTTATAATCTAAAACATGGGAAACCAGAGCGCATAAAGGCGGCCTACCCTCCATTTTACGGAGGGGCTAACCCTCCAGACGTAAGAAAGGAGGGCGTGCCAATGATTACATATTCTGACTTGATTCAGATTGGTATATTCATTGTAGCCCTGATAGGTCTTTGTTATCAGATCTTCAGGGGAAAGAAATAGCCGCCACTACTCGCAATAGTGACGGCGGCCCGTTAAGGGTGTAATGTTGTGATTATTTGGGGGTAGGCCGTGCGTCTCTGGTTTTCCCTCTGTGATTCAAATATAACACATCCTGGAATGCAGTTCAAGAGGTTTTTGCTGTTTTTTATACAATCTAAAGCCGAGCACGCTGCAAACAAAAGAGTTTTTTATAACGCTTGCGATGTTTGTTCACGGTTACGCCAGCATGGTTGCGAACAACTTGCTTGCGTGCGGCGAAAAGCTGACTGCAAAGTATTCGGAACAAGGTATGCACAGGTGCGATATTAGCGTGATAAGAGGAGGTATTCATTGGAAAAGCTGCTTTATCCCGGAGGGAAGAAAAAGGTTTTCACGGTCTCCTACGACGACGGTGTCACGCAGGACGTGAGATTTGTGGAGCTTCTGAATCAATACGGCATAAAGGGAACCTTCAATCTAAACTCTGAGCTCATGCGTTCGGAGTTTGCGTGGGTTCATGAGAGCGGCATGGTGGTTAAGCGCCTGCCGCCCAGCGCGGCGCTGGGCCTTTACGACGGGCACGAGATCGCCAGCCACAGCCTGACGCACCCGTATTTTGAAGGAAAGCCCCGTGAGTTCATACTCCATGAGATGGGGCAGGACCGAGACAACCTCCGCCGTCTTTTCGGACAGGAGGTGAGCGGTTTTGCCGCGCCATTTGATTACTGGAGCCCCTTGATGGCCGAAGCGGCCAAGGACTGCGGCTTTGCATACGCGAGAATCTCTGAGGAGAGCCATTCTTATGACCCGCCGGAGGATCCGTACTATTGGCGCCCGGGCATTTTCCATCTTGACGGGGAGCTTGATCAATTCGTGGACGGCTTTCTTGAGACGGACACCGAGCTCGCCGTCTGCCAGATCGTGGGCCACTCCTACGATCTTGATGCGGAGAATATGTGGGGGCAAATGGAGAATATCTTCCGCCGTGTCTCCCGGGCAGAGGACGTAGCGTTCATGACAAATATTGAGATTGTCCGCTATCTTACATTGAGGGTGGGGCTGAGGGCTTTGAACTGATAGGCTTTGATACATGCTGCTATACAAACAATGATATTGGCAGACGGGAGGTAAGGCTTAACTTAGGGTATTTCTTTCACAGGGATGCGCGAAGATTTTGAATTTTTCCTTTTGCGTTCGGTTCTCTCGGTTATTGCAATGAGGGGCTGCCTACAATATCAGGCTGCCTACAATATCAAAATTTCTTCTTGACTTTCTCAGAAAAGTGTGTACAATAGGTAACATAGGTTGCACAACATAAGATACTTTATGATGAGAGGAATAGGGTCATGCCGCCAAAATTCAAATTCACACGGAATGAAATTACAAATGCCGCGCTAAACCTGACACGGAAAGCCGGGCCAGACGGACTCACCGCACGGGCGCTTGCGGAGGAGCTTGGCTGTTCGGTCAAGCCGATTTTTGATTTGTTCAAAAATATGGAGGAGGTGCAGGGCGCGGTTTTATCTGCCGCTCAGGATCTGTACCAGAGCTATCTTGCCGAGGATATGGCGGCGGGAAAATATCCCCCCTACAAAGCCGGCGGCATGGGCTATATCCGGTTTGCCAGGGAGGAAAGGGAACTCTTCAAGATGCTTTTCATGTGCGACCGCAAAGGGGAGCCGCTGAAGCCGGGTAAGGAAATGGATGTGATCATCCCTGTTATTATGAAAAACACGGGACTTTCCAGAGAGAAAGCGGAGCTGTTTCATCTGGAAATGTGGATATTCGTGCATGGCATCGCGTCCATGATCGCCACCTCCTATCTGGACCTGGAGATGGAAACTGTCAGTGGCGTGCTGACCGATGCCTACATGGGGCTGAAGGCCCGTTTCTGTGCAGCGGAGGAAGAATAGCATGGATGCCATCAAAACAGTCGAACTCACGAAAAAATACAAAGATGTGACCGCTGTGTATGGGCTGAACCTTACTGTCCGGCAGGGCGAACTGCTGTCCCTGCTGGGGGTCAACGGAGCGGGTAAAACCACGACCATCAAGATGTTGACGGGACTCACCCGGCCTGCCTCCGGCGATGCGTTTCTGAACGGAAAAAGCATTTTGACGGACAGCGCGGCGGTAAAAGCCATGATCGCGGTATCGCCCCAGGAAACGGCGGTAGCCCCCAATCTGACAGTCAGGGAGAACCTGGAACTGATGGCGGGCGTTCACGGATTCCGAAAATCCGAGGCCGGAAACAAGGTCACAGAATTGAGCGACCGCTTCGGTTTGGGGGAGATCGCAGGCAAAAAGGCCGGAAAGCTGTCCGGCGGATGGCAGCGGCGGCTCAGCATCGCCATGGCGCTCGTAAGCTGCCCGCAGATCCTGTTTCTGGACGAGCCGACATTGGGGCTGGACGTTTTGGCGAGAAGTGATCTCTGGGACATGATCCGCGCCCTTAAGGGGAAAATGACCGTGATCTTGACGACCCATTATATGGAGGAAGCCGAGGCGCTTTCCGACCGTGTGGCGATCATGAAAAGCGGACGGCTCCTGCTCACCGGCACACCTGCGGAGATCAAAGCCCAGGCGGGTACGGACAAATTCGACGAGGCGTTCGTGCGCATCGTAAAGGAGGCGGCCCAATGAAAGTATTTGCTTTTTCCAAGCGGAACGATCTGGAAATTTTGCGTGACCCGCTGAACCTGTTTTTCGGAGTGGGTTTTCCCATCGTTCTGCTGCTCCTTTTGACCGTCATCCAGAGGAATGTCCCGGTGGCGCTGTTTGAAATCGAGCATCTTGCGCCGGGAATCGTCGTATTCGGGCTGTCGTTTATGACGCTGTTCTCCGCCACGCTGATCGCGAAGGACAGGGGCAGTTCCTTCCTGCAAAGGCTGTACACCACGCCCCTGACGGCGGGAGATTTTATTTTGGGCTATCTCCTGCCGATTTTGCCCATCTGTATTGCGCAGTCGGTCATCTGCTTTGCGATGGCTGTGCTTTTAGGGCTTCCTGTGACGATTCATATTTTGACTTCGGTTTTGTTCACCATTCCCGTTTCGCTGCTGTTCGTGTCGCTGGGGCTGCTCTGCGGCAGCATTTTCACGGATAAACAGGTGGGCGGCATCTGCGGAGCGCTGCTGACGAACCTGACGGCGTGGCTTTCCGGCATCTGGTTTGACCTGAGGCTGGTGGGCGGCGCGTTCCAAAAGATCGCAAATTTGCTGCCGTTCGTCCACGCCGTGGAGATGGAACGGGCCGCTCTGCGCGGAGATTACGCGGGAGTGTTCCCTCACATCTGGTGGGTAATGGGCTACGCTGCCGCCGTGACGGCTATAGCGGTATTCGTCTTTTTGCGGCAGATGAAAAGACAGTGAGCTGGCAATATGTGAATCGGAGCGAAAAGAGGTTTGACATGGAAGAAAAAGTGCGGCTTTCGGATATTGCTTCGGAGTTGGGGCTCAGCACGGCGGCGGTGTCGTATGTACTCCACGGCAAGACCGGCATGGTGTCCGAGCGAACGGCGGTGCGTGTGCGCCGCGCCTTGGAGGAGCGGGGGTATCTGCCGCGGGCGGCGGAGGTGCTGCTGGCGGAGAATCCGGCGAAAATCGTGGGAGTGGTCATCAATGCCCATGAGAAATATGAATCTCACGTCCTGGAGGACGCCTTTATCGCCTCGGCGCTCAATGCTCTCAGCGCGGAGACGTCCCGGCGCGGATTGCAGCTGATGGTGAGGGCTGTGAAGGCCCTTGACGAGATTGTCTCCTTCGCCACCATGTGGAACCTGGAGGGGCTGGTGCTCATCGGCTTTTGCAGTGCAGATTACGGGCGCCTCAGAGAGAATGTCCGCATACCCTTTGTGGTCTATGACGCCTGCGGAGTCACAGCGGAGCGGGTTTGCGCCGTGAACATCGACGACCGGCACGGGGGATTTCAGGTGGGCGAGTATTTCCGCCTTTGCGGGCACGAGCGCGCCCTGTGCCTGTCCGACAATGATATTGACATGGACCTGGAACGCTGGAAGGGCTTTCGGGAAGGCTTCGGGAGCGGCGCGGAGTTTATGATGATCCCGATGGTCAAATCGGAGCGGACGGCTTTCTACCGGGAGAAGCTGCCGGAATTAAGGCGCTTCACCGCCATATTCGCCGTTTCGGACTACTACGCGGTTGACCTCATCCGTTTTTTGCAGGGCAGCGGCGTCGAAATACCGGGCGAGATCTCCGTCGCCGGGTTCGACGATACGCCTCTCTGTGGGTTAGTTTATCCGTCTCTAACTTCCGTTCGTCAGGACAACGCGGAACGCGCAGGGACGGCACTGGACGCTATCGCAAAGATGCGGGCCGGTGAGCCGGCGGAACCGGTCATTACCCTCTCCACGTCCCTGGTGATCCGGGACAGCACAAGGAATTGCTGAACGGATTGATTTTGACATTGTATTGTCATTTTCAACAAAAACTACGTTCCATTTTTGTCACAGCTTACAGATTTAAGTTTTGAAAAGAATTCCTCCACCCGCTTATAATGGACGAATGAAGGAATTTTTACAATCATGGAGGCTGACATGGAACGAAAAATGATGAGTTCAAAAAAGAAGTCTTTTTTACGCACGGTATGTGCGCTTGCCATTCCCGTGGCGCTGCAGTCCATGCTTCAGGCGTCCTTCGGCGTGGTGGACCAGGTGATGATCGGCCAGCTCGGGGGCGTGGATGTGGCCGCTGTGGGTCTTGCCGGGAAATTTACGGGGATTTATAACGTGGTGGTCTCCGCCGTGGGCGCTGTGGCGGGGATTATGATCTCGCAATACATGGGTCAGAAGAATACTGCCGAGACACGGCGGAGCATGGCCCTCAATCTGCGGGTATGCGTTCTCCTTGCCGCGCTGTTTACGATGGCCGGTATCCTTGTTCCAGAGCAGATCATGGGCCTTTATATCGCGGACACAGCGACCGCACAAACGGCAGGGCGGTATCTCGCCATCGTATCCGGCACTTTCCTTCCGGCGGCGGGGATCACGATCCTGTCCACGTATCTGCGGTGCATGGAGAAGGCGGCCCTTCCGCTCTGGGCCGGGCTTGCCTCGGCGGCGATCAACACGGGCCTTAACTGGATATTGATCTTCGGGCGGCTGGGCGCACCGTCCCTTGGCGTCACGGGGGCAGCACTGGCGACACTGATCTCGCAGCTTGTATATTTCGCGGTCATCTTTGTGATGTATCTGAAGTACCGGGAGAGAGCGGAGAACACCGCGCCGGGTCCCTTCGACTGGAGGCAGTACCTCTCCATGCTGCTGCCGCTGCTGGTCAGCGAATTTATGTGGGTCCTGGGCGAAAACGTGTACGCCGGCATTTATGGGCACCTGGGCACCGCTGCCACCGCCGCCATGACGCTGACGAACCCCGTGCAGTCTCTGGCGATCGGGGCCCTGTGCGGCTTGAGCCAGGCCGCGGCGATCCTCATCGGCAAACGCCTTGGCGACGGGGACCGGGAAACGGCCTACCAGGAAGCCAAAAAGCTCCTTCTCTACGGCCTGACGGGCTCCCTGCTGCTGAGTGTGGTGATCCTGTACGGCAGCCCATGGTATGTACGCATTTTCAAGGTGGAGGCGGGCATCCGCGAACTGACGGCCCAGATCCTGACCGCCTACGCCGCCGTCATGCCCTTCAAGGTGCTGAACATGATCATCGGCAGCGGCATCCTGCGAAGCGGTGGGAAGACAACCTATGTCATGGCCATCGATCTGATGGGCACCTGGCTTTTCGGCGTACCCCTGGGCCTCCTCTCAGCTTTCGTGTTCCACTGGCCCGTCCCGATGGTTTACCTCACACTGTCGCTTGAGGAATGCATCCGCTTTGCCGTTTCTCTCGTCGTTTTCAAGCGCCGCGGATGGATGAATCAACTGAAAGCGTAAGACGAAAATTTGCCGTGCGGCATTGGATTTTGTACCGCAGGTATGCTATACTGAGTGCAAAACGGCAAAAAAACGGAGGAAAAGCAACATGAAAAAATGGTTGTTGTTTGCCTTGACGCTTGTCCCGCTGGCGGCTGGTCACTTGATCGATATCACCACGCTCGTCCCGGTAGTTGGGAGCGCTGCGTTTTACCTTGTTCCGCTCGCGGTGACGGCATTCTGGTTTTGGCTGGGCAGGCAGTACGCCAAAACGGACTGGGGCCCCGGCAGAGCCATGCTGATCGGCAATGCCACTGGGCTTATCTCGTTGGTGTTGTATCTGTGGCAGTTCGAACTGCAAAGTTCTGAAACGCGGGATGTGTTTTGGGCAGGGCTTTCCCAAAAATACTTTACCGCGGCGCCGCTATTCCTGCTTGGCCGCTTCGCCAGGCTGTTGCCGCATCCCGTGACGGTTTTGATGCTGCTTGCCTTTTTGCTGCTGGCTGCGGTGTTCGCATGGGGCTTTTTCTCCGGCCGGAAAGAAAAGTGAAAAGACTGTGAGCCGAACGATACGTGGCTCAAAGCGAAAACTTGGGATTTGAAGCCTGCACTGGGTACCTGTTGACACGCCGGTGCCGTACTATCCGGGTTTTTTCCGAACAGAGCTCCTTGCTCCGGGCCGGGAAGTCAAATATTTTCTGAGCGACGAGCGGCAACGTCCCGATTTTTCGGGACATGGGCCAGGGTGAAAAATCGAAAATTTGAGGTGAAATAATGGCGTCAAGTAAAGAATATTTAGACTTTATTTTAGGGCAGTTATCCGAATTGGATGAAATTACATACCGGGCTATGATGGGAGAATTTATCATCTATTACCGTGGCAAAATCATAGGCGGTATCTATGATGACAGATTGCTTGTAAAACCAATAAAAGCAGCAATCAGCTATATGCCAACAGCTCTGTATGAATTACCCTATGAGGGGGCAAAAGAGATGCTGTTGGTGGACGAAGTTGACAACAGAGAGTTTTTGACAGGTTTATTTAACGCCATGTATGAGGAACTGCCAGCACCAAAACCGAAAAAAAGAAATAGGCAAGTTCCCGTTTGAGCCGTCTGCTCCTGTAAAACGTCCCTCATTTCTCCCCGTCCCCGCCGCTCTGCGGCTTGGAGGCCGCACGGTACTCCCTCGGCGTCATCCGGTATCTGGCCTTGAACTGCCTGTTGAAGTTGGACAGGTTGTTAAAGCCCACGCTTTGGGCGATGGAGAGGATATTGTCATCCGACTCGCACAGCGCCTCCGCCGCGAAGGTCAGGCGGCGGCCGATCAGGTAGACGACGAAGCTTGAACCTGTCATCTGCCTGAACCAGCGCATGAAATGGCTGCAGCTGTAACCGCAGTCCTGCGCCACGGAAGCCACCGTCAGCGGCTCGGCGTACCTCTCCTCGATGAGGGCGACCACCTTTTTCAAACGCTCCGTGTCCGGCGTCTCCACTTCCGGCGGCTGGGGGTAATGGAGCATAAGAAGGTACAAAAGCCTCATCATCGCTGCCTTCACCCCCAGCTCGTATCCGCGGCGGCGGAAATTGCACAGCGTCTCCGCATCCTGAAGGCAGGCACATATGTCCGCGTACGCCTCGTCCTCAGCCGTCAGGTAGACCGGGCACAGGAGCCGACCCGCTGTCAGCGGGACAAGGTACTCCTGATCGCATACGTCCGTTGACCTGCCTCCCAGAAAGTCGATGTCAAAGATGATATTCTCGTATTCCATACTGGAGCCTGGGATCTCAAAGAACGCGTGGAGAGTTCCCGGCGGAAGGATGAGGATATCCCCCGCGGCGGCCGCGCGGCTTTCGAGTCCGTACTGCACTGCGCCCAGCCCCTTTTTGATATAAACGATCTCCATGCTCCTGTGCCAGTGGAGCGGGACGGTGGGAAAATCCCTGGGGATGGTGCATGGATAAATGTTGAAGTGAAACAGCGGGGTGCCGTGCTGTTTTGTCTCCTGGACGCCCCCCGGCGTGGCGATACGCCACTCCTCGGCCATGAATATTCCCTCCAATGCCCTTTGATGATAGTATAATATCATAATTTGGCGCAATTCCGCAAGAGATAACGTCAAAAAAGCGGTAATATATATGTAAGCCGTGTTAGACGCTTACGACTCAAAAAAACTATCTGGAGGGACACCCATGAACACACCGGTAGAAGTCCGTTTGACCCAGCTTTGCGGCAAGTCTCTGCGTGAAGCCTCAAACGAGGAATTGTACCAGGCCCTTTTAAAGCTTACCCAGGAATGCAGCGAAAAAAAGGCCGCCCCGGTGAAGGGCAGGAAGCTCTATTACATCTCCGCTGAGTTTCTGATCGGCAAGCTGCTCTCCAACAACCTTATCAACCTTGGCCTCTATGACGAAGTCCGCGGCGCGCTCAGCGCGGCGGGCAAGGATCTTGCCGAGCTTGAGGAGCTGGAAAACGAGCCCAGCCTCGGCAACGGCGGCCTCGGACGTCTCGCCGCCTGCTTTTTGGACAGTCTGGCGACGCTCAATCTGCCCGGCGACGGCATCGGCCTTCGTTACCACTGCGGCCTGTTCCGTCAGGATCTGAAGGACGGCTTCCAGAAGGAGCATCCGGACATGTGGCTTGCTGACATCGGCTGGGCCCAGCGCACCGACACCGTCTATCCTGTGGTGCTGGCAGGCAAGACCTGCAGCGCGCGGCTTTACAGGCTCGCGGTGACCGGCTACAACGGCCGCACCAACACTCTGAACCTTTTCGACCTTGACACCATCGACGAGAGCATCATCGGGCAGGGCATCGACTTTGACAAGACCAACATTGAAAAGAACCTGACCCTGTTCCTCTACCCCGACGATTCCGACCACGCCGGAAAGCTTCTCCGCGTCTACCAG
>CANQBX010000023.1 GCA_947589095.1 uncultured Lachnospiraceae bacterium
AATATCCTTTCCTGCAACACTAACGGCAACTTTTTTGCCGGGGTCTTTAGAAGTGGAAGTTAACTTTTCACTTCACTTCATTTTTTGAGGAGCTTTTTTAGCTCCTGCGAGCACTCCAGAAGCGTCTTCTGCGCTCTTTTTCATGCTGTCTTAGCTCCTCCGGAATAGTGGGATAATGCTGAAAAGAACGTCGCCAGCACTCTTCTGGCACACTTGCGTAATCCTCAAAATGACACCAACGCTTTTCTGGTATACTTACAATCCGCGCAGAGCGGCACATCCGGTGTACCGCCCTGCGCCATCAGTCGCACATCCCTACATTCCGGCGAAATCAAACAGCGACAGCTGGTTGCTCTCCGGCAAATCCCCCAAAATCCCCAGATCCACCATCAGCGAGCAGATGGTCTGGCTGACCTTGGTGCGGTTGCGGAAATCCTCCTGGGACAGGAAGGGGCCGTCCTTCACCGCGTCCACCACGGCCTCCGCCGCCTTCTCGCCCATGCCGTCGATACTGGCTAGCGACGGCATCAGCTTCCCGTCAATGATCTGGAAATCCCTGGCCTTCGCCCGGTAAATGTCCATCGGCACGAACTCAAACCCGCGGGCATACATTTCCTGCACGACCCGCATGTCGCGCAGCGTATCCTGCTCCTTCTTCGAAAGCTCGTCGGACCGCTTTTTATAATCCGCGATATAGTGCTCCAGCTTCTCACGGCCCAGACACATCAGCTCGTAGTTGAACGCGCTGGCGCGGATGCTGAAGAACGCCGCATAGTAGGCCAGCGGATAGAATACCTTGCAGTAGGCGATGCGCCACGCCATCATGACGTAGGCCGCCGCGTGGGCCTTCGGGAACATGTATTTGATCTTCTTACAGGAATCGATATACCATTCCGGAACTCCGTGGGAAAGCATTTCCTTCTCCCACTCCTCCTTAAGCCCCTTGCCCTTGCGGACCGATTCCATGATCGTAAAGGACAGGCTCTGGTCCAGGCCCTTCTGGATCAGATAGACCATGATGTCGTCGCGGCAGCAGATGGCCGTCTGGATCGTGGCCTGGCCGCTCAGGATCAGATCCTTGGCGTTGCCCAGCCATACATCGGTGCCGTGGGCCAGGCCGGCGATGCGTACCAGATCGGAGAAATACTTCGGCTTGGCGTCCATAAGCATTTGCATGGCGAAATCGGTGCCGAATTCCGGCACGCCCAAAGCGCCCAGCCTGCAGCCGCCGATGTCCTCCGGCTTAACGCCCAGAGCGGACGTATCCTGGAACAGGGACATGACCTCCGGGCTGTCCAGAGGAATGTCCTTCACCGGATCCAGGCCGGTCAGATCCTGCAGCATCCGGATCATCGTTGGATCATCGTGTCCCAGAATATCCAGCTTTAACAGGTTGTGGTCGATGGAATGGTAGTCAAAATGGGTCGTCACCGTGGTGGTGGTCATATCGTTGGCCGGCCGCTGTACCGGTGTGAAGGAATCGATCTCCTCTCCGATGGGCAGTACGATAATACCGCCCGGATGCTGCCCCGTAGTCCTCCGGATACCGACGCAGCCCTGGACGATGCGGTTGATCTCGCAGTTACGCTTTCGCTCGCCCCGCTCGTCGTAGTAACGCTTCACATAGCCGTAGGCGGTCTTATCCGCCAGCGTTCCCACGGTACCGGCCCGGTAGGTCTGCCCCTTGCCGAAGATGACCTCCGTATAGTCGTGGGCGTGGCTCTGGTACTCGCCGGAGAAATTCAGGTCGATATCCGGCTCCTTGTCACCCTTAAATCCCAGGAACGTCTCAAACGGAATATCATGGCCTTCCTTCTTAAGCTTCGTTCCGCAGACCGGGCACTCCTTATCCGGCATATCGCAGCCGGACATACCGGAAAACGCCTTTACCTCCGGCGAGTCGAAGTCAGAGTAATGGCAGTTCGGGCAGTAATAATGTGGACTCAGCGGATTCACCTCGGTAATACCGGCCATCGTCGCCACCAGGGACGAGCCGACGGAACCGCGGGAACCCACCAGATAGCCGTCCTCATTGGACTTCCAGACCAGCTTCTGGGCGATGATATACATGACGGCAAAACCGTTGGAAATAATGGAATGAAGCTCTCTCTCCAGCCGCTCGGTCACGATCTCCGGCAAGTTCTCGCCGTAGATCTCGTGGGCTCGGTCATAACAGATCTTCCGGAGAGTTCCGTCGGAATCCTCGATGACCGGTGGACATTTGTCCGGACGGACCGGCGCGATACGCTCGCACATATCCGCGATCTTTCTCGTGTTGGTGACCACCGTCTCATAGGCCTTGTCCGGGCCGAGATACTCAAACTCCGTCAGCATCTCTTCCGTGGTCCGCAGATAAAGCGGCGCCTGGTTGTCGCTGTTCTCGTAGGTGCGGGCCGCCATGATGATCTTGCGGTAGATCTCGTCCTCCGGATCCAGGAAATGGACGTCGCAGGTGGCGCAGACCGGCTTATGAAACTGCTCCCCCAGGCGGACGATCTTCCGGTTCATTTCCTTTAAGTCTTCCTCGCTCTTAATCACGCTGTCGCCGTCCTCCAGCATGAAGGCGTTGTTGCCCAGGGGCTGGATCTCCAGATAGTCGTAGAAATTCACGATCTCGCCGATCTGCGTATCCGGTACGCCCCGAAGAAGCGCCTGATAAAGCTCGCCTGCCTCGCAGGCGGAGCCGATGATCAGCCCTTCCCTGTATTTTGAAAAAAGGCTTTTCGGGATCCTTGGATTGCGGTAGAAATAATCGATATGGGAGCGTGAAACCAGGCGGTACAGGTTGGTCCGCCCCACGTCGTTCTTCGCCAGTATAATGATATGATGCGACGGCAGCTTCTTCACCCGCTCGTCGTCCAAACGGCTCATCTCATTTAAAGCGTCTACATTGTCCACGCCCCGGTTCCGGAGCATTTTCAGAAACGCTTCGAAGATCTCCGCGGTGCAGCCCGCGTCGTCCACGGCCCGGTGATGGTTCTCCAGGGAAATGTTAAGCGCCTTTGCCACCGTATCCAGCTTGAAACGATTCAGCTGCGGCAGAAGGAGCCGGGCGAGCGACACCGTATCCAGTACCGTCGGATCGAAGGGCAGCCCCAGAAGCCGGGCGTTATGGTCGATGAAGCTGACGTCGAAGGAGGCGTTGTGGGCCACCAGGGCCGCCCCCTCGCAGAATTTCAGGAATTCCGGCAGCACCTGATCGATCTTCGGCGCCGGAAGCACCATGGAATCGCTGATGCCGGTCAGCTGCTCAATGCGGAACGGGATCGGCATATCCGGGTTCACGAAGGTGCTGAACTTCTCGGAAATGACGCCGTTTTCTACTTTCACCGCGCCGATCTCGATGATATGGTCGTTAAGGGGGCTGAAGCCGGTGGTCTCGATATCGAAGACCACGAAGGGATCGTCGAAGCTCTGGCCTCTCGGGCTTTCCACCAGCTGCTTCATATCGTCCACCAGATAGCCTTCCACGCCATAGATGATCTTGAAGGTATCGCCCTTGTCCAGCGCATGGCTGGCGTCCGGGAACGCCTGCACCACGCCGTGATCGGTGATCGCGATGGCGGGCATGCCCCATTTCTTCGCGCGCTTAATAATGTCTCCCACTTCGGAGACGCCGTCCATATCGCTCATCTTTGTGTGGCAGTGCAACTCCACCCGCTTGACGGGACTGTTATCCACGCGCTTGCCGGTGAAGTCCTCGCATTTCTTGATGCCGACGATGGATCCGACGGTCAGTTCGCCGTCGTAGCGGTCGATGGTCGTCATGCCCTTCAGCTTGATGAAGCTTCCTTTAACCACCGCCTTATCGATATCCTCCAGCGCTTCCTCCGCCGCGAAAAGCTTCACGGAGATCGTGTCGGTAAAATCCGTCATATCGAAGATAACCAGGGTCTTGCCGCTCTTTAAGAGCCTGCGGTCCGTGGAAATGATCCTGCCGCGGATGGTCACTTCTCCCTGGACGCCGTCGATATCTTTAATGGCAAGAAAACCGTCGTCAAAATCACGGCCGTAAAGAACGTCCGGGTTGTCGCTTTTTCTCTGGTAAGTGCCCATGCGCCGGCCGTCCTTTGAACCGGATCTCTTCCGGAAGCCGCCGGTACTGCCGCCGATACTGCCGGTGCCGCGCTTCCCGCCGAAGCCGCCGTTACCGGCGGCGCCGCTGCCCTCTCTGAAACCTCCTCCGCTGCCGCCGGTGCCGCTGCTGCCGAAACCACCTCCGCCGTTACCGCCGGCGCCGCTGCCGGCATTTCCGGCGCGGCCGTTTAAGCCGCCGGATCGGGCGGCGAAATTGCCGGAAGCTCCGCCGGTCTTACCGGCTGAAGCGCCTTTCGCTCCGGCCGCGGAGGCTGTCTCCCCGCTTCCGGCCGCTTCATATGCACGGAGCAGCGGCTCGGTATCCGCAGCCTCTGCTTCATCCTTCCGTTCCGGTTCCTTCGCAGGCTCCGCAAACGCATACTCCACCGTCACCGGGAATCCGCAGCGCTCATAGAATACTTTCTCCAGCACACGCTTCAGATCGCCGGACTTGTCCCGGAAGATCGCGTTATCCTCCACCGTCAGGCGCATCTGGTCCTCATCCGTAAACTCGCACCGGGCGCGGCGGAACATGTTATATTCCACAATACTGTAATGCTTCAGTTCCAGAAGAATGCTGTCCTTATAAACAGTTAAAAGCTTCTCCGGCGTATACTGCCCCGAAAGATGGTATTTCTCCACGATCTTCACGGCAAGGCGCTTATCCGGAAACAGCTGGTCCACAATGCCCTTTTCCAGCGCAAAGATATTCTTCTTGGCGATAAGCCTGGGGCTGACGATATAGACGCGAAGAAGACTGCGGTCCCTGGTCGCGGATACGCGCTCCACCTCCACCAGTTTCAGCAGCTCCTTCAGATCTTCCGCAATATTCAGTTCCGGGAATACTTCCAGAAATCCCTTTCCCATATGTACTATCTGCCTTTCCGGCCGGAACGCTTTACTGCCGCTGCGCGGCGCTCATCTTCTCCAGCTCTTCCCGCAGCGCCCCCAGAAGTTCTTCCTCCGGCATCTTGCGGATGATCTGACCTTTCTTAAAAAGCAGGCCCTCGCCGTTACCGCCGGCCACGCCCAGATCCGCCTCCCGGGCCTCGCCGGGGCCGTTGACCGCGCAGCCCATAACGGCCACCTTGATATTCAGATGATCAAATTCCGTTACCATCGTTTCCACCCGGTTCGCCAGCCCGATCAGATCAATGCGCGTTCTGCCGCAGGTAGGGCAGGACACCACCTCGATCCCTCCCTGCCTCAGTCCCAGCGTCTTAAGGATCCGCTTCGCCGACTTCACTTCCTCCACCGGATCGCCGGTCAGGGACACGCGGATCGTGTCGCCGATCCCCTCATGGAGCATGATCCCCAGCCCGACCGCGGACTTGATATTGCCGGACGCGACGGTTCCGGCCTCCGTGATCCCCACATGCAGCGGATAATCGGTCCTCTTCGCGATCAGCTCATGGGCCTTCACGCACATCATCACATCCGACGACTTAATGCTGATGACCAGATTGCCGTAGCCCATTTCCTCGATCATCCGGACCTTGTCAAGAGCGCTCTCCACCAGTCCCTCGGCGGTGACGCCTCCGTACTTTCCGATCAGAGCCTTCTCCAGGGAACCGCTGTTGACGCCGACCCGGATCGGAATATCCATCTCCCTGGCCTTATTGACCACAGCTTCCACCCGCTCGCGGGAACCGATATTGCCGGGATTGATACGGATCTTGTCCGCGCCGCACTCCATGGCCGCGATCGCCAGCTTATAATCGAAATGAATATCCGCCACCAGCGGAATATGAATCTGCCTCTTGATCTCCCGGATCGCCGCGGCCGCCTCCATCGTGGGTACCGCCACACGGATGATGTCGCAGCCGGCCGCCTCCAGACGCAGGATCTGCTCCACGGTTGCCGCCGCGTCCTCCGTCTTCGTATTGCACATGGACTGGATCAGGATCGGACTGCCGCCGCCGATCACGCGGTCGCCGATGCGGATCTGTCTTGTCTCATTTCTGCCCATATTCGGATATTCTCCTTTCGTATCCGTAATCACGGCTGAATCATTCTTCGGCGGCTCGGTATCTCAGCAGACTTCTTCCTGTCCGTTCCCGGTTCCGCCTCTCCGTCCGCGTGTCTTTCGGCATGATCTCAATGAAAGAACACATTCGATATATCATTAAATAACACAAATATCATCAGGCACATCAGAAGCGCCATGCCGACCAGATGCACCAGGCCCTCTTTCTCCCGGTCGACCGGTTTGCCGCGGACCGCCTCGATCAGCATGAATACCAGCCGCCCGCCGTCCAGCGCCGGGATCGGCAGCAGATTCATGACGCCCAGATTCGCGCTGAACAGCACGCAGAGATTCGCCACGCTTAAAAGCATGGTCACGATCCCGTAGGAAATGCTCTCGTCCACCGTCTCGTCGACCATGGCTACCATGCGGATCGGCCCCGCCAGATCCTCCGAATGGACCTGGCCTCCGATCATCATGCCGATGCTCTTGATGACAGCCTTGATCCAGTAAACTACCTCATAAGCCCCATATTTCAGCGTATTCAGGAACCCGCCCGCCGGCACGCGGTAGCCTCTCGTGATGATGCCCAGCATATAGGTCCCGGTCTCTTCGCTGATCTTCGGCGTCAGGACCGCGGTCCGCTTCTCCACGGAACCGTCCGCAAGCGTGCGCCGGTATTCCACGCGGATCGGAGCGTCGGTATGCGTCAGCATGAACATCGTCAGATCCCGGTAAATGACCACCGGCGTATTGTCAAGCCTCGTAATGACGTCGCCGGCCTGCATGCCCTGCTCCTGGGCGGAAAAACCGTCCTGAACGCCGGTCAGCTCCGGCGCGTCATACCCGACAACCCCCACAATAACTGTGGACAGCACAAACGCCAGCAGGAAATTGAAGACCGGTCCCGCCGCGACGACGGCGATGCGGGACCAGACCGGTTTATTATTGAATGCCCTCGGATCCGGATCGGATTCATCCTCGCCCAGCATCATGCAGGAACCGCCGAAGGGGAACGCCTTTATGGAATAGCGGGTCTCCCCCCGGACTGTGGTCAGGAGCCTGGGCCCCATTCCGACGGAAAACTCCACGACGGCGATGCCGTTCTTCTTGGCAACGATGAAATGACCGAACTCATGGATCAGTATGATCAGTCCGAATACAAGGATCGAGATTATCAAACTCATAGAGATTTACAGCCTTCTTTCCATTTTCAATGCTTTCGCTCTCCGGCCCGGGGCGGCCGGCAATTTCAGTACCGCGACCGCAGGAATTCATAAGTTTCCCGCTCTGCCTCAAGGATCTGCTCCAGCGTCGGATCCGGGACCGGCTTGTGGGCGCTCATGGCGTCCTCGATCATATCGGTGATCGTCAGATACGGGATCCAGTGGTTGATAAAGCGGGCCACCGCATGTTCGTTCGCCGCGTTAAAGACCGTCGGCATGGTGCCTCCGGCTTCCGCCGCCCGATACGCCAGCTTAAGAGCGCGAAACGTCTCCGTGTCCGGCTTCTCGAACGCGATCTGCGCAAGCGACCAAAAATCCAGCCGGTCCCCGCCAAGCGGCCTGCGCTCCGGATAATACAGCGCGTACTGGATCGGAAGCTTCATATCCGGCGTGCCCAGCTGTGCCAGGACCGCGCCGTCCGCAAACTCAACCATGGAGTGAATGATACTCTTCGGCTGGATCACCACCTGGATCTGCGAGACCGGTACGTCAAACAGCCAGCGGGCCTCCATGACCTCCAGTCCCTTGTTGACCATCGTAGAGGAATCGATGGTGACCTTACGGCCCATGGACCAGTTCGGGTGCTTCAAAGCGTCCTCCAGCGTCACATCCTGAAGCTGCTGCCGCGTATATCCGCGGAACGGGCCGCCGGACGCAGTCAGAAGGATCTTCGCAAGCTGGCTTTTGCTGCGGCTTCCGAAAGCGCCATCCGTTTCGGCCTCATCCCACTCAAGCGGCGGAGCGCCCACCCCCAGCGTGGTCAGGCACTGGAAAATGGCGCTGTGCTCGCTGTCCACCGGAAGGATCCGCACACCCTTCCTGCGGGCCAGCGGCATGATCAGATGCCCCGCGGTCACCAGCGTCTCCTTGTTGGCCAGGGCAATGTCCTTGCCAGCCTCAATGGCGGCGATCGTCGGCCGTATGCCGATCATCCCGACCACGGCGGTGACGACGGTCCGGGCCGAAGCCTCCGTAGCCGCTTCGATCAGGCCGTCCATGCCGGATACCACCTTTACCGGCAGGTCCGCTACGGATATCCGAAGCTCCGCGGCCCTCCGCTCATCCCATACGCAGGCGACCCGCGGCTTAAACTCACGGATCTGCTTCTCCAGCTCGGTAATATTATGGTCGACGGCGAGCGCCGTCACCTGTATGTCTCCGTTGGCTCTTACAATGTCAAGCGTCTGGGTGCCGATGGAGCCGGTGGAACCCAGAACCGATATTTTTCTCATGGATGCTCCCGCTTTCTCATTCTATATCGCCTGCGGTCCGCGTCCCGCGATCTGCGGATGCCGCCGGCCGGTCTTTATCGCCCTGCCAGTCCGGGCGGCTTCCGGTACTCCGCGATTCCACCGGCAGGTCTTTGCTGTGCCGAACGCCCGGGCGCCGGTTTCCTGCCCCGGCGCATCCTCCCGTACCGAGCCGCCTCCGTCCTTAACTGTCCCGTTACCGCAGGAACGTGATCGCGAAATAGATCGCCGGCGCTGTGAAGATCATGCTGTCAAACCGGTCCAGGATCCCTCCGTGACCGGGGATCAGATGGCCGTAATCCTTCACGTCATGGTTCCGCTTGATGGCCGACGCAGCCAGATCTCCCACCTGGGATATGACCGCCGCGATGGCGCAGGCCAGCGCGCAGGCCAGCATCGGATTGCCGACCTCCGCCATATTTCCCCCCAGCACCTTCGCGTAGAGAAGCCCCAGGACCGCCGAACCGGCTACGCCGCCGATTGCGCCCTCCACCGACTTCTTCGGGCTCACGATTGGGGCCATCTTATGCTTTCCGATCAGCATTCCCACGCAGTAGGCGCAGGTATCGCAGCCCCAGGAGCTTAGGAAGATCAGCCAGACCAGATATTTGCCGTCCGGCATCCTGCGGACCTGATACAGATACGACAGCATCATCGCCACATAGAATACGCCGAAAAACGCCGCCGTGACCTGTTCGGTCTTGTATTTCGGAAATGTGAACACATAGACGGCCATCAGAAGCATCAGCGCCCCGATCGCCATCAGCGTCACATATTTCTCCCAGCCCATCCATAAGAGGACATAGTAATAGACCGCCGCGCCGTAACCGATCGCCGCCAGGGACGTCTTCTCGATCTTCAGAACCCGGTACAGTTCAAAAAGTCCTATCATGGAGATCAGCGCCGTTACGGTAAACAATAAATTCCCGCCTGCCCCCACCACGAAAACCGCCAGGATTACCAGGACGATCCCGCTGATCAGACGTGTCGTAAACATACGTCTCCTCCTACTTGCGGCCGCCGAAGCGCCGCTCCCTTTGATTATACGCCGCGATGGCTTTTTCTAATTCTTCCTGATTAAAATCCGGCCACAGGCAGTCGGTCACATAAAGCTCCGTATAGGCCAGCTGCCACAGCAGATAATTCGACAGCCGCAGTTCCCCGCTGGTCCGGATCATCAGGTCCGGGTCCGGGATATCCGCCGTGTCCAGATAGCCCGCAAAAGAAGCCTCGGTAATGTTCGAAACATCCAGGCCGTTCACGCGGTAATCCTGCACCAGCTTCCGGGCAGCCCGTACGATCTCGTCCCTGCCGCCGTAATTGATGGCCACCACGAATGTAAGGCCCGTATTGTCCTTCGTGCTCTCCACCATCCGGTCGATACCGGCGATGATATCCGGAGCGAACCGGCTCTTCTCCCCGATCATCCGCACACGGACGTTATTGTCATTCGCGATCTTAATGATCCGTACCATGTAATACCGGAACAGGTTCATCAGCGCCCCGACTTCTTCTTCAGAGCGCTTCCAGTTCTCCGTGGAAAATCCGTACACGGTGAAATACGAAAGCCCCATGCGGGCCGCCGCCTCCACCATCTTCTCCAGCGTCTCGCAGCCGGCCTTATGGCCCATGGCGCGGGGTACGCCGTGGCGGGCAGCCCAGCGGCCGTTGCCGTCCAGGATCACCGCCACATGGCGCGGCAGCGTCATATTCTTCAGATCCATATATCCTCCAACCTGTAAAGGCCTGCTTTGGACCTGCGATCCGCGGCCGGCCGTCCGGAGCGCACCGGCTTCCGGAAGACTGCCGGCAGCAGGCTTTTCGGATAAAAGGGGCAGGAAAACCCGCCCCTGATTCTGTTCTTCTTATAGCAGTCCGGCAGCCATCCGGCCCGATCAGACCGTCATGATCTCCTTCGTCTTGGCTTCCACCGCCTTATCGACCTTCTCGATCATCTTATCGGTCAGCTTCTGCATCTTCGTCTCCGCCAGCTTCTGGTCGTCCTCCGAGAAATCCCCGGCCTTCTCCATCTTCTTGAAGGTCTCGTTGGCGTCCCGGCGAATATTGCGGATGGCCACCTTGGCGGCTTCGCCCTTCTTCTTCACATCCCGGGACAGATCCTTTCTGCGCTCCTCCGTAAGCTCCGGGAACACCAGACGGATCACGGAACCGTCGTTATTCGGGTTGATCCCCAGGTCCGAGGCCTGTATCGCCTTGCAGATATTCTTGATCAGGCTCTTCTCCCAGGGAGCGATCACGATCATGCGGGCCTCCGGTACGGAAATGTTGCCCACCTGCTGGATCGGCGTCGGCGTGCCGTAGTAATCCACCTTGATCTTATCCAGCACATGCGGGTTGGCGCGGCCCGCGCGGATACCCGCGTAGTCCTCCTGCAGGACGCTTAAAGTCTTCTCCATCTTCTCCTCATACTGCTTCAGTTCGTCTTCCAACATAAATATACCCCTCCTGTGTGATTATTTATACGGTTACTATCGTACCGTTAATTCGGCCCTGCATCGCGTTTGCAATACTGTCCTTCTCGTTCAGGTCAAATACCGCCATCGGGATCCTATGCTCCATGCACATGATCGAAGCGGTCAGATCCACCACCGCCAGCTTCCTGTCGATGACCTCCTGAATGGGGATCGTATCGTAGCGCTTCGCGTCCGGGTTCACCGCCGGATCACTGTCATAGACGCCGTCAACGGACTTGGCCAGCAGGATACAGTCCGCCTCCAGCTCCACCGCCCGCAGCGTGATACCCGTGTCGGTGGAAAAATACGGATGGCCCGTGCCGCCCGCGAAGAACGCCACGCCGCCGCTTTCCATCACCGCCAGCGCCTCATCTTTGGAAAAAAGCGCAGTCATGGAGCCGCACGCAAAGGGCGTGAATATCCTCGTCCGCATCCCCTCGCTCCGGAAGATCTCGGAGACATAGATGCAGTTCATGACCGTAGCCAGCATACCGATCTGATCCGCTTTCGTGCGGTCGATGGCGTTCGAGGTACGGCCGCGCCAGAAATTGCCTCCGCCGATGACGATTCCGACCTGGACGCCGGATTCCACCGGTCCCCTGACCTGCCGGGCTACCTCCTTGACCGTATCTTCGTCAAAACCGGTCTTCTTCGGACCTGCAAGCGCCTCGCCGCTCAGCTTCAGTAACACGCGATTCCATCTGTTCATAAAATGCTGCCTCCGGATCCATTTGCTTAAACTAAATCTAGCATACCACATATTTCCATATCTGAAAAGGGACAACTTTCTTAAAATACAGGAAGCGTGCCGCCGGCGTTCTGTTCGCCTGAGAATGCCGCCGGGTGCCTTCAGCCGTCTTGCGGCCGGCGCCGTGCCGCCGACTCCTGCCGCTCACTCTCCCCGCTTCCACGCCTTGATCTCCTCCAGGCGCTTCTTCAGCGCGGCCTCCGCCCCCTGTCCGTCCGGAGTATAGTATTCCCGTCCGGCCAGGGAATCCGGCAGGCACTGCATGCGCGCCATCTTCTCCTCGGTGTCGTGGGCGTAAATGTATCCCTTGCCGTAATCCAGTTCTTTCATCAGCTTCGTGGGAGCGTTGCGGATATTTAAGGGCACCGGCTCCGCCAGCATCGTCTCCGCGTCCGCCTTCGCCCGGATATAGGCCACATCCGCGGCGTTGGACTTGGGAGCCATGGCCATATAGATCACCGCGTGGCTCAGGATCACATTGCACTCCGGCATCCCGATGAAATGGCACGCCTGGTACGCAGCCACCGCCAGAGGCATCGCCTGGCTGTCCGCCAGCCCCACGTCCTCGCTGGCAAAGCGGACGACGCGGCGCGCCACGTAAAGCGGATCCTCCCCGGCCTCCAGCATCCTGGCCAGCCAGTAGACCGCCGCGTCCGGATCGGAATTGCGCATGGACTTATGCAGGGCCGAGATCAGATTGTAATGCTCTTCGCCTTTCTTATCGTACAGCAGGCTCTTCTTGCCGATGCACTGCTTTAACGTCTCCATACTGACCGTGGTGCCGTCGGGACCGATATCGCCGTTCGTCACCGCCATCTCCAGCACATTCAGCGCCGTGCGCGCGTCTCCATTGGCAAACTCGGCGATCCTGTGCAGCATATCGTCGGTAATGTGAAGATTCAGATATCCGAACCCGTTATCGCTGCGGATCGTACGCTTCAGGAGCTTCATCAGATCCTCCGCTGTCAGCGCCTGCAGCACAAACACACGGCACCGGGACAGAAGCGCGCTGTTGATCTCAAAGGACGGATTCTCTGTCGTCGCGCCGATCAGGATGATGCTCCCCTTTTCTACATATGGCAGGAACGCGTCCTGCTGGGCCTTATTAAAACGATGGATCTCGTCCACGAATACGACGGTCTTCGCGCCCACGCGGCGGCTCTGCTCCGCCTGGGCCATGACCTCCTTGATCTCCTTGATACCGCTTGTAACCGCGCTGAAATTGATAAACCGCGCGTTCGTCCGATGGGCGATGATACCCGCCAGCGTGGTCTTGCCTACGCCCGGCGGTCCCCAGAAGATCATGGACGGGATCCGGTCCTGCTCGATCAGCTGCCGCAGGAGCTTTCCTTCTCCCAGCAGATGCTCCTGCCCCACGAATCCGTCCAAATCCTCGGGCCGCATCCGGCTGGCCAGAGGACGGTAGGTCTCCTGCACATCAAAAAGCGACATCTGTTCCATGGACATATGGTTCCCTCTTTTCTCTTACGATCCAATCTCCCTGCCGGGTTCTCCGGCCGCGTCAAACCGCGAAGGCGGCATTCTTCTTTCAGAATCATCTTATCACATTTCCATGAAAATGGCAATTCCGGCTGCGGCTGCATCCGGGATCCGTTTCAGAAAATACTTTTCATTTCGGAAAATCCGGTGTATACTCATCAAGCAGGCTTTTATACATAAGCGCTGCCCACTTCCAGTACCGATAAAAACAAAAGGAGCAGACCAATCATGGAAATCAGACGAGCAACAGAACAGGACATGGACGGCATCAACAGCCTTCTCTACCAGGTGTGCCGCGTTCATCAGCAGGGCCGCCCGGATCTGTTTACAGACGGCGGCAAAAAATATAACGACGACGAGCTGCGGGAGATCATCCACGACGACGAGCGGCCCATTTTCGTGGGTGTGGATGAAGCCGGCCGCGTCCTCGGCTACGCGTTCTGCGTCTTCGAGCGCTACGACGGCAGCGGCTCGATGGTGAAGCGCTCTACCCTCTATATCGACGATCTCTGCGTGGATGAGCATATCCGCGGACAGCATATCGGAACGCGTATCTACGAGGCCGTCCTGGATTTCGCCCGTTCAAGCGGCTGCTATAACGTGACGCTCAACGTCTGGTACTGCAATCCCTCCGCCATGAAGTTCTACGAAGCGCGGGGCCTCAAGCCGCTAAAGCTCGGAATGGAAACGATTCTGTGATCATCCGCGGAAAGCGCCGGCGGTCTTACCTCCCCTCATGGGCCGGCGCGCTGCAGAAACACGCCGCCGGTTCCATTCCCGCATGCTGACGCAAAACAGCGCGGTCCGTCTCCGATGCAAACCGGAACGGCCGCGCTGTTCTTACATTTCCGATATTTCTTATGCGAACGGATTCTCTGTCGGGTACGGCAGGCTCTTGGGCTGGTTGTATCCGATGCTCTCCGCACCCAGATACTTGAATACCTCAAACAGCGCCTTGCCGTAATGGCCGAAGGCCACGGCGCCGTGATGCGGGAAGCCGCCCTCGATCAGCACATGACGGTAGAAACGTCCCATCTCCGGGATCGCGAAAACGCCGACGCCGCCGAAGGAACGGGTCGCCACCGGCAGGATCTCGCCCTGGGCCACATAGGCGCGAAGATGATTGTCCGCGGTGGACTGCAGGCGGTAGAATGTGATATCGCCGGGCATCAGGTCGCCTTCCAGCGTACCCTGGGTCACTTCCTCCGGCAGGGACCTGGCCATGATCAGCTGATACTTCATGGAGCAGCTGGTCAGCTTCTTGGAGCAGGTATTGCCGCAGTGGAAGCCCATAAAGGTATCCTTGTGGGTGTAGTTGTATTTGCCCTTGATGTCGGCCTCGTACATATCCGCCGGCACGGAGTTGTTGATATCAAGCAGCGTTACGATATCGCCGCTCACGCAGGTGCCGATGAACTCGCTCAGGGCGCCGTAGATATCCACCTCGCAGGATACCGGGATGCCGCGTCCGGTCAGGCGGCTGTTCACATAGCAGGGAACAAAGCCGAACTGGGTCTGGAACGCCGGCCAGCATTTGCCCGCGATGGCTACGTATTTGCGGTAGCCCTTATGCGCCTCAACCCAGTCGAGCAGCGTCAGCTCATACTGCGCCAGCTTCGGCAGGATCTCCGGCTTCCTGTTGCCCTGGCCAAGCTCAGCCTCCATATCGGCCACGACCTCCGGGATCCTGGGATCGCCGGCATGCTTGTTGAACGCCTCGAACAGATCCAGCTCGGAGTTCTCCTCGATCTCCACGCCCATGTTGTACAGCTGCTTGATCGGCGCGTTGCAGGCCAGGA
Organism: uncultured Lachnospiraceae bacterium; assembly: GCA_947589095.1. Lineage (GTDB taxonomy): Bacteria > Bacillota > Clostridia > Lachnospirales > Lachnospiraceae > UBA3402. The sequence goes on from CANQBX010000023.1 coordinate 15,041, forward strand.
AGTTGAGAGGCCTCGGTCCGAAGCTGATGATCTTAAGGTTGGCAAGGCCCACCATCGCGCGGGCGATGGGCAGGAACTCCTCGATCATATCGGCACATTCCTCGGCCGTTCCCACCGGATACTCCGGAATATACGCCTTCACATTGCGAAGCTTCAGGTTATAGCTGGCGTTCAGCATGCCGCAGTACGCGTCGCCGCGTCCCTGGATCAGGCTGTCTCCGGCCTCCTCGGCGGCCGCCACGTACATGACCGGCCCGTCGAAATGCTTCGCAAGAAGCGTCTCGGAAATCTCCGGGCCGAAGTTGCCCAGGTAAACGCACAGGGCGTTGCAGCCCGCCGCCTTCACATCCTCAAGGGCCTGAACCATATGGATCTCGCTCTCCACGATGCAGACGGGGCACTCGTAGATATTGGCGGCGTCATACTTCTTCGTATAAGCCTCCACCAGCGCCTTGCGGCGGTTGACAGACAGTGACTCCGGGAAGCAGTCGCGGCTGACGGCCACGATCCCCAGTTTTACTACAGGTACGTTGCTCATGTGAATGTCCTCCATTTTCTGAAATATGTTTATAAATCCGGCAGCTTGCGCTGCATAAAGCGCGCTCTCCGTCAAAACGCTTTCTGTCTCACACTCCGGCTCCGTACGTCAGCCGCCTTATGCGGCGCGCGGATCCGGCATCGGCGGTCGGGCCGCTGTCACGCTGCGCGGCGTCACAGGGTAATGTTCTCGCCCTTCAATCCGATGAACGCGCCCGCGTCCAGTCCGCCCTCCGCATGGCCGATGAGCCATTTATTCTTCGCAAACAGCAGCTTATCCTCGGCGAATACCTCGTCCACCGGATCCAGATCCGTATTCGTGCCCGCCGGAAGGATGACCACGCAGCGGAAGCCCCCGTCGTCCGTATGGCAGGGCGCGTAGTGAAGCGTCGTAGCGTATACCTCGATGACCGTTCCGGCCGGAACCAGATAAGCTGCGACCTTCGACGTGTCGTATGTATAGTCGGCTTCAATGTCCTGCTGCTTTCCGATCAGGAGAACCAGATCCGTAACAGCTACATTGATCTCGGAGCTCCTGTGGTACTCCAGGGCGTTCAGCTTCTTATTGTGTCCGTTGCAGTAGCCCACCTGAACCGGGATCTGGCCGTACAGGTTCTTCTGCAGCTGCTTCGACACCGACAGCTCCTCTAACTCCTTTACGGACGGAACGTATACCACATCGTCCGGCAGCGGCGTCTTCTCCTTCATCGCCGCCAGCAGGCCGCTTACATCGTAACCGGTCACTACCTTTCCGTATTCGGCGAACGACGGGTCTGTAACCTTTCTGATTTCCATGGGAAATGCCCTCCTTTTATCCCTTTCGGGTGATATTTGCGTTTGCTGCTCTGTACAGCCGGCGTCCCGCCACAGCATCCTACAGTGCCGCCAGCTCCTTATAGCTGTTCTTCAGATCGATATACAGCTTCTTGTACAGCTTATGGTACTGCGCATACAGCTTCTCATTCTCCGGATCCGGCCTGCTGCACTTATCGGCGGAAACCAGCTTCTCGCAGGCCGCCTCCACGCTCTCATAGATACCGCAGCCCACGCCGGCCAGGATCGCCACGCCCAGCGCCGGTCCTTCGGACTGGTGGACCGTCTTCACCGGACAGCCGTACAGATCCGCCAGCATCTGGCGCCAGATAGCGCTCCTGCCGCCGCCTCCGCAGGCCATCATCTCATCCACGGATACTCCCATCTCGCGAAGGATATCGTTGCAGTCCGCCAGCGAATAGGACACGCCCTCCATCACGGCGCGCAGCAGGTGGGCCTTGGTATGGATCGCCGAAAGGCCGAAGAATACGCCGCGGCAGTCCGGATCCAGATGGGGCGTTCTTTCTCCCATCAGATACGGCAGATAGATCAGCCGGTCGCTGCCCGCCGGAATATTCCGGATATCGTGGTTGATCAGATCGTAAACATCCACCCGCATCTCATCGGCGGCCGCCACATAATCCTGGCAGAACTGATCCTTGAACCACTTAAGCGACAGCCCGGCGCCCTGGGTCACGCCCATGACGTGCCACGCTCCGGGCACCGCGCAGCAGCAGGTGTGGACACGGCCCTTCGGATCGATCGTCACCTGGCTGGAATGGGCAAATACCACGCCGGACGTGCCGATCGTAGTAAAGGCCGTACCGTCCTTCACAACACCGGTTCCGACAGCCGCCGCCGCGTTATCCCCGGCTCCGCCGACCACCACGGTGTCCGCCGTCAGTCCGGTCGCCGCGGCCACCTCCGGAAGCAGCTTCCCGGTCACCTCACAGGACTCGTAGACCTTCCCCAGCCACTCCTTCGGGATCTGAAGCTTCTCCAGAACCACATCCGACCAGCACCGTTCCGGCACGTCGAGAAGCTGCATACCGCTGGCGTCCGATACCTCGGTGGCGAACTCTCCGGTCAGTATGTAGCGGATATAATCCTTCGGCAGAAGGATATGGCGGCACCTGGCGTAATGATCCGGCTCGTTCTTACGGACCCACAGGATCTTGGCCGCGGTCCATCCGGTAAGAGGCGGATTGGCCGTGATCTCGATCCAATCCTCCCGCGGCATCAGGTTCAGCATGTCCTCCACCTCGGCGCCGGTTCTCTGGTCGCACCAGATAATGGAAGGACGGATCACCTCTCCCGCCTCGTCCAGCATCACCAGGCCGTGCATCTGTCCGGAAATACCGATGCCTTTGATATCCGCGGCAGCCACGCCCGCCTGCACCGTTACCTGCTTAAGCGTCTTAAGCACCGCGTCGCGCCAGTCCTCCGGCTTCTGCTCCGCCCAGCCGTTATGGGGCTGATACAGCGGATAATCGGCGGAAGCCGACGCCATGATCGTCCCCTTCTCATCAAACAGAACCGTCTTCGTCGCCGACGTGCCCACGTCGATTCCTATCAGATAATACATATTGATCCTCCTTGCGGTTTTAGGGCTTGGTATAATCTTTTACTAAGATTATAGCATCATTCCGGCGGATAATAAAGCAAAAAATGTGAATTATGAATATATTTTGATAATTCATGCCGGCCGTTTTAATCCAGCTCCGAGAGTCCGGTATACAGCTCGTAATACCGCCCCTTCTGCGCCAGCAGATCGTCGTGGTCGCCCCGCTCGATGATCTCGCCCTTCTCCAGCACCATGATCGCGTTAGCGTTGCGGACCGTGGACAGCCTGTGGGCGATCACGAACGTGGTCCGGTCCTTCATCAGCCGGTCCATTCCGTGCTCGATGTGCCGCTCCGTCCTGGTATCGACCGAGCTGGTCGCCTCGTCCAGGATCAGGATCGGCGCCTTGGAAATCGCCGCGCGGGCAATGTTCAGAAGCTGCCGCTGCCCCTGGCTTAAGTTGGCGCCGTCGCCGGTCAGCTCCGTGTCATACCCCTTGGGCAGACGCATGATAAAGGAATGGGCCGACGCCGTCTTCGCCGCCTGGACCACTTCCTCGTCTGTGGCGTCCAGCCGTCCGTAGCGGATATTCTCCCGAACGGTTCCCGTAAACAGGTGGGTGTCCTGCAGAACCATGGCGATATTTTCCCGCAGGTTATCCATTTTCAGGTGCTTGATATCCACGCCGTCGATCGTGATGGTTCCCGACTGGATATCGTAGAACCGGTTGATCAGATTGGTGATCGTGGTCTTGCCGGCGCCGGTGGAACCGACGAACGCGATCTTCTGCCCCGGCTTCGCGTAAAGGCTGATGTCCTTAAGGATCGTCTTATCCGGGTTGTAGCCGAAATACACATGATCCAGGATCACATGCCCCTGCATGGGCGCCAGCGCCACGGCGTCCGCGTCGTCCGCGGGCTCCGGCTTCTCGTCCATCACCGCGAAGACCCGCTCCGCGCCGGCCAGGGCCGAGAACACCTGGCTCACCTGCTGGGAGATCTCATTGACCGGGCGGGAGAACTGCCGGGAGTAGTTAAGGAACACCGTCAGTCCGCCGATGTCAAAGCCCCGCAGCACGCAGAGCACGCCGCCGATGGCCGCCGTCAGGGAGTAATTCACCTGGCTTAAGCAGTTCATGACCGGGCCCATCAGGCCGCCGAAGAACTGAGCCTTGATCTGATTTTCCCGCAGGTCGTCGTTTAAGATATTGAACTCTTCCTTCGCCACATCCTCGTGACAGAAGACCTTCACTACTTTCTGGCCGCTGACCGTCTCCTCCACGTAGCCGTTGACCGCGCCCAGGGACTCCTGCAGCGATTTGAAATACTTTCGGCTCCGCATGGCCACCGCGCCGCCGGCTTTCAGCATCAGCGGCATCATCAGAAGCGTCACCAGCGTCAGCCAGATATTAGTGTAGATCATGAGCGCCAGGGTGCCGATGATGCTTAGCGCGCCGGAGAACAGCTGCACCAGCGTGTTGGAAAGCATCTGGCCCAGCACATCCACGTCGTTGGTGAAACGGCTCATCAGGTCACCGTTGTTGTTATTGTCGTAGAAACGCACCGGCAGCTCCTGCATTTTCGTAAACAGGTCGTCGCGGATCCGCTGCAGGGCGTTCTGGGCGATGTTTAACATGGTCCTGGCCTGCAGGTAGTTGGCCGCGACTCCCGCCAGATAGATGGCCGCCATCACAAGCAGGGACCTAAACAGTCCGGCCGCGTCGCCGCGGCTGCCGTCAAGGGGCGCGATGTAGGTGTTGATGATCGGGCGGAGCATATAGGAGCCCGCCAGGTTGGTGACGGTGCTGACCAGCACGCAGGCAAAGGCGATCAGCATCTTGGGCTTATCCTCGTCCAGATAGCCGAAGATCCGGCGGATGGTCTTGCCGCTGTCCTTCATGGCTCCCTTCGCGATCGGCTGCTGGGCCGCGTTCCTGCCGCGCCGTCCGGGGCCGCCGGGACCGGGGCCGCGCATACCGCCGCCGGCCGAGGAAGCGTATTTGCTGTAGCGTCTCTTCAGGCTGGCGACGCGGGCAGCCTTGTCGGCAGTTTTGTTGGCAACGGATGCGGTTTGCATTCCGGCACCGGCTGCGGCTCCGGCAGTATTCGTTCCGGCAGCTGACAATGTGTTTGCCGCCGTATTTGTATTTTCAGAATTCATGTTCCTGCTGCTCATCACGCGCTCACCTGCCTTTCCTTCTCCTGATCTCTCTGGGAGTAATAGATTTCCTGGTAAGCCTCGCAGGTCTTGATCAGCTCGTCGTGGGTGCCCATGCCGATGATCTGTCCGTCGTCCATCACCAGGATCTTATCGGCGCCCTCCACGGAGCCGATGCGCTGGGCGATGATGATCTTCGTCGTGTCCTTCAGCGACGTGCGGAACGCTTCCCGGATCTTCGCCTCGGTGGCCGTATCCACGGCGCTGGTGCTGTCGTCCAGGATCAGGATCTTCGGCCGTTTCAGAAGCGCTCTGGCGATGCAGAGACGCTGCTTCTGGCCTCCGGATACATTGGTGCCGCCCTGTTCGATCTCCGTCTGATAGCCGTTCGCAAAGCCCATGACGAATTCGTCCGCCTGGGCGCTCTCCGCCATCTGCCGGATCTCCTCCATGGACGCGGTCTCATCGCCCCAGCGCAGGTTCTCTTCCACGGTGCCGGAGAACAGCTCGTTCTTCTGCAGCACCATAGCCACGCCGTTGCGCAGATTTCTCAGGGAGTACTCCCGCACATCCACGCCGTCCACCAGCACCTGGCCTTCGGTGGCGTCGTAAAGCCTGGGGATCATCTGTACCAATGTGGTCTTGCCGCTGCCGGTGGTTCCGATGATGCCGATGATCTGGCCCGGCTCCGCCGTGAAGCTGATGTGCTCCAGAACCTTCTCACTGGCGTCGGAGCTGTAGCTGAAGCTGACGTCCTTAAATTCCACGCGGCCCTTCGCCACCTGCAGATCCTTCCTGGAAGCGGCGTCGTCGGTCAGGTCGATCTTCGCGTCCAGAACCTCATTGACACGCTTCACGGACGCCATGGCGCGGGCGCCGTTTAAGAAGATCATGGAAAGCATCATCAGGGACGACAGAATCTGTACGATATAGGTGGTAAACGCGGTCAGGTCTCCGACTGCCATGCTGCCCGCGATGATCTGGTTGCCGCCGAACCACACGACCAGGATCGTCGTAATGTTCATGGCCAGCATCATGACCGGCATCGTCGTGATAACGATGTTCATGGCCTTTAAGCTGTGCTGCTTCAAATCCAGGTTCATGTCGTAGAACCGTTTATTTTCAAAATCCTCGCGCACGAAGGACTTGATCACGCGCACATTGGTCAGCGCCTCCTGGATCCCGGAGTTGAGGCGGTCGATCTTCTGCTGCATGACGCCGAACAGCGGGTAGGCCTTGACCATCAGGAAAGCAATCGCGCCTGCCAGCAGCGGGATCACGATCAGCACGATCACCGCCAGGCTGGCGTTCATCGAAAGGGCCATGATCAGCGCGCCCACGAACATGCCGGGCGACCGGAAAGCCATCCGCAGGCACATCATGACCACCATCTGGATCTGGGTCAGGTCGTTGGTCAGCCTGGTCACCAGGGAGCCGGTGCTGAACTGGTCGATATTATTGAAGGAAAATTCCTGCACCTTGGCAAACAGGTCCCGGCGCAGGTCGGCGGTAAAGCAGGTGGACGCCTTGGTCGAGAAATAGGCGCCGCCCACGCCGCCGATGATCATGACGCAGGCCATCAGGATCATCACGAAACCGATCTCAATGATATAGGCCACGTCGTGGTTGGCGACGCCGTTGTTGATGATCAGGGACATGAGCTTGGGCAGAGCGATCTCGCCCACCACCTCCGAGAGCATCAGTACCGGCGACAGAATGAACGCCGCCAGGTACGGCATGATATACTTCTTGTAGCGTTTCAATGGGAAATGTCCTCACTTTCTATGTTTGTCGCCGCGCGCATACGCGCGGAAATGCTTCTTACGGCCGCGATACAAAGGCTTACGGCTTCCCGGCGTCAAAATTGCCTTTTTCACGCCCGCCGGAGCCTTCGCCCAGCTCCAGCCGCACCAGATTCTCCATGATCCGGTCAAAATAGCCGCCCATGGCCGAAAATTCCTCTTCCGTAAAGCCCGAAAACATGGCCTTCTCCACTTCCGAGAAGATCCTCCGGCTGTCCTTTACGACCTGCTGGCCCTTCTCCGTCACCGTGATCTGGTTGAACCGGTTGTCCCGCTCGTCCACCGCGCGGCTGATGTAGCCGCCCTTCTCCAGTTTCTTCAGCGTCACGGCGATGGTCGCCGATGTGACGTCGTTCATCTGCGCCAGATCCTTCTGGGAAATATTCGGATGATCGTGGATGCACATCAGCACCCGGTGCTGGCTCCGGTATACGCCCGTGGAATTCAGCCGTTTCTCCAGAACGCACCGGTGCTTGCGGGCGATCCGCATGTACTGGTTCAGAAGCCTGCCCTCCGGCGTATCGTGCCGCGGCTTCCTGCAATTACTCAAGATCTCACCTCCGTATTCCGCCGCCGGACAGATGGCCTTGCGGCCGCGCGAAGAAATACTTTCTCCCGGAAAGCATTTGCCGCAGCCGCGCGCAGGTCCGGCGTAATTAGATGGCTGATAGTTAGTTAATTAACCGTTTGTCAGTATACTATCCCGATTTTGGAAATGCAAGGACTTTATAGAAATTTTATGACTTCCCGAATCGCTGCTTACGCTTCTCCATACCGTCCGCCAGCACCTTCTCCAGCGCCAGTACGAATTTCTCCAGGCCTGCCTTCTCTTCCTCCTTAAACCGGCCGTATAACGGGCTGTCGATGTCCAGAACGCCGTACAGAGAGCCGTTTCTGCGGATCGGGACCACGATCTCCGAATTCGACGCGCCGTCGCAGGCGATATGTCCCGGAAACTGATGTACATCCTCCACAACCAGCGTCTCGTCCCGCTGCGCGGCCGTCCCGCAGACGCCCTTCCCGACGGCGATGCGCGTACAGGCCGTCTTCCCCTGGAACGGCCCCAGGCGGAGTTCGCCCCCCTGATACAGATAGAAACCGGCCCAGTTCAGATCCGAAAGCGTCTGATACAGAAGAGCCGAGGCGTTGGCCAGATTGCTGATCTCGCTCTCCACGCCCTCCGCCAGAGCCTGCATCTGCGCCGCCAGAAGCTCATAATCCACGGCGTCCGCAGACGGCTCCGCCGTATTCTTCGAGTTTTTTCCGTAATATACCATAATTGCCTCCATTCCGCCGCCGTCCGCGCGGATACGCGCGCCAGCGGCGGGCTTACCCGCTCTTTTATACAATCAGTGCTATTATAGCGCCGGCGCCCCGGCTTGTCACGCGGAAATTGTCCGTACAGAAAAAGCCGCGATCCACGCGCGGCCCCTTCTGCTTATACCGTTCTTACGCGTCCTGCCGCATCCTCGCGGCGGTCTTCCGCGTTTTTGTTCTAATTGCCCTGCGCCTCTTCCGCCTCCGGATCCGGTCCTTTAAGCGCCTCTCTCTTCAGTTCCCTCTTCCGCTTGGTCATCAGGCCGCCGATGCGGCCGCTCTCCTTGGCCGTCAGGCTGCGCCAGCCGCTCGCGATCACCTTATCGCTTAAGCCCAGCTCCGTTGCGATCTCAAATTTCAGAAGCTCCTCCGGCTTTAGATTCTTCGGGTCGAACGGCTCGTCCTTTTTCCTTTTCGACATAGCAACAGGCATACTCCTTTCTCAAATCTGCTTAGAGTATGCCCGTTTTATAAAGGCCTATGCAGCGCCGGCAAAGATCGCCGTACCGGAGCCTTTCCCGGCGCCTGTCCCCGATCCTCTCAGAAATTCGGATCCTGCGGGATAATGATGGCGGCAATGATATACGCGACGATTCCGGGCGCGATGCCGAACAGCGTCACGACCGCCCACACCAGCCGCACGATCGTCGGATCCACCGCGAAATACTCCGCGAGTCCTCCGCATACGCCGCAGACCATCCGATTTCGGTTCGAACGGTATAACCTTTTCCCGTTTTCCATAATGACCCTCCTCTCCGGCCAACCCGGCCGTCTTCTTCCTTCCATTACCGGAAATACATCTCCACGCTGCCCATATCGCACTTAAGGCCGGCTGTCTTTCCTGCGCCGTCGTGCCGGATCGTCCGTTTCTCCTCCACGCCTTTTTCCGTCTCCAAAAGGCCCTCGACCACGATACTGCCTATGGATCTCTCTATCTTATAATTGAAATCCTCCGCCGCGCCGTCAATGGTAAAAACGATGCTTCCCATCTCGCAGTCCGCCTCAACGGAATCCTCCGCCGCGCCGGTATAGGTCACGCTTCCCATGGCGCTCTCGGCCTCCAGCGTACCGACGGAACCGTCCAGGATCTCGATGTTTCCCACAGCCGCATCCAGCTTCAGCTTCTCCGCCGTCACGCTGCCTACCGTAACGGAAGCGGCGTCGGAGGAAATATCCAGTTCATCCGCCGCGAGACGGTCCGCGTCGATACTGGCGGCAGACGCCTCAAGCTCTGCCTTGCGGAAGGAGCAGCCCTTCGGTATCGTGATCGAAACCGCCTCTCCCTCCGGAAGATTGACGATCCCTTTCCCGTTCTCAAACGTCAGCTTCAGGCTGTCGCCGGAAAGTTCATCGCTCAGAACGATCCTGTCCGAGGTACGCTCCACCCGGATCGGACCGTCCGTCTGTCCCTCCCGGATCACAATGCGCGAGGGCGCTGCGACGATCTTAAATTCGCGGATACCGCCGGACGGATATACGCTGACCAGAAGATCCCCGTCCCTCTCTTCATACGGGCCGTCCTCCCGGTTCGCCGCTTTGCGGAACAGATCGCTCCCGGCAATCCGCCCGGCAAGGCTCTTCATCCATCCGCCATACGCGAGGCGGTTTCCTGTTCCGGAGCCGGGAAGCGTTCCGCCCATGGCCGCCGCGCATCCGCACATCAGAAGGCCCGCCGCAAGACAGACCGCCGCGGCGATCAGTACATTTTTGATAAAACGGTTCACGCTGTCCGCCTCCTTCCGTGCAGCATTCCGCTGACCCCGTCGAGCGCGCCCCTAAACAGCCAGGGCATCAGCTTACCGTAAACCAGTACCGAAAGCGCAACTCCCACAAGACCCAGAGCCAGCAGCACCAGTCCGGCTCCCGCGCACATGACTCCGCTCACCGGGTCGGAAAAAGCCGCGGCGATCCCCGCCGCTGTCACAGCAGCGCCGGCCGCCAGGAATACAATCGTCAGGATCGCGGTCAGCAGGAAGAAGACAAGCAGCACCGCCAGTACCCCCACCACGATTCCGAACGCGCCGCCGGCCAGTCCCAGAAGCGCCGGCAGAACCGCTATGGCGACAGCCGCCGCCAGAATGATCCAGAGTACCTTCGTAGCTGTATTGGCGCCGGGCCTGCCTGCATTCCCGCCGTTGCCGCCATTGCCGCCTGCGGCGACGCCTGAATCGCCGGCAGCACCGCCTGAACCGCCTGCGCTGCCGCCAGTACCGCCTGCAACGCCTGCGAAGCCGCCAGTACCGCCTCCGCTGCCTGCGAAGCCGCCGGTACCGCCGCTGTCTACGCCGCTCGCGCCCTCCCGGTTTCCGTAATCAAAAGTTCCCGCTCCGCCCGGCTGCCGCTCCGCTTCTTCCTCGCGTCTCGCCAGCATGCAGTTGGGATCCCGGAACCTTTCGTCCGCGTATCCGGTATCCGTCAGCTCCCCGCCGCTCTTAAAGCCGCCCTGCAGCTCCGACCGGATGATGGAGGCGATCCGCTCCGGACTTCCGAACTCCCGCACGGCCTCCTCCGCCGCGTCGCCTGCCTCTTCCAGATAACCGCGGTAATAATCCAGCGCGTCCTCCGTCTCCTCCTCCGGAAGATCCGAGAGCAGATATTCCAACCGGTCTAAAAATTCCTCTTTGCTCATATCCGCGCCTCCTCGAATATTCTGGTGATCCTGCCGGAATAGCCGGTCCACTCGCTCTTATACAGATTCAGCTGGACCCGCCCCTTCTCCGTAATCCGGTAATACCTGCGGTTACGGCCGTCAATTGCCATGTCGTAGGTCTCAAGACACGCATCCTTCTGCAGCCTGCGGAGCACCGGATACAGGGTGGATTCCGACACCCCGATGACTTCCCGTACATCCTGGGTGATCTTATATCCGTAGGTGCCTGCCGCGTCCCTGGAGACCACCGCCAGAACGATCGCGTCCAGAAGCGCCGTTCCCGTATTAAACACCATACCGCTTCAGCTCCTTACTACGTTTCCCTCTTTCGCAGATTCTATACGACCGCAGCACATTGCTCTGTCAATCTGTATAATATTATACGCTATATAATATTATATGTCAATATATAATCTTGCGTTTTCCGTGAAACCCTACGGTCCGTCCGGTTCCAGCAGCCCTGCGATCTCCTCAAAGCTCAGGCTTCCCAGCGATACGTTCTCCCCGGTCACCACCTGATCCGCCAGTGAAGCCTTCGCCTGCTGCAGCTTTAGGATATTCTCCTCAATGGTGCCGCGGGTGATCAGCTGGATCACCGTGACCGTCTTCTCCTGGCCGATGCGGTGGGCGCGGTCGGTGGCCTGGTTCTGGGCCGCCACGTTCCACCACGGATCATAATGGATCACCATATCCGCCTTCGTCAGATTGAGGCCCGTACCCCCGGCCTTCAGCGAGATCAGGAAAACCGGCGCCTCGCCCCGCTGGAACGCGTTCACGCGCTGCTGCCGCTCCTCCTTTGCGGTCTCCCCCACCAGGAGCAGGCTGGCGATCCCTGCCTCGTCAAGCCGGCTGCGGATCCGATCCAGCATAGATGTAAACTGGGAGAACAGCAGGATCCGGTAACCGGCCTCCACGCCGGAATACAGAAGCTCCATGCAGGTCTCCAGCTTGGCCGAGCCGCCGTTATAGTTCTCATAGATCAGCCGCGGATCGCAGCAGATCTGCCTGAGCCTGGTCAGCGCCGCCAGGATCTGGATCTTATTTTCAGGTGAGCGGGGCGACGGCGGCGCTTTGCCCGTATTCTCTGTCTCACGGCCCTTCAGCGCTTCCTTAAGCTGCAGCGCCCGGGCTGTATAAAGCTCTTTCTGCTCTCCCTCCATCTGCGAATAGACCACCGTCTCCAGCTTCTCCGGCAGCTCCTTCAATACATCGCGTTTCAGCCGTCTCAGGATAAACGGTCCCGTCATCCGGCGCAGCATTTCCATCGCTTCATCATCCCCGTCCCGCACGATCGGCGATTCAAAACGCTCCCGGAAACGCTGATACGAGTACAGAAACCCCGGCATCAGGAAGTCGAAAATGCTCCACAGCTCGCTCAGACGGTTCTCGATCGGAGTTCCTGTCAGGGCATAACGTGTCTGCGCCCGGACCGCTTTCACCGCTCTCGCGCTCTGGGTAGACGGATTCTTGATATACTGGGCCTCATCGATGACCTGAAAGCGGAAATGAAGCTCCCCGTAAAGGGGCAGATCCCGCTTCAGCAGATCATAGGATGTAATCACCACGTCATGCTCCGCCGTATTCCGAAGCTTCTCCCCGCGCTCCGCCGCGCTGCCGGTGATCAGAAGCACCCGCAGGGAAGGCGCGAATTTCAGAAACTCACATTCCCAGTTGTAGATCAGGGAAGCCGGACACACGATCAGGGAAACGGCGGGATCCGGGCCGTCTTTCCTCCTCTGTACCTCATCATAGATCACGCTGATGACCTGTACGGTCTTTCCCAGTCCCATATCGTCCGCCAGAATACCGCCGAATCCGAAGAAATCCAGCGTCTTAAGCCACCGGAAGCCGATCTTCTGGTACCCTCTAAGCACCTTCGCAAATCTCTCCGGCACCTCAAAATCGCTGTCCTCCACCGACTTCATTCCCCGCACGACGGCTTTAAAATGAGAATCTCTCTCCAGCCGTATGTCATGCCTCTCCCGGTACAGGCTGTCCAGATAAAGGGCCCGATATTGGGGCACACGAAAAACCGTCTTTCCGGCCGGTCCGTCCGTCGCTGCCCCGTCCGGCCGGACCCCGCCTCGGACGCCTCCGGCCGCCGCGTATTTCCCCGGCGCTCCCACATAATCCACCATGCGGGCCACCGTCAGCAGGCCGTTGTCGTCCAGCCGCAGATATTCGCCGGACCGCAGACGGTAGTAAGGCTTCTTCTCCCGGTACGCGCTCAGAATGCGTTCCAGCTCCCCGCCGCTTAGGTCGCCGGCGTCCACCGTCAGCGTCAGCCAGCCGCCGGCTGCCTGGATGCCGACCGACACCTCCCTCGGCGGCAGCACCTTCAGATCCCGCATATTATCGGCGAGCAGCACTTCGCCCAGTTCTCTGAGCTCCCCGATCCCCTCCGACAGCAGCTTAAAAATCGCCGCCTCGTCATTTTGGATCACCAGATCGTTCGTCAATTGGTCCCGATACGGGAAATATTTCGTCAGGGTCCGGCTGATACGGAATTCGCCCGGCACGTCGCGTACCACGGACGGCGGCACATACTCGTCCTCCAGGGGATGGAAGCTGCAGGAGCCGTAGCGGAGCTGCGGATGCAGGACCACCTTATCCGGTTCCGGGCTTTCAAGCTCGAAACGCGCCTGAAGGGCCGCCGGCCGGTAACTCTCCAGCTCCACCCCGTCGGAATGAAGAACGCCCAGATCCTCCATTTTCCGCAAAACCCGCTCATAGAACAGGGGGATATCCTTTTCATTGACCGTCACCTCGTACGGGGCGCCGTAGCCCTGGGTCATCTGGGCGAAGAATACCTCCGCCGCGCGGCTAAATTCCCCGCTGCACTGGTACAGCCTGTCCCGCTTCAGTATATAGAGATGCTTTTCTCCGCTGAACGTGACAATATCCCTGTCAAGGGACACGCGGATCCCGCGGGCGCCGGCCCTGCGGACATCCACGACAAAGTCCGGATTGTCCCGGCACACCAGGATCCGGCGTTTATTCCCCTGATTGTCCTCCGCTTCCACCTCCCGGTCCATCAAAAGATCAAAAAAACGATCCCTGCGCACCCGGCTCAGGTTCAGCTCGCGGATCGGGGGCACAGGAACGTATATACTCTTCTTGAACTCAAAATAATGCTCCCGGTAGGAATCGGCCAGCTCCAGCACCATATCCAGAAGCCCCCGGCTGTCCTCCGCGAATGCCTCCCGGCTGTGATAGAACGCCAGGCCCTTGCCGTATTCCACATAGGAGCCCTTCTCGACCGCCTCCGCCAGGGCCGGCAGGTCCTTAACCACATAGCCGCGTGTGATTCCGATACGGAATTCCACGCGGATCTCCTGACGGCGCAGCAGAAGGCGCGGCGTCAGCTCCACCGGCCTTCCGCGCCCGCTCCGCTCGATGCCTGCCACCTCCCGGTTGGTATATTCGCGGATCATGCTGCGAACCTGGGGGGAGGTGGATACGGGACGCTGGGGATCATCGTCGATGTGTTCCAGATAATAGTTCAGAAGCGCCTTTTCATGGACGCAGGGCCGCGCATAGGTCGATTTTATCCCGCAGGAACAGGAGCAGCTGTAGATCTCTCTGCCCTTGACCTCAAGACGCACGCGGTATTTGAAGCCCAGATCCTCCACGACGCCTTCCACGCCGGTCTCGCCCTTCCAGAAGGTCCGGGTCTGCATACTTTCGATTCGCATGGATACGCCTCCATTGTATGCGTGAAAACATTTGCGGAGCCTCCCCCGGAGGGAGACTCCGCTGCCGCTTTACATCCTCTCCGGCGCTTCAAAGCCGAGCAGATGGATACAGCTTTCGAGCACATCCTTCACCAGGCGGATCAGCCGGATGTATCCGGCCTTCTTCTCCTCATTCTCTTCCTTCAGGATCATCGTCGTATTATAGAAGCTGCCGAAAGCGTCGGACAGCTCGTAGATGAACTGGCAGAGTCTGTGGGGGGCCTTCTCCTCAAAAGCGGTTTCCACTACATCGTTATACGCGGCAAGCTTCAGCATCAGGGACTTCTCCTCCGCAGAACCGGCAGGACAGATATTGCCGGACGGCAGACCATCCCCGCCGTCTGCGGCTGCCTGCGCCGGACTCCCCTGCGGCTGCGCCGTTTTCAGGCTCTCCTCGTATTTGGCCAGGATCGACTTGATCCGGACGATCGTATACAGGATATACGGCCCTGTATTCCCTTCAAACGACGTGAACCGGTCAATGTCGAACACATAGTCCTTCGATACCTGGTTGGACAGGTCGCCGTATTTCAGCGCCGCCAGACCGATGATGCGCGAGGCCTTCTCCGCCTCCTCCTTATCCATGGTCCGGTTCTCCATGATCCGGTCATAGACCGCCTCGTCGATCTCCCGAATCAGGTTCTCCAGGCGCATGACGCCGCCGGCGCGGGTCTTGAACGGCTTTCCGTCCTTTCCGTTCATAGTGCCGCACATCATATGGGTCATCTTCGTCTCCGGCTTCACATAACCGGCCTTCTTCGCCACGCGGAAGACCTGGATGAAATGCAGTTCCTGGCGCTTGTCCGTGATATAAATATATTCCTCCGGCGCGTAATCCCGTTCTCTCTCGATGATCGTCCCCAGATCCGAGGTCGCGTAGAGCGCCGCTCCGTCCGACTTGCGGATAATACAGGGCGGAAGCTCCTTGGGATCGTCCGGACTGGCGATATCCACCACCAGCGCCCCCTCGCTCTCATAGGCCAGCCCTCTCTTCTGCAGGTCCTCGATGAGCCCCGGGATATAAGGCTGGGCGTCGCTCTCGCCCTTCCACAGATCGAAGGTCACGTTCAGATTGCCGTAATTCTTCTTAAGATCCTCCAGCGACACATGCATGATATGGCGCCAGATCGCCCTGAAGGGCGCGTATCCGCTCTGCAGCTTAAAGGTGGCCTCCTGCGCCCGCGCCTTAAAGTCCTCGTCCTCCTTGGATCTGGCGCTGGCCGCCGGATAGATCTGTTCCAGCTCGCTGATCGTAAACGGAGGCTCCTGCGGGTATTCTCCCGTAAACGTCTCATCAAAATACGGCAGATCCGGCTCCCGGTCCCGCAGCTCCTCTATGATCAGCCCCATCTGCAGTCCCCAGTCGCCCAGATGGACATCGCCAATCATATGGTATCCCAGGAAATTCCCCATTCGCTTGATGCACTCGCCGATGATCGCCGTGCGCAGATGTCCCACATGGAGGGGCTTGGCCACATTGGCGCCGCCGTAATCCACGATGATCGTCTTACCGCCGCCGGTCTCCTCCACGCCCAGCTTATCCCCGCCGCGCATGCCGTCAAGATAAGCGGCCAGATATTCGCCGCTCAGCTTCAGATTGATGAAGCCCGGCATCACGGCCTCGACGGATTCGAACATGGCCGGCGCCTGCTTCTTCAGACGCGCCGCCACGTCGTTTGCAATATCGATCGGCTTCTTATGGTATGCCTTCGCCGCCGCCATGGCGCCGTTGCACTGGTATTCACACAGATCGGGCCGGTTGGAAAGCGTCACCTTCCCGTAATCCGCCGCGTACCCGCAGCTTTCAAACGTCGCCCGCATCTGTTCCGCAATCAGATCAAGTATCTTTTTCACAGCCAAACTCTCCTTCTATCTATGCATATGTCGTCGTAATTGGCATTTAATTATACAGGAAAGTGAGACAAAAAGCAACTGTTTCTGAAACATATGCCTGCTCATATGCCTGCTCATATGCCTGCTCGCATGAAAATCAGGCAAGGCATTCACCGGCGCCCTGCTCGCATGGAAATACAAGCAGGGAGTCACTGGCGCCCTGCCTGCATGGAAATAGAAAACCCCTCCGGCCGATTCGGCCGAAGGGGCGGACCCTGTATGCTATTCGTCTCCGGTTCTGTCCGCTTACGCTCTGGACAGATACTCGCCGGTGCGGGTATCGATCTTGATCTTGTCGCCGGTGCTGACAAACAGCGGCACAAATACGGTCGCTCCCGTCTCCACGACAGCCGGCTTGGAAGCGCCGGTAGCGGTGTCTCCCTTAAATCCGGGTTCGGTATCCGTGATCTCCAGTTCCACGAACAGCGGCGGCTCCACGGAGAACACCTTGCCGTTATAGGAGCAGACCTTGCACATCTCGTTCTCCTTAACGAACTTGAGCGCATCGCCGATCAGTTCGCTGCTCAGAGCGATCTGCTCGTACGTATTCGTATCCATGAAATTGTACAGATCGCCGTCCTGATACAGATACTGCATGTCCACCCGGTCGATCCTGGCTGCCGGGAACTTCTCGGTCGGACGGAAGGTCTTCTCAACGACGCCGCCGCTGATGACGTTCTTGATCTTCGTACGGACAAAGGCCGCGCCCTTGCCGGGCTTCACATGCTGAAATTCCAGGATCTGGTATACGTTCCCGTCGATCTCCAGCGTCACGCCGTTCCTAAAATCACCTGCTGATATCATAAATGTAGCTCCTCCTTCAAATACTGACTGGCTTTACGGTGTTTGATCCTTTTCATTCTATACTAAATATGCCATACTTTCAACCACTTTTTGCAAATTGCAGGAAATAAATGCAGAATAAACGCGCAAAAACCCGGCCGGACAGCTACTCCTTCCCGGTCAGATAGTCCATTGCCAGCGCATAGCCCTTCAGGCCGAGGCCCACAATCTGCCCGGTACAGGCCGGCGCAGTCACGGATGTGTGCCGGAACTCCTCCCGCTTGTGTACATTGGAAATATGGACCTCGATCTTCGGGATCTCCACCGACGCCAGCGCGTCGCGAACCGCATAGCTGTAATGGGTGAACGCGCCGGGATTGATGATGATGCCCTCCACCTTTGCATGATAGGCCTCCTGAATCTTGTCGATGATGCCGCCTTCACAGTTGCTCTGGAACACCTCCAGCTCATGGCCCTCCGCCTTCGCCTTGTTCTTAAGCATGGTCACCAGATATTCGTAGTCCTCCGTCCCGTAGATCCCTTTCTCCCGAATCCCGAGAAAATTCAGATTGGGACCGTTAATTACCAAAAGCTTCATTGTTATGGCCGCCTCCTTTTCTTTCCTGCCGGCTGTAAGCGATGTGTAATCCGCTTAAGATCTCTTCCGCGATCTCCTCCGGTCCGCGTCCGTCCGTATCTACCGTCAGATGCGCCGTCTCCTCATAAACGGGCCCCCGCTGCCGCAGCAGCTCCTTCACCTTCTGCTGCCTGTCGTTTCCTGCGAGAAGCGGCCGGGTGGTATCGCCGGCCAGCCGTTTGCAAACCGTCTCCGGCTTCACGCGCAGATAGACCACATAACCCAGCTGACGCAGCGCCGTACGGTTCTCCGCGCGCATCGGCATTCCGCCGCCCGTGGAAACGATCACCGGCATCCGCCTTGCGGCAAGCCCTTTCAGTACCTCCGTCTCCGCGGCCCGAAACGCGTCCTCGCCGCGCACGGCAAAGATCTCGCGGATCGTCATACCGGCTCCGGCCTCGATCATCGCGTCCGTATCCAGGAGCTGCCGGGACAGCTTCCGGGACAGCCACCGGCCGACGGTCGACTTGCCCGCTCCCATGAACCCGATCAGGACGATGTGCCGCTCCGCCTGTATTCTTTCAGTCCCGTCCATGCAGCTGTTCCTCCATACCGGCGCGGACCCTGTCCACGACCTCCCGCGGCACCTTAACACCGGGATTCCACAGCTCCAGCGCCGCCACTCCCTGATAGATCAGCATGTCCAGCCCGCCGCAGGCGCGCCCGCCTGCCGCCTTCACATATTCCATAAAGCGCGTCTCCGACGGCGTGTAAACGACATCCACAGCCTGGGCGATCTTCTTATAGAATCCGCCGTCTTCAACCGGCGCCGCGTCCACATGCGGATACATCCCCACACTGGTGGTCTGTACCGCCAGATAGGAATCCCCCGTAAGCTGCCGCCACCGGTCCAGCGGAAGTGCGGATACAGAAACCGCGCCGCTGCCAGACAGGCTTTCCGCCATCCTCTTCATGTCCGCAGCCAGCGCTTCCGCCTTATCCGTACTCCGGTTCAGAACCGTCACAGACGCCGCCCGCTCCCTGACCAGCAGATAAGCGGCCGCCCGCGCCGCGCCTCCGGCGCCGATCAGAAGGCAGTCCCGTCCGCGGATCTCCATACCGTGCCCGCGCATCGCGCGGAACAGGCCTTCGGCATCCGTATTGTAGCCCCTGTAGCCTGTCCGGCCCTTCTCTTCCTTTCCGGACGGCCGGCCCGCCTCCGCTTCCCGCGTACCGGCACCGCCCTCCGGCAGCCGGACCAGCGTATTGCACGCGCCGATGCACCGCACCGATTCATCCGTCTCCGCCAGGAACGGAATCACCCGCTGCTTATAGGGAACCGTTACATTCAGCCCCTCAAATCCCAGCGCGTACGCGCCGCGGACCGCGTCACCGACCATGCCCTCGGCCACCGGACAGGGTACATAGATATAGTCCAGGCCTAAAGCCCGCGCGATCTCATTGTGCATAAAGGGCGAAAGGGAGTGCCCCACCGGATTCCCGATCACACCGCACACCTTCGCATTGCCTGTCGCCATGTGCAATACCTCCGATCTCTCTCTTCTCCGGGCCGCATACGGCAGCTCCTAACGCCTGTCACCGGCCGGTTCTGTTTTTCGTTTGTAGAAGAACAGCACCACCGCTTCCAGATACCGTTTCAGCACGATCTGGATCTCCTCGCGGGGATCGATCGGCTTCGTCAGATAGGTCCTGATCCCGGCCCGGTTGGCACCGTACACATCCGTAAATATCTGGTCGCCTACGAATACCGTCGTCTTCCGGTCTGTCCCCATCAGTTCCATCGCTCTCTCATAGCCCTTCACGCCCGGCTTTCCGGCCTTATGGATATACGGGGAACCCACCCGGTCCGCGAACGGCTTCACACGCGGCTCCTTATTGTTGGAGAGAAGGCATGTCCTCATTCCCATCCGGTGAAACCGTTCAAAAAGCGCGAGGGCCCTCGGATCGGCAGGGGCCCCATGGGGAACCAGGGTATTATCGATATCGAAGATAATCCCCCGGACGCCCTGTTCATATAAGCTCTCGTACGGAATCCCGTAGGCGGAATCCACCCATCGGTCCGGATAAAACCTCTCAAGCATACTGCCTCCGCCGGCTTACCCGCTCCCGGCGCGCTCCTCCGCCGTCACCGGCCGGCCGCGCACGCGGGACGCGTTATTTCTTCAACAGCTTCCCGATCTCGTCGATAAACGTATTCACATCCTTGAATTCCCGGTAAACGGAAGCGAAACGGACGTAAGCGACCTCATCCAGCTCCTTTAATCCGGTCATGACCAGCTCGCCGATGACCGACGTGGCCACTTCCTTCTCTTCCAGATTGAACACATTGGCCTCCACCTCGTCGATCAGCGCATCGATCTGCTGGGGCGACACCGGGCGCTTATGGCAGGACCGCAGGATGCCGGCCTCAATCTTGGAACGGTCGTAGACCTCGCGGCTGCCGTCCTTCTTGACCACCATAAGCGGCATGGTCTCCAGCTTCTCGTAAGTGGTAAAACGCTTGCCGCAGCTCTCGCACTGGCGTCTGCGGCGGATCGCGGAGTTCTCCTCCGCCGGGCGGGAATCGATCACCTTCGTGTTGTCTTCATTGCAGTATGGACACTTCATAGGCTGTCTCCTTCAATGTATTATAGATCCGGCGGATACCGCGCATCCGCCTGTCTGTTTCTGCTCCGTTCACTTTCCGGCCGGAGCATCCGCCGCCGAAGACGGCCGCCCCGGTCCCAGATCCCCCAGCATATGGTGCCTGCGGCACAGGGAAATGTACCGGTCGTTGCCGCCCATCATCACCTGCTCGCCTTCCCGAACCATATGGCCGTCCTCTCCGATGCGGGCGTTGCAGGTAGCCGCCTTGCCGCACCAGCAGACCGTCTTGATCTCCTCGATCTTATCCGCCCATGCCATCAGCCACAGGCTCCCCTCGAAGAATTCCCTTCTGAAATCCGTCCGCAGCCCGTAGCAGATCACCGGAACCTCCAGATCGTCCACGATATGGACCATGAATTCCACCTGGGCCTTGGTGGCGAACTGGGCCTCGTCCACGATGACGCAGTCGTATTGCAGAAGCGCTTCGTCGGTCATGTCCGTCAGCTGTTCGAGAAGGATGCCTTCCTTCGCCAGGCCGATCCGCGACCGGATCGTATAGTCTCCGTCCCGGCTGTCCAGCTTCGGCTTCACCAGAAGCGCCTTCTTGCCTCTCTCGAAATAGTTGTACTCCACCATCAGGGCGTTCGCCGTCTTGGAACTTCCCATGGCTCCGTATCGGAAATATAATTTGGCCATTCTGCTTCTCCTTCTCTTTCCTTCGAATTCAGCGGCGGCATGCGTCCTCAGTCCGCCGCAAACGGGATCTGCCGCGCCTTAAAAAACTTCTCCACCGCCGCGTCCCAGGCTCTCTCGAGGCTCTTATCCATCGTGAAATAATTCACCGCCGTACCGGTAACGCACAGGATCTTCCCTTCGTCGTACCGCACGTTCAGGTACAGGCCCTTCACCTGCTCCGCCCGCATGGCCACGCCGTTATCCGCAAGGAACCTCTCCATGGCCGCGGCCGGATACTGCAGCACGATCCGGAAGCTTTCCGGAAGCTTCTTCCCTTTGATCAGCGAAAAGCAGTACGGCTTCACCGCGGACCACAGAGAGTACTCCTCGATGCGCCCCTGCTCCAGCTCCTCCTCCGTAAAATATCCCTGGCGGATCCTGCCGTCGACGGTAAACGTGTTGAACGTAACGATCACCGCCTCCCGCAGAAAGAACCGGTCGAACATTTCACCGACGAACAGCTCCGATGTGAACCTTTTCTTATCCTCGATCCCAAGCGCGATCATCCGTCTCCCCCATCATCACATTTATTCTATCTTAATCTCAGTTTTATTTCAACCGGAACTTCAGCCGAAAACTTCATGTCGTACTTTCTCTTTTGCTGTAAATGTGGTATAATCTCGACAGAGATTATACCCGCGCCGGTTCGCGCCCGACCGAAGGGAGGGCAAACACCGTAGCGAACCGTGCGCATCCCCCGGAGGGAGCATGTCCGGAGGACATGGTACAATACCGATACTCATAAAGGAGCATGCCATGAACCTTACCGAAGACACGAAACAGCTGATCACTCTTATAGACGCCGGCGTATCCCCGTTTCACTGCGTAATGGAGGCGGAACGCTTCCTCCTGGTCGCGGGCTTTGCGCCGCTGGAACTGACGGGCCGCTGGAAGCTGCAGCCGGGCCACGGCTATTTCCTGCCGCTGTTCGATTCGACCCTGGCGGCCTTCACGGTCGGCAAGAATCTGACCGGCCGGCCTTCCCTGCGGCTGGAAGCGGCCCACACGGACTGGCCGTGCCTGCGCCTAAAGCCGTCTCCCGAGGTCTCCTCGGAACGCTACGCCAAGCTGAACGTGGAGGTCTACGGTTCTCCGATCCTTAGCACCTGGCTGGACCGTCCCCTGTCCATGGCCGGACGCGTAAGCGTCGCCGGCGCGCGTCCGATGGAGCCGGAGACCCTTTTTGTCGATTTCGGAGAGCCTCTGCTTACGATCCCCAATCTGGCGATCCATATGAATCCGGAGGCCAACGAGGGTATGAAGCTGAACCCTCAGGTCGACATGCTGCCTCTCCTGGCCATGCTGACAGACGATCTGGACAAGGATCATTTCTTCTTAAACCGCCTGGCCTCGGAGGCCGGCTGCGCGCCGAAGGATATTCTGGATTATGAGATCTGCGTCTACAACACAGATTCCTGCACGTTCTGCGGTTTAAACGGCGAATTCCTGAGCGCTCCCAGACTGGATAATCTGACCAGCGTCCTGGCATGCCTGCACGGCGTCACCTCCGGGATGCGGGATAACGGCGTCAATATGATCCTGCTCTACGACAACGAGGAGATCGGCAGCCGCACCAAGCAGGGAGCCTTCTCCGCCGTAACCGAGCGCATTCTGGAAAAGCTGTTCCTAGCCCTCGGATATGACCGTGAGACCTATCTGAACACGGTGATGGACGGATTCCTGCTCTCCATGGACGTGGCGCACGCCATTCATCCCAACCATCCCGAGAAATGCGATATCAAGAACAGGATCTGTATGGGCGACGGCGTGGTGCTGAAAATGAGCTCCCGCCAGTCCTACGCCACCGACGCCTCCTGTATCGGCGCGATCGAGAGCATCTGCCGCAGCGCAGAGATCCCTTACCGGAAGTTCTCCAATCGTTCCGACATGAGAGGAGGCTCCACACTGGGAGCCATCTCGTCCGCGGAGCTGTCCCTGCGAACCGTGGATATCGGCGTGCCGATCCTGGCCATGCACTCCGCCAGGGAACTGATGGCCTGCGCCGACCAGACCGCCATCGACCGGTTAGCTTCCGAATTCTTCCTGGTATAGAGAGAAGAAATCCGTAGTGGTAGAACCGTCGCCGCCGAAGCGGATCTCCGGCCAGAAATCCTCCGTGAAAACGGCCGGGCTGTCCGCGCCGGACTGTTCATAGATCTGCCGAAAGACCTGATTCTTACGTTCCTCGTAGATTCGGGTCTTTCTTAATTCCGTGGCTTCCGCGTCGTAATCGCTGACGCAGCGGATAATGTAGTACCATCCTTCACACTCTACCAGCGGACTCATCTCCCCGGACGCCAGCGAGAACGCGGCGTTCTCCACCGTCTCCGGCAGCTCGCCCCGGCCAAGCAAAAGCTCGGTCTTCTCTCCTTCGCTCGTCTCTCTGGCTACAGACAGGAAATCGATTCCGTCCTGGCTGACCCTTCGGTAGACCGCCTCCGCCGCCTCCTTGCTGGAGATCTGGATCATCTGGACCGAGATCACCTTGGCCTCGCTGTCGCTGACCTCCAGGTCGATCCCCTCGGTCAGGGCGCCGACCACCTTATTGGCCATATAATAATCCCGGTACACTGTCAGCACATCCTCTTCATCCGCGCCTGTATATTCCCGGTCTTCCTCCGTAAGCCCCTCATAATATCTCTCAGCCAGCGCCTTAAGGCGGCTCTGCTCCGCGCTGGTCAGAACGATCTTCTGCCGGTCCGCCAGCAGATCCATCGTCTTCAGATTCGTGAGAAATTCCTTCACCTGGTCCAGGAGATAGGCTTCGAATGTCCGTCCGTCCTCCAGGGAGACGTTCCAGATCTGATCCGTATACACCTCTTCATAGCGGTTCTTCTCCGTGGCCACGACGATCATGGCCTGCGGCCTCGTATATTCTCCGGACGCCTCCTCCTCCTGAGCGAACGGAAATCCCGCGCCGCAGCCGGAGGCCGCCGTCACGGACGCCGTCATAAGAAGCATCGCCGCCCCGCGTCTCAGACGGCGTTTCCATCTATCGTTAAGGCACCTTCCGTGCCGTTTGCTCCGCCTCATACGTTCATCCTTCATGAACCGGCTCCCTCTTTCCGAATATTCCGCAGCAGCGGTCCGGCCGCAGCCTGCCAAAGACACCCCCGTCCCTGCCTGTTCCCGCCGCGCGCTGCGCCCGCGCCTTACAAAAGCAGCTTCAATATCTTCAGCACGCCGTTATTGACATTCGTATCGGCCGTAAACCGCGCCGCCTTCTTCGCTTCCGGCACGGCGTTGCCGACCGCGAAGCTGTAATATGCCTTCTCAAGCATGTCCACATCGTTCTGCTGGTCGCCGAAAGCCATCGTCTCCTCGGGACGGATCCCGAGATCGCTCTGCAGCCGGCCGATCCCCCAGCCCTTGCTGACGCCGGGCATCACAAAATCCACCCATTTGTCGCCGGATACCATAACATGCAGCTGGCCGGCGTATTTCTCCCGCAGCCCAACCGTTTTCTCCGCGACGCCTCCCGCGCCGCAGTAGACCGCCACCTTGATGACCGGCTCCGTCACCCCCGTTACATCCTCTACCCTCTCGATCGCGAACCGGTAGCCGGTCGCGAGCCATTCCAGGAAATCCCGGTCCTTCGTATCCATGTACACCAGATCCGGACCGCTGACCATATAATCCAGTCCCGGCTGACGGCGGATATCTTCCACCATCTCCATGGCCAGATCCCGGTCAAAATAGTTCAGAAACAGCCGCCGGCCGTGACATCCGACATAGGCGCCGTTATCGGAAATATAGAACAGCTTCTCCTTAACCGGTGCGAACAGCCTCTCGATGCTGACCCACTGGCGTCCGCTGGCGCCCGCGAACTGGATGCCGCGGGCATGGAGCTTTTCGATCACGCCGTAGATCTCCGGATCGATCTCATGGGAGCCGTCTTTTACCAATGTGCCGTCTATATCCGATGCGATCAGTCTGATCATTCCATTCTCCTCTTAACCGAATTCCATCCGCCCGCGGACACGCGGCGGAACACGAAAGCATCTGCCTGCATACAACGCGCAGGCAGATGCCGGATTTGCCTTCTCTGCGGCGGCGGGCGGTCCGCCATGCCCCGAAAGCCGCATGGTCAATACGCCGCGTTCACCAGCACAGCCATCAGGATTCCCAACACGGCCCCCGCAAATACCTGCAGCGGGGTGTGTCCCACGAATTCCTTCAGCCTCTTCTCAACCTCCTGATTATCCAGCCTGAACCAGTCCTGCTGCACGATCAGGTTCAGAAGCTTGGCCTGCTTGCCGGTCTCCTGCCGGACGCCGATGGCGTCATACATGACGACGCTGGCCAGTACGAAGCTGACCGCGAATTCGAAGGAGGACAGACCGTATTTCATACCGGACGCCACCGTCAGGGCGCACACCGTGGCCGAATGGGAGCTGGGCATACCGCCGGAACCCACCAGCCGCTCCGGCCGGAAGGATTTGTTAAATCCCATATCGATCAGCGTCTTCAGCACCTGGGCTACCGTCCAGCCGGCCACCGCGCTGATCAAGATCTGATTGGCTATGATCTCCTGCCATACACCCATAATTCCACCATCTCTCTTATGTCTGTCCGAAAACGGGTACGCCGCTCTGCTTCTTCTCCCGGATCTAACCGATCAGCCAGTCGTACAGCTCCTGATACTTGAGCGCCGATGCGTTCCACGAGAAATCCTGCGCCATGGCCCGGTCGATCATCTTGTTCCACTCGCGCCTTCTGTCATAGTAAATCTTCTCCGCGTAGCGGACCGTGCCCAGCATCTCATGGGCGTTATAGTTGGCGAAGGAAAAGCCGGTGCCGGTCCCCTCGTATTCATTATAGGGCTGTACCGTATCCTTAAGTCCTCCGGTCTCCCGCACGATCGGAAGCGTCCCGTAGCGCAGGGCCATCAGCTGGCTCAGGCCGCAGGGTTCGAACAGCGACGGCATCAGGAAAGCGTCGCAGGCCGCGTAGATCTTATGAGAAAGCGGATTCGAATAATAGATGTTGGCCGACACCTTATCCGGATACTTCCAGGCAAAATGGCGGAACATATTCTCATAGCGCTCCTCGCCGGTGCCCAGGACGACCAGCTGAACCGCGTCATGGCACAGATCGTCCATCACGTACTGGATCAGGTCGAAGCCCTTCTGGTCGGTCAGTCTGGAGACGATGCCGATCATCATGGCCTTGTCGTCCTCCGCAAGCCCCAGCTCCTTCTGCAGGGCCCTCTTGTTCTTAATCTTCTCCTTGCGGAAGGTCTGGGCGTTATAATGGGCCACGATATACTCGTCGGTCTCCGGGTTGAACTCGTCATAGTCGATTCCGTTGACGATGCCCCGCAGGCTGTTGGCGCGGGCCCGCATCAGACCGTCCAGGTTCTCGCCGTAGAACGGCATCTTGATCTCCTCGGCGTAGGTATCGCTGACCGTGGTGATGGCGTCGGCGTAGACGATGCCGCCTTTTAAGAGGTTGCCATTCTTATACGCCTCCAGCTTATCCGGCGTGAAATAGTAGTCGGACAGGCCGGTCAGCCTCTTGATCGTGGCCACGTCCCAGACGCCCTGGAACTTCAGATTGTGGATCGTGATAACGCTCTTGATGCCGCGGAAGAACTCGCCGCCCGCGAAACGGTCCTTCAGATAGACCGGGATCAGGCCGGTCTGCCAGTCATGGCAGTGGATCACGTCCGGCCGAAAGCCGATCACGGGAAGCGCCGAAAGCGCCGCATTGCAGAAGAAGGAGAACTTCTCCAGATCGTACAGCCAGTCGCCGTACAGGGTGCTTCCGTTAAAATACCACTCGTTATCGATGAAATAGAACTTGACGCCCTCATATTCGCACATCAGTATGCCTACATAACGGCTCTGCCCTAGATAGTCCATATAGAAATGGTCGATATAGCTCAGTCTGTCCTTCCATTCCTGCCGCATGCACATATACTTGGGGATCATAACGCGGACGTCATAATAATCCCTGTTAAAGCATTTCGGAAGAGAACCGGCGACATCCGCCAGTCCTCCTGTCTTGATAAACGGAACCGCCTCAGACGCGACAAATAAGATATTCTTCATGAATGAATCCTCCTCCGGTGCAGACAGGATGTCTCGTCACCCTGTCCCGCATTCTGATGTAAAACGCAAACCGCGCCCGCAGCGCCCTTTTCCGCACAGACATAATGCAGAAAAGGCGCCGGCACGTTTTCTGGATACGAACCCCTTACAGATATAGTATACAATACTTTTTCCGAATTAGGAAGTACATTCTTAGAAGTTTTATGTGAAGTTTTTCAGAATTACCCGCAGCAGAAAGTCCGCGCCGCGCGCTTTCCGCTGTCATGAATTACATCCGCTTGTAATCCAGCCGGATCTTGTCGGACAGTAATGCGATAAACTCAGAATTGGTCGGCTTTCCTTTGCCGTTGCTGACCGTATAGCCGAAGATCTCATTGATCGTATCCATCTTGCCTCTGCTCCAGGCCACCTCGATGGCATGGCGGATCGCACGCTCGACGCGGCTCGGCGTAGTCTGATGCTTCTTGGCGATATTGGGATACAGCACCTTCGTCACCGACGCCAGCATATCCTGGTCGCAGACAGAGGAAATGATCGCGTCGCGCAGATACTGATAGCCCTTGATATGAGCCGGTACGCCGATCTCATGCAGGATCTGGGTCACGTCGTTTTCCAGGTTCTGCTCCATGTACTCCACCTGATTCTCATAGGGACGTATCTTGCGGGAGCGCGGCAGGGACATTCCCCTGGGCTTAGACGCATAGCCGGCCAGGCGGCGTACCTTGTCCACCACCACCTCGCGTGTAAAGGGCTTCATGATAAAATAGTTCGCGCCCAGGCGGAACGCGTCCTCGGTCACATTCTCGCTTCCGGCCGCGGATACCATGATAAACGACGGCTTCTTCGCCAGCTTCTCTTCATTCTTCACTTTCTCCATGACCGTAAGGCCGTCCATCCCCGGCATGATCACGTCCAGAAGGACGACGTCGGGCTTGGTGGAGACGATCATCTCGTAGGCTTCATCGCCCGTCCCGGCTTTTCCTACGATCTGGATGCCATCCTCTCCGGACAGCATCTGATTCAGAAGATCCAGTGTTTTGGGGTTGTCCTCAGCGATTGCAACATTTAGAGTTGGTGTCATGATTTGTCCTCCTTTGGGTTAGTCTGTAACTGCAATAAAATTCTTGGGGACAGTTACTGCGATATCTCGATTATAAACTTGCAGATTTGCAGGTGCAAATGGATTCTATCGCAAGTTTCGACACGTTTAGGGCAAAAAAATATCCCCGTCCGCCGAAATATCGACAGACGGGGAAACGACCGGTTTCGTCCGCGTCAGACCGTATAAGGCTTCGATCCCTCATAGACGGAGCTTACCATGGTGACATAGAGAATCCTCTTCGCCGCCGCGCGCAGCTCGCCCAGCGTCAGCGGATACGCTGCTTCTCCTTCCGCCGCGCCCACAGACTTCACGATCTCGTCCACGTCGTTCTGGCTGCCCGGCATGGTCAGGTCGTTGCCTGCCTTCACGCAGCCGGCCGCGTTGGAGCAGCCGTATTTGAAGGATTTGCCCGGCTCCATCTCGATGGATCCCGTGGTGCCCCAGTCGGTCATCACGAAGCCCTTAAAGCCCCACTCCTGGCGGGCGATCGCCGTCAGAAGCTCGTAGCTGTTGGCGGTATGAATGCCGTTGACCAGGTTATAGGAGGTCATGATCGACATGGGCTGGGACCGCTTCACCGCGATCTCAAAGCCCTTTAAGAAGATCTCCCGGGCCGCCCGCTCGCTCACATGGGCGTTGGTATGCATCCGGTTGTCCTCCTGGTTGTTGAAAGCGAAATGCTTGATCGTGGTACCCACGCCCGGGTGCTTCTGCACGCCCAGCGTGTCCGCCGCCGCGCACATCCCGGCGATCAGCGGATCCTCGGAATAGTACTCGAAATTACGGCCGCACAGCGGGTTGCGGTGGATATTCATGCCGGGAGCCAGCCACAGGGTCACGCCCAGCTCCTCCATCTCCTCGCCTACAATGTCGCCGGCTTCCGCAATCGCGTCCACATCCCAGGTCTGGGCCAGCAGCGTGGCGATCGGGATCGCCGTGCAGTACTGATAATAATGGGTCGCGTCGTCCGGGATCTCCGGCTTCGGCGCGCCGGCGCTCAGAAGCTCCATCCCCGGAATCGGCGCATCCCCGATCCCCGGGATCTGGTTGCCGTCATGATCTACGACAAAATGGGTAGACAGACGCAGCCCCGCCGGGCCGTCCGCCAGGATCATATTCCGGATATTGCGGTCGGGAAGCATCAGGGAGGTGGTATCGCCGGCCGCTCCCGGACACGCCGCCGACGCGGAGCCGATCACCGACTCGCCGCCGAAGCCGCCTCTCGCCGTGCCGACGCACAGGGTGGCCATCTCCTCCACGGTCAGCTGGTTCACCAGTTCATCCAGCGTGTAGGTTCCGGCCTTCACCTCATCCATTGTGATCTTATGTCCATTGGTGTCCGGCTCCGGCTGCTCACCCGCGCCGACGGGAGTATAGACCGCCGTGAAGCAGGGAAGCTTCGCCGCGTCCACCGCCAGCTTCGGAGCCGCCGCCTTCTCTGCTTCTTCCCCTTCATAGGCGTAAGGCTTCGCTCCGGCGGAAGAGAGCATTTCCATCTCCACATCCGGCTTCAGATAGTTGGCCAGCTTCTCTGTCACCACTTCTTTCTCAAGGACAAGGGCCGCCGCGATCTTCGACGCGCGGGAATGCTCTCCCACACGCACGTAATAAGCGCCCGGCTCCAGCACATAGGCCGCCTTCGCCTCGCTGTAGGAGGCCATATCCGTCACCTGAAAACCGATCGTAAGCGTCTGTTTCTCGCCGGGAGCCAGAAGCTTTGTCTTCGCATAGGCCGCCAGCTCCTGATAAGGCTTTTCAAGCGCGCCCTGCGGCGCCGAATAGTAAACCTGCACCACTTCCCTGCCGGAATAAACGGCGCCGGTATTGGTAACTTCCGCGGTAACGGTAACCTGATTCCCCTCTGCGGCTACGGATTTGCACTCTATGGCAAAATCCGTATACGATTTTCCATAACCGAACGGATAGGCCGGAGCCACGCCAAAGGTATCGAAATACCGATATCCGACGTAGATTCCCTCTTTATAATACTCGTCGTTCACATCGCCGTTCACATGGCTGAAATCCATCGCGCCCGGATAATCCGAATACCGCTCCGCCCATGTGGTCGTCAGATGTCCGCTGGGCGTCACCTTGCCCAGAAGCACGTCCGCCAGCGCATAACCGCCGATATTGCCGGCCTGGCTCATCAGAAGAATCGCTCCGATGCCCTTTGTGCCGCGCAGGAACCGGGTATCCAATACGCCTCCCACATTCAGCACCACGATCACGTTCCGATAGCAGGCGGTCAGCGCCCGGATCGCCTCCTCTTCCACCTCAAACAGCTCAAAATCCCCCCGTACCGGAGCCCGGTCCTTGCCTTCGCCGGAATTGCGGGACAGAACATAGATGGCGGTATCCGTTTCCGACGCATCCATATCCTCCTTCGTCACCGGAATGATCGCCGGCTCCTTAAACGGGTTGTTAAACAACTCCATCACCGCGGAACCGCCCTCTTCCGCGATCTTCTTCGCGAAATCGGCGAAATACTCCGCCCTTGCGCCTTCAACGACCTGGTCATACCGGTCAAGCCAATTCTTCGTGGTAACGGTCAGTCCCGCCGCTTCCAGGCCCTGCTCCACATTCACCACTTCCCGGCTGTTCACGTCGCCGGAACCGGTGCCGCCCTTGATGGTCCGCCGTCCGCCGTTTCCGAAAAGAGCCACCTTCTTCGTCTCCGCCTTAAGCGGCAGCGCCCCCGCGTTCTCCAGAAGCACCATCCCCTGCGACGCCACCTTCCGCGCCCTCTCCATGTTCCTGACCTCCCGCTCGCTTACCGCAGCGGATGTCGATGCATGAAACTTCGCCATTCTGTTACCCTCCTGTTGATTCATTTATTCTTCAGCCTTCCGGCTTCCGTCACACCTTAACCGTTTCCATATCCAAACTGCCGCAGCCCGATCCCCAGCTCCCGGCCAGACTGTCATTCAGCATGTCCGATTCCCAGCGCCCGGCCAGACCGTCCTTCAGCATGCCCGATCCCCAGCTCCCGGCAACCTGTCATTCAGCATGCCGATCCCCAGCTCCCGGCAGACTGTCCTTCAGCATGCCGATCCCCAGCTCCCGGCAGACTGTCCTTCAGCATGCCGATCCCCAGCTCCCGGCAACCTGTCATTCAGCATGCCGATCCCCAGCTCCCGGCAACCTGTCATTCAGCATGCCGATCCCCAGCTCCCGGCAACCTGTCATTCAGCATGCCGATCCCCAGCTCCCGGCAGACTGTCTGCAGGTTCCGAATTTCAGAACGGTTAGTGCTTCTTAGTGAACAGTAATTTGTGTTATCACGAAAAATGGACGTGTTTGAGCGAAGCGAGTTGTCCATTTTTCGTGATGCTTTTAACAAATTGCTGTGAACTTAGAAGCACTTCCGTCCTGAATCCTGAGGAACATGCAGACAGTCTGCCGGGAGCGGACCACCTGAACCAGCATCCTCCCCCCTACATACAATCCGCCGTCGCAAACCATCCGCGCCCCATCACATCTGCAGTACCCCTACCCTCAGAACCTCACCTCATCCTTCTCAATATCCAACACAATATCGCCGCCATCCACCGCCGCAGTCACGCCATCCGTCTCCGGAACACCGTCCGCCGCGAGCGCCCCGCACGCCGATCCGCCCACCAGCCGGACCGTACATCCCTTCGCTCCGGTGACGCTCCCGGCAAGCCGCCCATTTTCCATCGCAAGCTTCAATCGAGCCTCTTCCGCCCCCTTCTGCATAACGCAGAATTCGACATCCTCAAACGGCCCGAACACCTTAAACTCCAGATTCCCGGCAAACTCATATTCCGCCCGCTCATACTTCTTCCCGACCGGAATCACGCTTCCCGCCTTCACCCACAGCGGAATCGACAGATACCCGTGCTTCTCCTTCCTCCACACGCCGCCTTCCGCCGTCTCGCCGGTCAGGTAGCTGATCCATTTCCCCGCCGGCAGATAGTACTGCGCGATCCCCTGATCGTTAAAGATCGGCGCCACCAGCAGACTGTCTCCCAGCATATACTGCTTATCCAGATACCGGCAGTTGGGATCGTCCGTAAATTCCATCGCCATGCTGCGCATCATCGGCACGCCCGTCCGCGACGTATTCACCGCGCTGCTGTACAGATACGGCACCAGGCTGTGCTTCAGATCCGTAAAGAACCGCACCACGTCCACGGCCTCCTCGTCATACAGCCACGGCACCCTATAGGACCCGCTGCCATGCAGCCGGCTGTGGGAGGACAAAAGCCCAAATGCCGCCCACCGCTTATACACATCCGGCGTCGACGTATTCTCAAAACCGCCGATATCATGACTCCAGAATCCGAACCCGCTGCTGGTCAGCGACAGGCCGCCCCGCAGACTCTCCGCCATGGACTCATAATCCGACCAGCAGTCGCCGCCCCAGTGAACCGGGAACTTCTGCCCGCCCGCCGTCGCCGACCGCGCGAACAGCACCGCCTCGCCATGGCCTTTCTTCCGTTCCAGCAGGTCGAACACGGTCTTATTGTACAGGTATGTATAGAAATTGTGCATCTTCACCGGATCCGCGCCGTTATAGTAGACGCAGTCCGTCGGAATCCGCTCGCCGAAATCGGTCTTAAAGCAGTCCACACCCATATCCAGCAGCTCCTCAAGCTTCTCCTGATACCAGCGGCAGGCCTCCGGATTGGTAAAATCAATGATCGCCAGCCCCGGCTGCCACATATCCCACTGCCACACGTCACCATTGGGCCGTTTGAGGAAATACCCGTTCTCCGCGCCCTCGTCGAACAGCACCGATTCCTGTCCCACATAGGAATTGATCCAGACGCAGATCTTCACGCCCTTCTCCTTGATCCGGGCGATCATCCCCTTCGGGTCCGGGAACACCCGGCTGTCCCACAGAAAATCCGTCCAGTGGAACTCCTTCATCCAGCAGCAGTCAAAATGGAACACCGACAGCGGGATTCCTCTCTCATGCATACCGTCGATAAAGCTCATCACCGTCTGCTCGTCATAATTCGTCGTAAACGACGTAGACAGCCACAGCCCAAAGGTCCACTGCGGCGGCAGCGCCGGCTTCCCCGTCAGATCCGTGTACCGCATAAGGACTTCCTTCATGGTCGGACCATTGAAGAAATAATAATCCAGGCTCTCCCCCTCCACCGCGAACGCCAGCTTGCTGGCCTGCTCCGTAGCCACCTCGAACTCCACCCGTTCCGGATGGTTGACAAATACGCCATATCCTTTGCTGGACAGGTAGAACGGAATATTCTTATACGCCTGCTCCGTGCTGGTGCCTCCGTCCTCATTCCAGATGGAGACCGACTGGCCGTTCTTCACAAACGGCGTGAACCGCTCGCCCATACCGTAGATATTCTCATCCACCGAAAGTCCCAGCTGCTGGCACATCCAGGCGTCCCCGCCCTTATCGTAGGCCATGCCGGTCCAGTTGGTCTTCACATAACCCAGGTCACGCTGCCCCGCCTTCGTAATGACCTCCATCTGAGGAACCGTCGTACCGCAGGCATCCGTCTGCTCCGTCCGGCCGTTTCCAGCCGCCGTCCCAGTTTGTCCACATTCCGCGCCGGTTCCTTTCTGACTGCCGACAGCAGCCGTCCCGATCTGTCCTTCCGGCTTGCAGCCCCGCACAAACGTCATAGACCAGTTCTCCCGGTCGATAACAAGCCTTAAGCTTCCGCTTCCAACCGTCAGAAGATTCCCCTGTTCAGCCACACAAAGCGCCTTCTCCGCATCATTCTGCAGATCAAACTCCGGCGCCTTCCTCTGTACGCCCTTATGGTGATACGTCTGCACCCGGAGAACCTCCGGCGCCGGCGAGGTAATCCGCAACGTCAGATTGATCCCGCCCAGCGTATCCCCCTTCCCCCGGATCCGAGAAGTCGGCGCCACCAAACGCACTTCCTTCTCCGCAATATGGGTCTCATAGACATGCTGCGGCCCAAACCACGACACGCCCTCCTTCATAAGCCAGCAACCATTGTGGAATTTCATACTTACCGATCTCCTTTTCTTACAT
>CANQBX010000024.1 GCA_947589095.1 uncultured Lachnospiraceae bacterium
ATATCCTTTCCTGCAACACTAACGGCAACTTTTTTGCCGGGGTCTTTAGAAGTGGAAGTTAACTTTTCACTTCACTCTTTTTCATTTACTCGATCAGAAGTTCATCTACCGTAACAAATTCATAACCGCTCCGCAAAAGAACGTCGGCAATCTCCAGGGCCGCGTCCACAGATGGCCCATATACGTCGTGAAGAAGAATGATGCTTCCGTTTTCAACATGCTTTTCCACATACCGGACGATCGACTCCTTATTCTGGCTTTTCCAATCCAGGGGATCCAGATTCCACAGCGCCACCGTCATCGGGGTTCTTTCCTCCAGCTCCTCGTCCCAGGAGCCGTACGGCGGGCGGATATACGCGGGCGCGGTACCGGTTATCTCTTCGATCTTCCGGTTCGTATATTCGATCTGCTTTAACGCCTCCTGCGCGTCCTCCGCCGTCAGCTGTATATGATTCTGGCTGTGATTGCCGATCAGATGCCCTTCCTTCTGCATCCGAAGGACAATATCCTCTTTCCCGTCAATATTCTGCCCGATCAGGAAAAACGACGCGTGAATCCCCCGCTCCTTTAAACCGTCCAGGAGACGCGGCGTATATATCGCATGCGGTCCGTCGTCAAACGTCAGCGCAACCGTGCCCGCGTACGCCGTTTTCTGCGTGTCCGCTGTTTTCTGGGCGTCCGCCGTTTTCTGCACGTCCGCTGTTTTCTGCGCGTTCGTCTCACGGCTCTCCATCCTATACAACCCAGCGCCAAGATCCGCGGTCAGAAGCGCCGCCAGTATACCCCAAAACCAAATCGCCAGGATGCGGCTTCTGTTCCACCTGCGGCTGATCATGGCTACCCCCGACTTGTAATTCCATCATAGTAAATATATGCAGGCGTGAAAAATATAGAACCGCAACGAAAAAGAGGCGTCCCCCACGGAGTTACGCCTCTTCGGAATCACGTTCTGGTATCCGGATCAGACTGCCTTTACGTTGACCGCCTGCATGCCGCGGTTGCCCTCGGCCAGGTCGAAGGTAACCTTCTGGCCATCTTCCAGAGTCTTGTAGCCATCGGCTACAATGCCGGAGAAATGCACGAACACTTCCTCGCCGGTCTCATCGTTGGTGATGAAACCATAACCCTTCGTTGCATTGAACCACTTTACTGTACCCTTGTTCATACCGGTACACCTCCTATCAAATAGTGCGCATTTCTCCTGAAAAAAATTCACATATTTTTATAAAGCAGTTGAACGCCAACTGACTTACAAAAATATGTGAATCAATAGATCATTCAAAATACATTTTGAACATATCATAAATTTGGGCTTCTGTCAAGCGCATGTTTTCAATTCAAAAATTTCGGAAAATTCGGAAATAACTGCCTTTTCACATGTTATTCATAAGCTGTTCAGAAGACTCATCGAACCGAGGATGAATTGTGCCGGTGAAATACCATTTGTACAAAAAATATCACCTTGTCGATCCAGAGTTCTATCTCAGAGGCAAAAACTCCCGGAACCAAAAACAGTTCCGGGAGTCCGATCAT
This sequence comes from uncultured Lachnospiraceae bacterium, assembly GCA_947589095.1. Classification (GTDB taxonomy): domain Bacteria; phylum Bacillota; class Clostridia; order Lachnospirales; family Lachnospiraceae; genus UBA3402. Next base: position 1,534 of record CANQBX010000024.1, read on the forward strand.
CTTCCGATATTCATCTGATGCGAAGAGGATTACTTCAAAGTAACCTTCGCTCCCTCGGCCTCCAGCTTGGTCTTCAGATCCTCGGCCTCTTCCTTGGAAACGCCGGTCTTCACAGCCTTCGGAGCGCTGTCGACTACATCCTTTGCCTCCTTCAGGCCAAGGCCGGTAGCTTCACGGACAACCTTGATTACCTTAACCTTGTTCGGGCCGACCTCGGTCAGCTCAACATCAAACTCCGTCTTCTCCTCGACTTCCTCTGCCGCCGGGCCGCCGGCTGCCGCTACGACTACACCCGCAGCTGCGGATACGCCGAACTCTTCCTCACAGGCCTTTACCAGTTCGTTCAGTTCCAGAACAGATAACTCTTTGATCGCTTCGATAAACTCAGCAGTTGTTAACTTTGCCATTTTGATTTCCTCCGTTATTATTTTTAATATGGTTGTTGGATGATTCTTCCGCGCCCGCGGCGCGTATTAAGGATGTTCGGCTCCCCAGGGGCGCCGAACGGCTGGCTTTCTAACCTCGTAAGCTTTCTGCGAAAGCTTACCCGCTAAGAAAGTCATGCCTCGGCAGCGGGGGCGCTGTCCTTCTCGGCGATCTGGTTCAGAACGCGGGCCAGATTGCTGATCGGGGACTTCATGCTGCCAAACAGACGGCCCAGCAGAACTTCGCGGGACGGAACCGCTGCGATAGCCTGCATGCCCTTGGCGTCATAATAAGCTCCTTCTACGATTCCGCCTTTGATCTCCAGAGCAGGATTCTTCTTGCCGAACTCGGCCAGGATCCTGGCAGGAGCGGTGGCGTCTGTTTTGGATACCGCCATAGCGGTCGGGCCTTCCAGGATCGGGCCCAGCGCCTCAAACGGCGTACCCTTAGCCGCGAAACGGATCATGGTGTTCTTGTAGACCTTATACGCGATGCCGGCTTCACGAAGCTGTTTGCGCAGCTGGGTATCCTGCTCCACGGTCAGTCCGCGATAGTCCACCAGAACCGCAGTCTGAGCGCCGTCTAACGCGCCGGCGATCTCTTCCACGACTGGCTGTTTCAATTCCACTTTTGCCATGAATGGTTTACCTCCTTATTATTCTAAGTATTGAGAGGTCGAATACAGCGGTTCCGCCATCGGGCGGTTCCGCTCTGCTGATAACCAGCGTCCGTCTAATAAGGCGTAAAAAACCGCCCCATCCAAAGACAGGGCGGCTCACAACACACACTTGCGTGAAGTATCAGTCCTCGGCAGGCGTATTCAACTTATGCCTTACGGCACCTGCTGTCTTCGGCTTTCAATACTTTTCATACTATATCATATCTATATCCGGACTGTCAACCGGAAAATGAGACATCCGCTCACTCAGGCCGCGCCGGCCGCGATTGGCCGGCCGCCGGACCAGGTCCTCATCAGCCCATAAACTTGGCTACGTTCAGTCTGATGCCGGGCCCCATGGTGGTCGTAAGGGTCGCGCTCCGAATGTACTGGCCCTTGAGTGCGGCAGGTCTCGCCTTCAGGATGGCGTCCATAAGCGACTGGAAGTTGTCCGCCAACTGCTCCTCTGTGAAGGAAGCTTTACCCACTGGCACATGGATAATATTCGTCTTGTCAAGACGGTACTCTACTTTACCGGCTTTAATATCATTGACAGCTTTGGTCACGTCCATGGTGACGGTTCCGGCTTTCGGGTTCGGCATTAAGCCCTTCGGACCGAGGATACGGCCCAGACGGCCGACCACGCCCATCATGTCGGGAGTTGCCACAACAACGTCGAAGTCAAGCCAGCCTTCCTTCTGGATCTTCGGGATCAGCTCCTCGCCGCCTACATAATCGGCGCCGGCAGCCTGAGCCTCGTCGATCTTGGCGCCCTTGGCGAACACCAGGATACGGACGGTCTTGCCTGTTCCGTGGGGCAGAACAACGGCGCCGCGGACCTGCTGGTCTGCGTGACGTCCGTCACAGCCCGTTCTTAAATGCACTTCGACAGTCTCGTCAAATTTAGCAACAGCCGTCTTCTTCACCAGAGCGATAGCCTCAGCAGTATCATACTGCGTCATACGGTCTACCAGCTTCGCAGCCTCTGCGTATTTCTTTCCTCTTTTCATATCTATAAACCTCCTTGTGGTATTGTCGGGGATTGCCCTCCCACGGGTAATTGCACGATTGTTTCCGATCAGTCAGCTACGGTGATTCCCATGCTTCTCGCGGTTCCCGCGATCATGCTCATGGCTGCTTCCACGCTGGCCGCATTCAGATCCGGCATTTTAAGCTCCGCGATCCTGCGGACCTCGTCCTTGGAAATGGTCGCCACTTTGGTCTTGTTGGGCGTACCGGAACCGGACTTGATGTTGCAGGCCTTCTTCAGAAGCACGGCCGCCGGCGGAGTCTTGGTGATGAAGCTGAAGCTTCTGTCCGCATAGACCGTGATAACGACCGGAATGATCAGATCGCCCTGGTCAGCGGTCCTGGCGTTAAACTCCTTCGTGAACTGCACGATGTTCACACCATGCTGGCCCAGAGCAGGACCTACGGGCGGAGCAGGCGTCGCCTTGCCGGCCGGAATCTGCAGTTTGATATAACCAGTTACTTTCTTTGCCATAATCAGGCACCTCCTAAATATTGTGGTAATGTCGGGGGATGTCCCTCCCACTTGTTACAGCTTTTTCAATTCTGTGAATGCCAGTTCGACCGGAGTCTCACGGCCAAACATCTCGACATTGATCGTCGCGGTCTTCTTGTGCTCATTGATCGCACGGATCGCGCCCACGGTATCTCTCCAGGCTCCGGAGGTAACCACTACCGTATCTCCGATCTCGAAATCAACCAGAAGCCCCTTCGCCATGAAGCCGAGATTCTCCATCTCGCCCTCGGAAAGCGGAACCGGCTTGGAGCCCGGTCCGACAAAACCGGTGACTCCGCGGGTATTGCGCACTACATACCATGTATCATCGTTCATGACCATGTGGATGAGCACATACCCGGGGAACATCTTCTTGTCAACCGCCTTCTCCACCCCGTTCTTGATCTCCACGACCGACTGCATGGGGACTGAAACTTCCAGGATCTGATCCTGAAGGCTCCGATTCTCGATGGTCTTCTCAATATCGACCTTTACTTTGTTCTCATAGCCTGAATAGGTATGCACCACATACCAGTTCGCTTCTGCCATATGACTCACCTTTGCCTAACTTATAAAATGAAACTGAGGCCAAACTTAATGGCAAGGTCCAGGATCGCAATGATCAGACCCAGGGCAACAGAGCATGCCAGCACAGCCGCCGTTTCCTTACCAACAGTTTCCCGATCCGGCCAGACAATCTTATTGAACTCGCTCTTCACGCCTTTGAAAAAGCTCTTTTTCTGCGTCTTGTCGCTGCTTGCTGTTTTCTCCATGATCTTCACGTCCTTTACTCAAAATGATTACTTCGTCTCTTTGTGCAAAGTATGTGTCTTGCAGAATCTGCAATACTTCTTGGTCTCCATCCGGTCCGGATGAGCCTTCTTGTCCTTCGTCATGTTGTAGTTGCGTTGCTTACATTCCGTACATGCCAGTGTGATCCTTGTGCGCACGACTTCCACCTCCAATTTCTCGTAGTCTGCATACCGGTCCTTTCTCCGCATACTAACCGCAAAATTAGTGCAAAAAAAAGACCTTCTTTCTTCCATTCGCTTACTCACTATAACATAGATTGGAAGCCGCGTCAATCATTTTTTGCGGAAATCCGAAGGAATTCCCGAAAATAAAGCCGGAAAATGCGGCCTTGCAGGCGCCGCGGCAGGAAGGCCGCAGCGCTTTCACGCGCCGCGCCCGACGCAGACCGTCAGTCCGTAGACATTCCGCACGCCCATGCCGGTAAGGATCCGGGCACACGCTTCCAGCGTACTTCCGGTCGTATAGATATCGTCCACCAGCACCACCGTCCGCGTTCCCTCCGGAAGCGTGCCCGCCGCGAACGCCTGCTGCAGGTTGTGAAGACGCTCGGCCGGATTCAGTTCCTTCTGGGGCCGCGTCTTCTTCGTACGCTTAAGCGCCGCAGGGCAGACCGGTATCCCAAGCTCCGCGCCGACCCGTTCAGCCAGAAGCTCCGCCTGGTTATAGCCGCGGCTGCGCATGCGGGAGGAATGGATCGGCACCGGGACCAGGATATCCGGCCGCAGCCGCAGGATCTGCCTTCCGTAGCGCCGGCAGATGGCTTTGGCGTAGAAATCCAGATACTCCCTTTTGTTCTTATATTTAATGGCCGCCATGGACGTCCGCGCGGCGTCATTGTAGTTCAGCAGGGCGAAATTGCGCTTAAAGCTCTTGGGATGGCGCATACAGTCGGCGCAGCGCTCAGCCGTACCGCCGCCCTCCAGATGTTTGCCGCAGATCATACAGACCGGCTGGCGGACAGGCGACAGCTTCTGTAGGCATTCCGGGCAGATCAGCTCCCCGCGGGGCAGCACAATACCGCCGCAGACCGGGCAGCGGCGCGGAAAAATAAGACTTATGATCGCTTCCCTCCGGCCGGCACGGCCGGCCGCTTCTTCTGTATTCTCCTCCGGCAGTTTCATTCCATACTCCCCCCGTTTCCGTCGGCCGGCGCCGCGGCTCTGCGCGGTTTACGGCCGTCCGCTGCCTACATCGGCCTGTCGATCTCCAGGATCCGGTCCAGCAGACCGCAGTAGCGGCGCTGCTCCATCCGGTTGTCCGCCATTCCCTGAAACGCCTGGGGCACACCCACCAGGCAGACGCAGGCGCGGGCGCGGGTTACCGCCGTATAGATCAGGTTACGGGTCATCAGCATCCGGGGGCCGCTGTGGACCGGAATGATCACTGCCGGATACTCGCTGCCCTGGGACTTGTGGATCGTGACCGCGTAGGCCAGCTCCAGATCTTCCAGCTGGCTGAAATCGTACTCTACCATCCGTCCCTCGTCAAATTCCACCGTCAGGGTCTCCGCGAACGGATCGATCTCCCGGATGATGCCTGTATCTCCGTTATAAACGCCCATACCGGTGTCCACGGCAATCCCATAGCGGCCGCGGACCTCCCATTCGATCTGGTAGTTGTTCCGGATCTGCATCACCTTATCGCCTTCACGGAAAATGACGCCGCCCGTTTCGTGCTCCGCCTTTCCCTTATCCGGCGGATTCAAGTACGCCTGGAAAATGGAATTGAGCCGTTCCACGCCCAGCGCGCCCTTGCGCATGGGCGTCAGGATCTGGATATCCAGCGGATCCGCGTGGACGTAGCCGGGAAGCTTCTTCGTCATCAGCGTGATCATGGCGTTTATGATAGCGTCCGGGTTCTCCCGGCGGATGAAAAGGAAATCCCTGCTCCGCTTCGCCAGATCCACGGGCCTGCCTTCATTGATGCGGTGGGCGTTGACGACGATATCGCTTTCGGCAGCCTGGCGGAAAATGCGGGTCAGCATGACCACGTTGAAGCAGCCGGAACGGATCATGTCTTTAAGGACATTACCGGGACCGACGGAAGGCAGCTGGTTCACATCGCCGACCAGGATAAGCCGGGTGCCCACATTTACCGCCTTCAGAAGGGACTGCATCAGCTGGATATCCACCATGGACATCTCATCAATGATGATCACGTCGGCGTCCAGGGGATTCTCTTCATTTCTGTCAAACTGCTGGGAGACGGAACCGTCCTCACCGGGACTGCCGTTCATCTCCAGCAGCCGGTGAATGGTCTTCGCCTCGCAGCCGGTAGCCTCCGTCATCCGCTTGGCGGCGCGTCCCGTAGGGGCGGCCAGCAGGATATCCATCTTCTCCGCCTCGAAATAGCGGATGATCGCGTTGATCGTAGTGGTTTTGCCGGTGCCGGGGCCCCCGGTGATGATCAGAAGGCCGCTGTTTACCGCCTCCTCCACCGCGCGCGCCTGCAGGGGATCCAGCTCCAGACCGGTCTGTTCCATGACGGCGGTCAGACGCTCGCGTATAGCTCCGGCCGGCGTGCTGCCCCTGACATTCAGATCATGAAGCATCCGGGCGGTGTTCAGTTCCATATAATAATAGAGCGACGCGTAGACGGCCCGGACGGATTCGGTCTCTCCGCGGTTTTCGCCAGAATCCGAATCCGAACCGGAAACACAGCTCTGCCTTCCGAAAGCCGGATCCGAACGCGTCTCCTTCACCACAATCCGCCGGTCCATCTGCATGTCCATCAGATGCTTTTCCATATTCTCAATGGGTACCAGAAGAAGCTCCGAGGCCTGACGCAGAAGTTCCTCCTGCGGAAGATATGTATGCCCCTGGCCGGCCGCTTTCAGAAGCGTATAGAGGATCCCCGCCCGGATCCGGTAATCGGAATCGGCCATAATGCCAACGCGCCGGGCAATCTCATCGGCTATCTTAAAGCCCACACCGGGGATATCGTCAGCCAGTCTGTACGGGTTCTCCTTAATGATCCCGTACATCCGCGGGCCGTATTCCCGGTAGATCTTCGCGGCCAGATTCATGGAAACGCCGTATTCCTGCAGAAAGATCATGGCCTGACGCATATCCTTCTTCTCTTCTACCTGTTCGGAAATGGCCATGGCCATGCGCTCGCTGATCCCTTTCACCTCGGAAAGCCGTTCCGGTTCTTCCTCTATGATCCGAAATGTATCCGCCTTAAAGCGACGGACGATACGGGCCGCCAGCGCCGCGCCCACGCCTTTGATGGCCCCGGATCCCAGATATCGTTCCATGGCGGCGGCATCCTCGGGGGATCGGATCTCATAGGATTCCACCGACAGCTGCTCGCCGTAGACCGGATGCTCGGTCATGGTTCCCGTTGCCTCAAGCATCTCGCCTTCGCTTATATAATGAAAGGTGCCGACCAGAACATATTCCTGTCCATCGGAAGATACCTCCAGAACAGAATAGCCGTTCTCCTCGTTGCGGTATTTGATTTTCTCGACAAAACCGGTTACTGTGGCCATTCTTCTTCTCCTGAATCACTTCGGATCCGCTCTTTGCTCCTGCCGGCCAGGCACCGCGGCGGGGCCGCGAAAACGGCGTCCTCTTTCCGCCGCGGCCGCAGCGCTGCCGGCGCACGCTTCCGGCGCAGATAAAATATCCCCCGCTGAATACGGGGGACTATTCGCCTATATGCCGATTCCTTCCACTCCGGTCTGCCCGCGGCGCTTCCGCTTCCTGTCCCCGGCCGCGCCCCGGCAAACGTCAGAAATCCCTGCGGTCGGCCTCTCCGCGGCCGAATTCGATGAATTTGCCGGTGCCGACAGCCACCGCAGTCAACGGATCCTCCGCGATCATCGTAGTGATCCCGGTCTTCTCCTCGATCAGCGCATCCAGGCCGCTCAGCAGCGACCCGCCGCCGGTCAGTACGATCCCTCGGTCATAGATATCCGCCGCCAGCTCCGGCGGGGTACGCTCCAGCACATTGTGAACAGCGTCCACGATCTGCATGGCCGGCTCCTGAAGGGCCTCCAGCGTCTCGTCGGAGGTAACCACGATCGTCTTGGGAAGGCCGGTGACGAGATTCCTGCCGCGAACCTCCATCGTCAGCACCTCGGGACGGCGGTAGGCCGCTCCGATATTGATCTTGATCTCCTCAGCGGTTCTCTCACCGATGAGCAGATTATGCTTTCTTCTCATATACCGGACCACCGCCTCGTCGAAATCATCTCCGGCCACCTTGATGGAAGCGCTGATCACGGTGCCGCCGAGGGAGATCACCGCGATATCCGCCGTGCCGCCGCCGATGTCCACGATCATGTTCCCGCAGGCCTTGGCGATGTCGATACCGGCTCCGATGGCGGCCGCCACCGGCTCCTCGATGATGATGACTTCCCGGGCGCCCGCCTGGTAGGTCGCGTCCTCCACGGCCTTGCGCTCCACTTCCGTGGCGCCGCTGGGAATACAGACGGCGATCCTGGGCTTACGCAGAGTCTTGTGGCCGACGGCTTTATTGATAAAATATTTCAGCATCTTCTCCGTTACGGTGTAATCGGAAATAACTCCCTGGCGAAGGGGGCGGATCGCCACGATATTGCCGGGGGTGCGGCCGATCATCAGGCGGGCCTCCTCTCCGAAGGTGATGATGCGGTTGGAATCCCGGTCGATCGCGACCACGGACGGTTCTTTAAGAACGACTCCCTTGCCTTTTATATATACAAGGATACTGGCTGTACCCAGATCGATTCCGATATCATTGGAGATCATCATGCTCGTACTTCCTCCTGTCTCGAGATGGTGAAAGGTCTGCAACTGAAAATATTATATACAACCTGACACCTTTTTTAAAGGGGTTTTTTACGTTTTTTATTCTGACATATTTCTTTCTTTTTCTTTTCTTCTTATTTTATAATTTTTATTTTTTTTTTATTGCAGGTACATATTTTGGACATAATTCTCAGCTATATTATAAATGCGCTAGCTGAGAGGCTGGTGCGAGACAAAGCTTTTTCATACTCATACCGGACGGTGCAAACCGTCCGGCCCCCCTAAAACAATTTCCTAAAATATACCTACCATTCCCTACGGAAAAGGTTCTGCAACCGGCAGAGCCTTTTTCGTTTTCATACGGATAGCCTGTGCGGCAGACAGCCGCGGTTCTACCGGTACAGCTTCCATTTGCCGGGCAGCTCCGATATCCAGGTAAATATCGCGGCCAGGCGGGAATTGCCCAGGATCCACGCGGCCAGCACCGCCAGTGCCGCCGTCAGCACCACGTTTCTCCGGTACTGGGACGTAAATACCGTATAATATCCCCAGTACTGCATCAGATCCCGAAGCAGCCTGTGGAGAATATAGATCTGAAGCGTCCTGCTGCCCATACGGCTCCACGGCAGGCGGACAGACGGAGTCGCCGCCATCAGCCCCAGGATCATTACCGTCGCCGCCAGATAATGAATAAGCCGGATCAGGCCGCCGCTGGCATAAACGCCGGCGTCAAGTTTTCTGTAATTCACACCGTATACAATGCCCTGATACGGCTTAAGAAAGCTGAAGGCCCCTATCGCCACCACAGCCGCTATCCCAAGCGCTGCCGCCGGGAAGACGCGCCGCCGCCCGGATTTCAGAAAAGCCGTGACCCATTCTCTCTTAAGATAGTAACCCGCATAGAAAAAAGGCGCAAAAACAAGCGTCCGGCTCATCGCCAGACCGTCCCCCAGGGAATCCTGATAACCGGACAGAATTCCCAGGATCACAGCTCCCGCCAGCACTACCGGCGGCTTCAGGCCTGCCGCGAACGGTATGGAAAGATACCACCAGACCATCGCCATCAGGTACCACGGCGCGCCGCTGTCCGTAAAAAAGTCGATCGGACTAAGCACCGGCGTTCCGGCTGCAAGGTTCTCCGTCACATGGGCAGCCGCTTTAAACAGAACATACAGCCACACGATGCGCACGACCCGGTCCGTCCGAAAACGGCCGTCCCGGTAGATCCCCTTTGCAAAATACCCGGATATCATGGCGAACATCGGCATATGAAACAAATAAATATTAAACAGAATTCCGCCTTCAAACCGGGTTTTCTCCATCGGCAGTAAAAAGTGCCCGATCACGACTAACGTGATCAGGGCACTTTTCAAATTATCAAAGTAATTATCCCGCTCCATAATCTCCTCTGTTCGGCAGCCCCCGCGGCTGCCATAAGGACAAATTCCGGCATGTTACATCATCGCGTCCACCATCGCCATAAGCGCGGCGCCCAAGGCGGCGGACTTCTCTTCGGCGTCCTCCATGGAAGCGCCCTTCACACCGTAGTACAGCTTGATCTTCGGCTCCGTGCCGGAGGGGCGGACGCAGACCCACGCGTTATCATTCATATCATAATACAGCACGTTGGAGGCCGGAAGTCCGGTAGGCTTCACCTGGCCGGTAGCCATATCCTTCACAGTATCCAGCTTGTAGTCGCGGGCGGACAGAACCGTGTAGTCGCCTACCTTCTCCGGAGTATTATTTCGCAAAGTATCCATGATGGTCTGGATCTTCGCCAGACCCTCAATACCGGACAGGCTGATGGACTTGACGGCGTCCTTATAGTAGCCGTACTTCTCATACATGGCGAGCATGGCGTCCCACAGGGTCATATTCTTCGTCTTATAATAAGCGGCCGCCTCGCAGAGGGCGACGCTGGCGCTTACCGCGTCCTTGTCGCGGGCGTAGGTGCCGATCAGACAGCCGTAGCTCTCCTCCATGCCGAACATATAGTGGCCGACACCGGTACGCTCCTCCTTCAGGATCTGCTGGCCGATCCACTTAAAGCCGGTCAGACACTCCACCAGCCTGCAGCCATAACCGGCCGCCACCGCGTCGATCAGGTTCGTGGACACGATGGACTTGACCACTTCGCCGTCCGCCGGGATCCTGCCCGCGGCGGCCTTCTGGCTCAGCACGTACTCGCACAGCAGGGAGCCGGACATATTGCCGGTCAGGGAAATGTACTCGCCGGACTTCGTGTCCTTCACATACACGCCCAGACGGTCGGCGTCCGGGTCGGTAGCCAGCACCAGGTCGGCGTCGGTCTTCTTCGCGATCTCCAGGCCCAGGGCGAACGCCTCCGCCGCCTCCGGGTTCGGATAGCTGACCGTCGGGAACTCGCCGTCGGGCAGTTCCTGCTGGGGAACCACCTGCACATGGGTGAAGCCGATCTCCTTCAGGACACGGCGGACCGGGATGTTGCCGGTGCCGTGGAGCGGCGTATAGACGATCCTGATGCTGTCCTGCATCCTGTCGATAGCATCCTGGTTCACCACCTGCGCCTTCACATGGGCAATGTATTTGTCGTCGATCTCGGCGCCGATGACCTTGTAAAGGCCGGCGGCCTTGGCATCGGACGCGGTCATGGTCTTCACCGTGGACAGATCCTCGATGGCCAGAACCTCCTCGGTCACGCCCTTGTCATGGGGCGGCGTAAACTGGGCGCCGTCCTCCCAGTAGACCTTGTAGCCGTTGTATTCGGGCGGATTGTGGCTGGCGGTCACATTGATGCCGGCGATGCAGCCCAGCTCGCGGACCGCGAAGGACAGCTCCGGCGTCGGACGCAGGGACTCGAACTTATAGGCTGTAATTCCGTTGGCAGCCAGGGTTCTGGCGGCCTCGTCGGCAAACTCCGGCGACATCCGGCGGGAATCGTAGGCGATGGCCACGCCCTTCGCGGCTCCGCCCTGCTTGATGATGTAGTTGGCCAGACCCTGGGTCGCGCGGCGTACTACATAAATGTTCATACGATTGATGCCGGCGCCGATGATGCCTCTCAATCCTGCGGTGCCGAACTCCAGATCCATATAGAAGCGTTCCTTGATCTCCTCCTCATTGCCGGCGATGGCGCGGAGCTCTTCCTTCGTAGCCTCGTCAAAATAAGGGTTGCTCAGCCACTCCTCGTAGATCTTCCTATAATCTTTCATGACGACGTATCCTCCTTATCTCTTTCCGCATACAAATGCAGCCTGCGCCGCACGGGCCGGCCGCGACCGCGCCTCATACGGCTTTCTGTCCATAGTATAGCGCATTTTTCCGCAAAAAGGAAGGCTTTCCGTGTCTGTCTCAGCGTATTTTTTCCAAAAACCGGTTCCGGTCCTCCATCTGGCGCTCCAGATTCTTCAGTTTTTCGATGTTGCGGGCCGGAATCCACGCCTTATTGGCGTTAAAATAGAAATTGATCTGCTTCCAGTATTTCTCCGGATAAAGGAACAGATAATAGAGGCGCTTCCGCTGGACGGCGGAAATGGGAAGGATCCGTTCGTAAGAGGAAAGCATTTCCAGTCCGAGTCCCGCGTTCCAGTCCTGCTTCTCCATGACCTTCCGCATAAAATAGTAGAGATCCTCCATCTGCTCTCCCAGATGCATCCGGTGGAACTCGATAACCGCCATGTCCTCGGCCCTCATCAGGATATGGTGGTGGTCCAGATTGCCGTGGCACAAAAAAATAGGGGCGCCGCTTTCCGCCTGCCGCAGCCCTGTAAGCCCCTCGCAGGCTGCCGTCGCCTGCTCGTAAAAAAGAGAGAAATTATCCAGTACGCAGCGCTCAAACTCCGTCTTTTTCCGCTTATTCTTCATATAATTGCGTGCCCGCCTAAGCTCCTGGTTATGGCGCTCCAGTTCTGTTTCCACCGGCTCGGTCATGATGGAGCCCAGATTCCAGTTCTCATTCCTTTCGATCCCCCTCAGGATCCGGTGCAGCCGGGCGATCTGCGCGGCCGCGGCGCGCACCTCCTTCCGGTCGCGGATGTTGCATTCCCGATCGGTGAACCAGCGCTTCAGCACATAGCGGGTTCCGTCTTCGCCCACTGCGGCCAGCTCTCCCTGCGATGTCCGAATATAATCATCGACACAGTCCATCCCCATCTCCCTGACATAGGTCAGAACCTGCGTCTCGAATTCCAGGCGTTTCTGCGTTCCTTTATACTCTGACAGGAGCACCGTACCGGCGCTCGTCTCGCAGATATAGCCGCTGCGCCCTTTTCGTATGCTCTCCACCGTCAGATCATATTGGGCCAAGATCTCCAAATACCGTTCGTTCACATCTACCCCTCCACACGCCCTGTTCATAGCTATTCTAGAGTATGTGGAATCGAGGGAGATTATGCCTTAAGGGATAATCAAAACGGCCCTGCGGGGTTATTCGCCCGCAAGGCCGGATACATGGCGCATCAGCTCTTCTTTTGTATTCTTCTCCGGCTGCTCCAGGACCAGATCCAGAAGCTCCGCCAGAACCGCGCCGATCTCCCTTCCCGGCTTCATTCCGGCCGCGATCAGATCGCCGCCCGTCACAGCCAGTTCCTTTAAGGAAATGCAGTCGCCCCGGGCGCGGATCGCCGCCGCGCCGGCAAAAATATCCGTCAGCTGCGCCGATGTCTCAGGAAGCCGGTCGTAATCCGGGATCCTTTCATCCGCGTTCCCAGTGTGCGCGTGACTGCCGGCGGTATCGCCGGTTTCTCCCGCGCATTGGCATGATTCATAATACCGCAGGATCTCCGCTTTCAGGCACAGCAGCTCATCGAACAGCTCCGACGGCATCCGGCTCATAGTGCGCCGGATATCCGCCTGCGTCCGCCCCACCGGCTGCCGCCACCATTCAACCAGAGTCCCCACATCCGCGATGGTGTCGTTGTCCAGTTTCAGCTCCCGCAGGATCCGCTTCGCCTCCGCCGCGCTCTGGTGCCGCAGAAACGCCGCCCATCGCAGGCTTTTCCTCGCGGGAAGATGCGGACCTATTGCGATCTTCTCCGGTTCGATCTTCGCAAATGTATCCGACACATAGGCCGCCGCGCCGCAGTCAAATACCCGGCGGATCTGCTCCGGATGATCGGACAGGAGGAGCTTGGTCAGTTCCGTCTGGATCCGCTCCTTGCTGACATGAACCAGATTCGGCGCCAGTTTGCGCAGGGCCGCCTCCGTCTCCGGCTCGATCTCAAAGTCCAGCTGGGCCGCGAAGCGCAGCGCCCGCAGGATCCGCAGGGCGTCCTCCGTAAAACGGTCTTCGGCCCGTCCCACGCAGCGGATCAGCCGCGCCTCCATATCCTGCCGCCCGCCGAACACATCCACCAGACCGTCCGCGTGATTGTAAGCCATGGCGTTCATCGTAAAATCCCGGCGTTTCAGGTCTTCCACCAGATTCGGCGTAAACTCCACCGATTTCGGGTGCCGGCCATCCTCGTACTCGCCGTCGATCCGGTAGGTCGTCACCTCATACCCGATCCGGTCCCGCAGGATCGTGACCGTTCCGTGCTTGATTCCGGTATCGATCGTCCTTCCAAAAACCGCTTTCACCTGCTCCGGTTTCGCCGAGGTCGTGATATCCCAGTCCCCCGGCTCCCGTCCCATCAGCGCGTCGCGGACGCATCCGCCGACTACGTAGGCCTCAAAACCATGTTTATTCAGTTTGCCGATGATCTCCTCCGCGGCGCGGGGGATGTGAATCGTTACGCCCACAGGCCTGTATCCTTTCCTATTTTGCCGCTTTGCCATGCGGCCCTGGTTGCAGCATAACGCAAAGCCAGCTGCCGCGGTCCGCATTCTCCGCAGACCGCGAGGCCAGCCAACGTGCAATTATCTTCCTTCCGATCAATACGCCCGGCCCCAGTACACCATCTTCGCCGCAGGTTTCCCGCAGCAGACGCATTTGTCCGAAAGCTGCTCCTGCTTAAACGGCATGCAGCGGGAGGTCGCGCCGGTATCCTCGCGGATCTTGTCCTCGCACTCCCGGCAGCCGCACCACATGGCCTTCACAAAGCCCGGCTTCTCATTGATCGTCTTTACAAAACCATCGTAGTCCACCGCCTCATAGGTGTGGGAATCCCGGTGGGCCTTCGCCTTCTCGAACATATCGCTGCGGATCGTTTCAAGCAGCTCGCCGACCCTCGTCTCCAGTTCATCCAGCGCCACCGTGATCTTCTCATGGGTATCGCGGCGCACCAGCACCGCCTGGTCATTTTCAATATCCTTCGGGCCGATCTCCACGCGGAGCGGAATTCCGCGCATCTCGCACTCGCTGAACTTCCAGCCCGGGCTTTTATCGGAATCGTCCACCTTCACGCGGAAGCCGGACGCCGCAAGCCTGCTCTTCAGCTCATAGGCCTTATCCAGCACGCCCTCCTTCTTCTGCTGGATCGGGATCACGATCACCTGGGTCGGCGCGATTCCGGGCGGAAGCACCAGGCCGTTGTCGTCGCCGTGGACCATGATGATCGCGCCGATGATACGGGTGGAAAGCCCCCAGGAGGTCTGGTGGACATATTTCAATGTATTATCCTTGTCGGCAAACTGGATCTCGAACGCCTTCGCGAAGCCGTCGCCGAAATTATGGCTGGTGCCGGACTGCAGCGCCTTGCCGTCGTGCATCAGGGCCTCGATGGTGTACGTCGCCTCGGCGCCGGCAAATTTCTCCTTATCGGTCTTGCGGCCGCGGATGACCGGGATCGCCAGTACCTCTTCGCAGAAGTCGGCGTATACATTTAGCATCTGCTCGGTCCGCGCCTCGGCCTCCTCCGCCGTCGCATGGGCCGTGTGGCCTTCCTGCCACAGGAATTCCCTGGAACGCAGGAACGGCCTGGTCGTCTTCTCCCAGCGCACTACCGAGCACCACTGGTTGTAAAGCTTGGGCAGATCCCGGTAGGAATGGATGTCGTTCGCGTAGAAATCGCAGAACAGCGTCTCCGAGGTGGGACGCACGCACATCCGCTCCTGCAGCGGCTCCAGACCGCCGTGGGTTACCCACGCCACCTCCGGCGCGAAGCCCTCCACATGATCCTTCTCCTTCTGCAGAAGGCTCTCCGGAATGAACATGGGCATATAGACGTTCTCTACGCCCGTCTCTTTAAAGCGCCGGTCCAGCTCCTTCTGGATATTCTCCCAGATCGCGTAGCCCGCCGGTTTGATGACCATGCAGCCCTTGACGCTGGCGTAATCGCACAGCTCCGCCTTCTTCACCACATCGGTGTACCACTGGGCGAAATCCACGTCCATGGACGTGATCGCCTCTACCAGTTTCTTGTCGTTTGCCATGATGCATTCTCCTTTTTACGATTCTGATTTGATATTGTTTCCGCAGGTACAAAAAAACGGTCCCTGCGCCTTGCGACGAGGGACCGGATCCTGAATTTTACGTCAGCTTGCGGAAACGCGCCAACGGCGCGATCCGCTTGTTCCGGCGGTACCACCCTGATTAACCGTCCGCCGCGCCGCCCGCAAAGGCATCCGCCTTCCCACCGCGCCGCCCGCCGGACCGGTTCTCTTTATTCTCCCGCTAACGCCGGGGATACGCCGCGCTTTCACGCGGAGGCTCCGGGGCCGGTTCAGCTTCCGGTGACATGGGAACCTTCCACCATCCGGTTCCTTCTCTGGTCATGTGCGTCGGCTTACTATTCCCTTTCAACGCCTGAAATCTTTTATAATATGGTGATTCTACGCTATTTTCTTCCCTTTGTCAAGCCAAATATACCGCGCCCGACCATCGTATGCCCAGTCACTGCCAATACACGGCTTCCGGTTTCACCCGCGGATCGCGTCCGCGATCTCCGCCACCTTCTCCTCCGTCAGAATATATTTCTTATGAAAATAGAAGATCGCGATCAGAAGCCCGGCGATCGGCAGCACCGTCATTGTCAGCCGCAATCCCATGACCGACGACGCAGCCGCCTCCACCGCGGCCGCCGTCTCCGACGTATCGCCGTTTAATTTCGTCACGGACAGGCAGACGGCGGCGATCAGCGCCGCTACGCCGCTGGCCAGCTTCACGACAAAAGTCTGCATGGAGAAGATCACGCTTTCGTCGCGGCGGTTATTCTTCCACTGGCCGTAATCCACGGTGTTGGCCAGGAACACGGTGGTCAGCACTGTCAGCATACCGAAGGCCACGAAGATGAAGAAGGCCGGCACGAACAGGGCGAAGATACTGGTCACATTCAAAAGCATGAAGACCAGAAGCGTCGCGTATCCCACGATCGCCAGAATAAAGCTCAGATAGAATACTTTTATGGCGCTTAAGAACTTCCGGACCAGCGGGAACAGGATCATCATCGACAGGATCTGGATCCCTCCGCCGAAGGTATTGAACAGCGTGTAGCTGTTGTACCAGGCGTCGCCGCCGAAATCGTATTTGAAGAAGTAGATCACCAGGTTGGAGGTAATATACAGGGAGCAGTTGATCAGCACGATGCTGACGACGATGGTCATAGCCTGATCGTTCTGCAGCAGCGCTTTAAACATCTGCCCCACCGACGGGGACTCTACATCCACCGTGGATTTCTCCTTGATGCACACGCAGGTGATCGTGATAAAGATCACAAATAACACCGCCAGGATCAGCGCGAACCGGGCGAAACCCGCCCGCTCATTGCCCTGTCCCAGGCTGTAAACGCATTTCATCGTAATGATCGTAACAAGAGCCGAACCGACGCCCGCGCAGGAACGCCCCAGCGTGGACAGGCTCTCCCTCTCCTGTCCGCCTTCCGTGAAGGCCGGGATCATGGACCAGAACGGAATATCCATCATCGTGTAGGTCACGCCCCAGAGGATATAGGTGACAGCCGCGTAGGCTACCAGCCCGCTGCCGTTTAACGCCGGCGGCGCCGCGAACATAAAATACAGGATTACCGCGTTCGTTACCGTTCCGATCAGAAGCCACGGACGGAACTTCCCCCATTTTGTCCGGGTCTTCGCCACGACCACTCCCATGATCGGATCGTTGAACGCGTCAAATACCCGGGCCGCCATCAGGATCATACCCATGGCGATGGCGCTGACCCCCAGGATATCCTGATAATAGTACAGGATATAGCTGGCGGACAGCATGTAGACCATGTCCTTTCCCACGGCGCCCAGGCCGTAGGACGCTTTCTCTTTTGCTGTCAGTTTCATCTCTGTCTCTCCTTCTGCCGAATCATTCTGCAATCCGCTGCACGGCCGGACAACGGCGCACGCCGGCAGCCGCCGCAGCGTCTATGCCTTCAGTTTACCATACCAGCCGGCATTTGTCACTCTGAAAATGTCTCCGCGGGGAAGACAGCCGTACAGCTTTGTTCGTCTTCTGAATACTGCCCTGTCAATTGTTAACCATTTTCAAATATCATGTTGACAATCCGCATCTCTTTCTGTATAATCGTTACGAATGCGCAAGCATTCTGAAAGCCGGGCGCGGGCCAATGTAGGGACATCCGGGAATGACAGCGGCCATGCGTCTGGATTCAGGAAGGAGTATTTACCATGCGTTTATCAGACAACACGACAACCAGACCGTTCCTGACAATCCGCGAAATCGCGCTTACCGCGCTTATGACCGCGGTCATCTGTGTGCTGGGTCCGATCGCATTTCCGATCCCCCTCTCGCCGGTGCCCATTTCTCTGGGAACCCTGGCGATCTACCTGGCCGTCTATGTCCTGGGTATGAAGCGGGGTCTTATAAGCTGCGCGGCCTACCTTCTCCTCGGCGCTGCCGGACTTCCGGTATTTACCGGTTTCACCGGCGGACTGGCCAAGATGGCGGGCCCGACCGGCGGTTATATGATCGGTTATCTGTTCATGGCGGCCGCGGAAGGTTATTTTGTCGATCATTTCCATGGAAAGAAGCTTTACGTGGTAGCCGGCATGATGGCCGGTACCGCTTTCTGCTATCTGTTCGGCTCCCTGTGGCTGGCCTATCAGATGCATCTGACCTTCTCCGGCGCGCTGGCCATGGGCGCGATCCCCTATCTGCCCGGCGACGCGGCGAAGATCGCGATCGCCCTGTCGCTCGGAAGCCCGGTGCGGTATGCGCTTAACCGGGAAAATCTGCTGGACTGAATATAAATTCCCGGATCAGCAGCGCACCCACCGGTCCCAGAAGCACGCCGGGAATACCGAACAGCCGAAGCCCCACATAGATCGAGACAAGCGTCTCCAAAGGCGACAGATCCACCTTATCGCTCAGAAGCTTCGCCTCCAGGAATTCCCGAAGAAAATAGCATGCCGCGTAAAGAGCCAGCAGAAACGCTCCTCTCTGCCATTTCCTTCGAAAAAAGCAAAGCAGCGCCCATGGCACAAGCACGGTACCGGTACCGAGAAACGGCAGCGCATCGAGAAGTCCCAGGCCGATTCCGGCCAGAATATAGTAAGGGTTCTTCAAAAGGAATAATCCCCCGGTACACAGAGCCATCGTAAAAAGCAGCACAATTCCCTGCGCCCGCAGATAGGCACGGCCGGCCACTCCGAGCACGCGTCCGATCCGCGCGAATTCATCTCCAAAAGCGGAATTCTCCATCCGCGCGCGGATCCCATCCATTTCCCGTACAAAAAGCATCACTCCGACTACGAACAGAACCGTAACGACCGCCGTTTCCACGACTCCCTGCGCCACCGGCATGGAGTTTCCCATCAGATAGGACATCACGCCCTGCTTCATCCGGTCGCCGAGACCTTCGATCATATCCTGAGCCAGATATACCATCGTATCCTCTTTCAGCGTCAGACGCCGTTCCACCAGATGGCACATTCCCGTAAGCCACCGGTTCAGCCGCTCCAGCCATTCCGGCATCCGCTCCATAAAAAGCACGATCTGTTCACAGAGCCTTCTTCCGCCCACATAGACCGCCGCGCCCAGGGCGCCGAAAACCAGGGCCAGCAAGAACGCCGCAACCGCCCACGGAGCGGCGCCGAACGCATGCTCCCGCCACCGGAACCGCAGTTTCCCGGCCAGCCTTTCCGCCGGCGGTTTTAGAATGACTGCCGTCACAGCGGCAAAGACAAAGGGAGCCGCAAGCGGCAGTATATACTTAAAGGTCAGATACACTCCCGCGGCAGCTCCCGCGATCTTCAATATTCTTTTTTCTTTCTCGTTCATAATCCCGTCCGATCCTTCCCGCTGCCGGTTCCCGGCAGCCGTTCCCTTAGATTATGAACGTATTTTCCGATATCTATTCTGTCCTGTCCTCCGCAGACGCGGATACAAGCCGCCCCCATACGAAATCATAGGGACGCAGCCACACTCTGCCGTCGCTTCCCAGCGTCTCCCCGGTCAGCATATCCGTTCCGCCCTCCGTCCAGGCGATCTCCTTCCGCTCCCTGCTGAAATTATAGATTCCGACCAGCGTTTCCTTCTCGCCCGTCCGCTTAAGAATCAGCACGCCGTCGTCGCCGCTTGCGCAGGTTGCGGCCTTTGCGCCGGTTCCGAACGCCTCATGCTCCGCGCGCAGCGTCTCCAGCCTCCGCAGGGCTGTGAAGAGCCGTTCCTGCACAGTCCCCGGCTTTTCGATATTCTTCACCAGACTCCACTGAAACGCTCCCCGGTGGATATACCGTGAATCCATCCGCTTCTCCGGATCGTCCTTATAGCTGTAGTCGTTCACCTGCCCGACCTCGTCCCCGCTGTAGATCACCGGGATCCCGGCCTGAAACAGCATGAACGCATGCAGCATCACATCCAGGCGGATCGCCCGCTCCATACCGTACTCGTCGCCGCAGAATCCGGCCTTCTCCACGCCGCACATGGACGCCGTCGTCCCGCAGAAGCGGGCGTCCCGGGTGATCGGGTCGTTGTTATAGAGCTCGCCGCGGCTCGGACTGTCCTCCAGTTTCCCGGTGAAGAAATCATTCAGAAACTGCTTGTGCGGTATCTGCTGCATCCCCCATTCCGCCAGCGTATCGTAGTCCAGTCCCCAGCCGATATCGTCGTGGCAGCGGAGATAGTTCAGAAATGTGTACTCCTGCGGCAGGCCGTACACGGCATCCAGCTGCTTCTTAAGAAGCCGCACATCCTGGGTCGCCACCGTGTGCCAGACCGTCGCCATCGTCGTCACATTATAGAGCATATGGCATTCCGGCTTCTTAACGGTACCGAAATAGGGCGCAACCTTCACCGGTTCCATAACTACCTCGCCGAGCAGCAGCGTTCCCGGACACACCGCCTCGCCGATCATGCGCATCATGCGCACCAGCGTATGTACCTGGGGCAGATTGCGGCAGGTCGTCCCCAGCTCCTTCCAGATATAGGGCACCGCATCCAGACGGATCACGTCGATACCCAGGTTTGCCAGGAACAGATAGTTATAGACCATCTCGTTAAATACCACCGGATTCGCGTAATTCAGATCCCACTGGTACGGATAGAAAGAAGTCATCACATGCTTGCCCACATCCGGCAGCCAGGTGAAATTCCCCGGAGCGGTCGTCGGAAACACCTGCGGCACGGTCTTTTCGAACTGCATCGGGATCTCCCAGCTGTCATAGAAGAAATACCGGTCCTGATACTCCCTCTCCCCGGCCCTGGCCCGCCTGGCCCACTCATGATCCTCAGAAGTGTGGTTCATCACGAAATCCAGGCACAGGCTGATCCCCTGCTCATGGCAGCGGCCGGCCAGATCCTCCAGATCCTCCACCGTTCCCAGTTCCTTCTGCACCTTTCGGAAGTCCGCCACCGCGTAGCCGCCGTCGGACCGGCCCGCAGGCGATTCCATCAGAGGCATCAGATGCAGATAGTTGACGCCGCAGGAACTGACATAGTCCAGATGCTCCGCCACGCCCTTCAGGTTCCCGGCAAACTGGCCCACGTACATCATCATGCCTAAAAGACCGTTCCCCCGGTACCACTCCGGATCCGCCTCCCGCTTCGCGTCAAGCTCCTTAAGCGGAGCTTTTCTGGCGTCCCAGATCCTTCGCAGATTGCAGCAAAGCTCGGCGAAACGCGCTTCATCGTCATACAGCTCCATATAAAGCCATTTCAGTTCGTCGTAATGCCTTTCAAGCCGCTGCCCGAAAATGTCCTTCTTCTCCCTCACCGTTTACACTTCCTCAAAATAGATATTTCTGCAATTTTATCATTTTGTTCCGCCGCTGTCAATCGGCCCGGCCTTCTTTCCCGCATGCCGCCGGAATCCATGGAAAGCGCTTTCTTTCGGTAAATACGGCCGCTTTCCCCCCTTGCGTATCCTGTCGAAAACGCCAATACACGGCGAAAATTATGCCCAAATGCCATCTTTGTCAATATGCCTTAATATTCGCTTGATATTCGATCAAATTTAGGTATATAATGAAGGTGGACGTTAGCAGCTTATATAATATTTCACAACCGGATCCCGGATATTCGACTGCTTTTATGTGCGTTACGTTGAACATTCCAAGCATTATTGTTCCACACGGGCCATGTGCCGACGAAAGGAGCCTGACTTATGAGCAACGTCCTGTTTTCCATTTTTCCAAACGAGAGGTTCGTCGACCTGAGTCTATACCAATATGGATGGGAGCAGTGTGAACCTCTTCATTCCTGCAGCCCGGAGGCCGGCAGCCATTATCTGTTCCACTATGTGATCGCCGGAGCCGGGACGATGACCGCTGCTGCTCCGAACGGCGAGAACCGCGAATACCATCTGAAGAGCGATAATGGCTTTATGATCTTTCCGAAGCAGGCTGCCTCCTACCGCGCGGACGAGCATCACCCCTGGGAATATGTCTGGGTAGAGTTTGACGGATTGAAGGTGAAGGAGGCCCTGGAGCTGGCAGGCCTGACCATCGACTCCCCGATCTACCACGCCAACACCCGCGAGCTGAGCATGGAGCTTAAGAATGAGATGCTCTACATAGCGCAGAATCCGGAGCAGTCGCCGTTCCATCTGATCGGCCATCTGTATCTGTTTCTGGACTATCTGACCCGTTCCTCTTCCGCCAGGCAATTAGTCCAGACCGGGAAGCTGCAGGATTTTTATGTGCGGGAGGCATTGTCGTTCATTGAGCAGAATTTCCAGAACGATATCTCCGTGGAAGATATCGCCTCCTTCTGCAATCTGAACCGCAGCTATTTCGGCAAGATCTTCCGGGACGCGGTAGGCAAGACGCCCCAGGAATTCCTGATCAGCTACCGGATGGGCAAGGCGGCGGAGCTTCTGAAACTGACAAGCCTTTCCATCGGTAATATCAGCAGCGCCGTAGGCTATCCGAGCCAGCTGCATTTCTCGCGGGCGTTCAAGAATGTATACGGAGTCTCGCCGAGAGAATGGCGGAATGAGAATAAACTGATCTCAAAATAGGGGACCGCGCGCGGCCCCCTTATAATTTGCTTAGTCTTCAGTGCCTTACATGGCTGAACCATGGACTCACCTGTTTCTGATTTGTACTTCCTTTGTACTCTATTCAGTATGGCACAAAATCCTTTTTTTATGTACGAGGTTCCTCTTCCGGCGGCGTCTGCGTACCGGGATCCTCAAAGATTTCAAAAACCGGCGCGTCCGGCTTCATGGAAAATGTCATCGTTTCTCCGGTGGACGGATGCTCAAACGCAAGACCGCAGGCGCAAAGCGCCAACTGACGGAGCCCGCCCCGGGATACCCGTCCTTTACCGGCCCTAAGTGGGCTCTCCTTCTCCGGCCGCTCCTGCCGCGCGCCGTAGCGGGCGTCTCCCCACAGCGGGAGTCCATGACCCGCGAACTGTACGCGGATCTGATGATGGCGGCCGGTAAGAAGTCCGATCTCAACAAGCGTCAGCGGACCCGGCCCGGCCCATGCGGGCGGCTCCTCCACCGTCCCCAGCACCCGATAGGCGAGTTCCGCACGCTTCGCGCCGTTTATCCCCTTTTCCACAATCTTCGATCGGTTCTCCTTCGGGTCTTTCAACAAGTAATCCACAAAGTTACCCACATTATCCACACATCTTCCGCATACGACGGCGCGATACGTCTTTTTTATACGATTCTCCTGAAGCCGGGCGCTCAAAGCCGCCGCGGCGGCTTTGGTCTTCGCGTAGACCATGATCCCCGGCACCGGCCTGTCCAGACGGTGGATAACTCCCACATACGGTTCGCCCGCGGATACAGTTTCACGGATATGATTCCGAATCTCGCTGACCATATCCGGTTCGAAGGAATGTCCGGCCTCGGATGCGATTCCCGCGGGCTTCTTTACGACAATGATATCCCGATCTTCATAAAATACTTCCAGCATATTTTCCTCATTTTTTTCATTCAGGTCTTGCATTTTTCGCGCGAAAAGCATATACTATGTTATGACACATAGTTTTTAAAACTACATGTAAAAATATCGAGGTGATCATATGAACAATACAACAGGAAAGGATTTCCATATCAAGGATCCGGGCAGCGCCATCACTCATTTCATCGGCATGATCCTGGCCATGCTGGCGGCCGTCCCGCTTCTCATCAAGGCGCACCACGAGGCAGGAAGTCTTGCCGCGGGCGCGCTGGCCATCTTCATCGTCAGTATGATCCTTCTGTACGCGGCCAGTACCATTTACCACACCTTCGACATCTCGCCGGCGGTGAATAAGGTGCTGCGCAAGATCGATCATATGATGATCTTCATCCTGATCGCAGGAACCTATACGCCGGTCTGCCTGGTCGTTCTGGGAGACCGCACCGGCTGGATGCTCCTGGCGCTGGTCTGGACCATAGCCATCGCGGGTATCATCATCAAGGCCTGCTGGATCACCTGTCCCAAATGGTTCTCCTCCGTCCTCTATATCTCCATGGGATGGATCTGCGTGCTGGCGTTTACCAGAATCGTCCAGGCGCTTCCCCGAACCGCCTTCTGGTGGCTTCTGGCAGGCGGACTGATCTACACCGTGGGCGGCGTGATCTATGCGCTGAAGCTGCCGATCTTCAATTCCAGGCACAAAAATTTCGGTTCCCATGAGATCTTCCATCTTTTCGTCATGGCCGGAAGCTTCTGCCATTACGTGATGATGTACCGTTTCGTGGCGTAACGCCTCAGCCGTCGCACAGCGATGTACAAATGCCTTCCGGTGATGAACCGAAAGGCATTTTGTATGCGTACCGGCTGCCGGCGGCAGGCTTTCCACGCCGCGTCAGTTCTCTGTCTTTATCTCGTCCTCCCCGGCATCCTCAGACCCGGAAGCGTCCGGCGCATCCGCCGGGCCGTTATCCGCAGCCGCGACAGCCTTCGTTCCGGCCGGATCCGCCAGCTCCTGCGTTCCGGCTGCCGCATCCGCTGGGCCGTTACCGTCGCCATTTCTTACGAACATCTGATAAATCGGCTCTTCGCCGTCCGTATTCTCTTCATCCGCAAACAGCGGCCGCATCTCCTGCGGATCCCGTTCTTCCTTCGGAATAATCTTCTTGAAAACGCCTTCCAGCAGGAAGGAATTAAGAAACGCGATCAGCGCGAATCCCAGCATAGTCAGAACCGGCAGCGATGTAATCGTCAGAACCACAACAACCGCATCAATCAAAACGATTCCGATCGTATACAGGATATACCGGACAGAGAGCAGAAACGCGTTGGTGATTGTCTGCCTAACCGTACCGTAGAATCTCGCCAGCACCGGAAACACATACGTCAGCACTACAAACCACACGATCAGAAGTCCCAAAAACAGCGCCGTAGCCAGAATCCGCAGCGTTCCCGCCGGAACAATATTGGCCGTAAGCACGAACCACAGATCCGCGATCAGGATAATGCCCGTCAGCAGGAGGATCAGCCAGATGATCGTCGCCTGACGGAAGTTCTGCTTAAATGAATGGAAAAATGACCGGATCGTATAACCGTCATCATCCCTTGCCAGCTTCAGCGTCACATAATACACAGCCGTCGTGCTGGCTCCGATCGTAAAGATCGGGATGCTGCAGATCAGCCAGAGGATGTTAAGGATCAGCACGTCCCAGAATTTGCCGATGAAATGCATCACCGGATTGTCATAACTAAAGATTCCTTTCATGGTAATGATTGCCTCTTTTCTTCAACATTTCGTATCGTACAGGAAACTTATCTTTCATTATACCTGATATCCCGCCAAAAATCAATTTGTTCCGCGGTGTCCGGCGATCTTTTTGTAAATCCGCAGCTCTCCAGCACCCGGATCGACGCCGTATTGCCCGCGTCCGTTCTCGCCCATACCGCGGCCCCCCATCCCGCGTCGCGGGCACACGCGCGCTCCAGTATATCCAGGATCCCGCGGCACGCTTCCTTCGCGTACCCCCGTCCCCGGTACGGCGTGAAAATGTGATAGCCCAACTCCAGGCGCACCGTCTCATCCGCCGCTTCTCCGCCAGGCTCCGGACCGGCCCCGGTGACTCCCGCCTTGCCGATCAGCCTGCCGCTTTTTCTCTCGATCAGGGCCCAAAGCCCATATTCATAGAATCCGTATTGATGGCGAATATACGCTTCCAGAAGCTCCGGCGTACAGAAAATCCGATCCGCCTCGCTGTCGCCATCCTCCCGTACGACATCGGCCGCGTCGCTTACAGTAAATTCCCGGATCGTCAGACGCCCGGTCTCCGTTATGATCCACGGAAGTCCCAGATGGCGGCGCAGCACCCGCTCCAGATATTTATCGTCGGCCGCCGCCCGCGTTTCCACCACGTACCGCACCGGAAGGATATCCTCCATATCCCCCGGCTGTCCGGGCTCTATCCCCCGCTTCTCCACACCGACAACAGCCCTTCCGGCGGCCTGCGCCGCCAGAAGGGCCTCTCTCTCGTCTGACAGGACCACGATATATGGTTTTCCTTCCGTCCATACGGTTCGCTCTTCCGTCACCTTTTTCTCCATCCGTTCCGCCGCCCGGCAGCTTTCCGTTCCGGTAAACGGCAGTATTCCCGCGCCGGCAAAGGCATACCGGGCGCCGCAATGCCTTTGCCTACCGCTTCTCCGGCTCCGGATACTCCCCGCCAAAGGTCTCCACGGTAATAGCTTTGATCTTCTGCTCCTTTAACGGGCGGTCATTATAGTCTGTCCGGACAGACGCGATCTCATCCACCACATCCATCCCTTCCGTCACCTTGCCGAAGGACGCATAAGCGCCGTCCAGATGGGGAGCGTCCTCATGCATGATGAAGAACTGGGAACCGGCGGAATTGGGGTTCATCGCGCGCGCCATGGAAAGCACGCCCCTTGTATGCTTTAAGCTGTTGGGGAATCCGTTCTGGGCGAACTCGCCCTTGATGGAATAGCCGGGGCCGCCGGTGCCGATGCCGTCCGGGCACCCGCCCTGGATCATGAAGCCGTTGATCACCCGGTGGAAGATCAGGCCGTCATAGAAGCCCTTCTTCACCAGGCTGATGAAATTCCGGACCGTATTCGGCGCGATCTCCGGATACAGCTCCGCCTTGATCTTCTTTCCGTTCATCATCTCAATCGTTACTACTGGATTTGGCATATCGTCTCTCTCCTTTTCTGTGTTGCCGCCGGCCCAGCCCGCATTCTTACCCGGCCGCAGCCGGCAGGCGCCGCGCTATATGATATTATATTCCTTCTCGTGACCGATGGTCGTGCCGTCTCCGTGTCCCGGATATACCTCCGTATCGTCCGGCAGCGCGAACAGCTTCTCCGATACCGACACGAACAGCTTCTCCTGACTGCCGGTAGGCAGATCGGTCCGCCCCACCGACTCGCAGAACAGGGTGTCGCCGCTCAGGAGCACCGCGTCCGCTTCGTCGTAATAGCAGACGCTTCCCTCCGTATGGCCCGGCGTGAAGATCACTCGCCAGTCGGCGTCCGCCAGATGCAGCGCCTCACCGTCCCTCAGCAGCCGGTCCGGCTCCAGCGTCATGGTCTCCCCCGTCATACCGGTCAGGTTCATGGTCGGCTCCGCCAGAAGCGCCGCTTCCCTTTCTCCGGCATAGACCGGCGCGTGAAACGCACGCCGTATGTCCTCCGCCGCCAGAATATGGTCAAAATGCCCGTGCGTCAGAAGGATCGCTTCCGGCTTCAGATCCATTTCCCGGCACTTCTTTATGATAAAGGGGGCGTTGTCCGCCGGATCCACGATCACGCACCGTCCCGGCTTCCCCTCTGTCCCCTTCTCTCTGTAAATGATGTAGCAGTTCGTCTCTACCATGCCCAGCACGATGCCGGCGATCTTCAGACGCTCCATTCCAATCACCCTGCCTTTTCCGAATCCTCTTTCCGGCGGGATTCCTGCCGCGTCCCGCCGCCTATCCTGCCGTCCTCTCGATATCCAGCACGCCCTCGATCTGCCGCAGCTTTTCGGTCAGACGCGCCAGTTCCTCCGTACTCGGGATATCGAAGGTCATGACGACCGTAGCCTTCCCCTGCCGGTTGGTGCGCACATTAATGGAAGTGATATCCACTCCACGTTCCGTAAATATCTTCGATATCTCCACCAAAAGGCCGATCCGGTTATTGGCGAAGATCTGGATCTCGGCTGTGTATTTCTCCTGACCCGTTCCTCCCTCCGGCTTCTGCCACTCGGCGTCGATCAGCCTGGCTCGCTCTTCCTCCGGAAGATTGATGATATTTACACAGTCCGTCCGATGAATGGACACGCCGCGCCCCCTGGTAACAAAGCCCACGATCTCGTCACCCGGCACCGGACTGCAGCAGCGGGAGAAACGCACCGCCACGTCGTGGATACCTTTAACGATAATGCCGCTCTGGGACTTCTTCATCACGGGCACCCTGGCGCTGCTCATATCGCTCAGGCCGTCAAGGATCTGCGTATCGGTAACCTCGCGCTTTAACTTCTTATCGCGCTCCTCCAGCATCTTGTTGATGACCTGGCCTTCCTTCAGGCCGCCGTGGCCTATGGAAGCCAGCACCGAATCCCAGTCTTTGAAGGCGTACCGCTGCATGACCTTTTCCATAAATTCCGGCTTGCTGATCTCCGCGTAATTGATTCCCTTGGCCTTGCAGTAACGGTCGATCATCTCCTTGCCGCGGACAATATTGTCCTCCTTAAGCTCGGTCTTAAACCACTGATTGATCTTATTACGGGCCTGGGTGCTTTTGACCAGCGCCAGCCAGTCCCGGCTGGGACCTTTGGCGTTCTGGGAGGTAATGATCTCGATCTGATCGCCGGTCTGGATCTGATAATCGATATTTACCAGCTTGCCGTTAACGCGGGCGCCTACCATTTTATTGCCTACGGCGCTGTGGATCGCGTAAGCGAAATCAATCGGCGTGGAGCCGCTTGGCAGAGTCTTCACATCGCCGGACGGCGTAAAGCAGTAGACGCTGTCCGAAAACAGATCCAGGTCGCCCTTGACCATACTCAAAAACTCGCTGGAATCATCCGTGTCACGCTGCCACTCCAGGATCTGTCTGAGCCACGCCATCTTGGCGGCTTCATCGCCTTCCGCGGTAACGCCGCTGCCGCTCTCCTTGTACTTCCAGTGAGCCGCGATACCGTACTCGGCGGTCCGGTGCATCTCGTAGGTCCGGATCTGGATCTCGAAGGGCTGACCGGTTCCGGAAAACAGCGTCGTATGCAGCGACTGATACATATTCGGTTTAGGCATGGCGATATAATCCTTGAAACGGCCCGGAATCGGCTTATACATCTCATGGATGATACCCAGAGCCGCGTAGCAGTCCTTCACGGATTCCACCATGATACGTACCGCAAACAGATCGTAGATCTGGTCGATGGTCTTATTCTGATTGACCATCTTCTTATAGATACTGAAGAAATGCTTGATCCGGCCGCCGACGGTGGCCTCGATGCCGGCTTCCTTCAGATTCTCCTCAATCTCGCTTACAATCCCCTGCAGAAACGCCTCGCGGGCGTCCTTCCTTAAATTGACTTTCTCCACCAGGTCGTAATAGACCTCGGGCTTTAAGAATTTCAGCGACAGATCGTCCAGCTCGATCTTAATCTTGGATATACCGAGCCGGTCCGCGATGGGGGCGTAGATCTCCAGCGTCTCCCTTGCTTTCTCTTTCTGCTTCTCCGGCTTCCAGAACTTCCCGGTGCGCATGTTATGCAGGCGGTCAGCCAGCTTAATGATGATCACGCGGATATCCTTGGCCATGGCCAGGAACATTTTCCGCAGATTCTCAGCCTGAATCTCCACCTTGTCCTTATCCCAGGACAGCTGGGTCAGCTTGGTGACGCCGTCCACCAGAAACGCCACGTCGGAACCAAACTCCCGGGTCATGTCTTCCAGCGTCATACCGGTGTCTTCCACTACGTCGTGAAGCAGGCCGGCGGCGATGGTCTCCTTATCCATTTCCAGATCGGCCAGAATGATGCCAACACAAAGAGGGTGAATGATATAGGGTTCACCCGATTTGCGTTTCTGATCCTTATGGGCGTTTTTGGCCAGCAGATATGCCTTTTCTACAAGGGAAATATCATCGGAAGGGTGGTATCTGCGGATGCTCGCAATCAGATCCTGATACAGCTCCTCCGGACTTGTAAACGATGCCGGAGCCTCCAGTTCCTGTTCCAGAGGCTCTTTTACCGCTGCCGGCACCGCGGCTTTCTGTTCCGGCGGCTCCTTTACCGTTGCCGGTTCTGCGGCCTTCTGTTCCGGCGGCTCTTTTGACAATTCCTGCGCCATTCTGTCACCTTCTCTATACCTGGCGCGTCTCCCCGGAAATGCGCGGGAAACGCGGGATCTGCGAAAAATAATGAATTTATTATAATGATATTCAGGAGAAAATGCAAGGGGTATTACTTCTCTCGAATTCTTACGGTTTCCGTCCGGCGGTATCGCCGGCCTGCAGGATCGCAAAGCTCCGCCTTCTACTTCCCTTCATAAATGATCACGGAATCCACATCGTAGCCGGCAAGCTTCTCACGGCCCTTGAGACCGGCAAGTTCCATGACAAAACAGATCTTGACGACTTCGCCGCCCAGCTTCTCCACCAGCTTGATGATGGCCTCGATGGTTCCTCCGGTGGCGATCAGGTCGTCGATGATAACCACCTTCTGGCCCGGCTTGATAGAATCCTTATGCATCTCGATCACGGCGCTGCCGTACTCCAGGTCATACTCCATGCTGACGGTCTCGCAGGGAAGCTTGCCCTTCTTACGCACAGGCACAAATCCCTTGTGCATGGCGTAGGCTACAGGCACACCGAAAATGAAGCCGCGGGACTCAGGCCCCACCACCACGTCAAAGTCCTTGTCTTTCAGGAAATCCATGATCCCATCGATCGCCAGCTTCAGTCCGTCGGGATCCTGCAGGATCGTGGTGATGTCGCGGAAAATGATCCCCGGCTCGGGGAAATCCGGTATGCTTCTTACATAATCCTCTACTTTTTTCATATGCTGTCCCTCTCCTTATTCTTTCTTCCGTACACAGGAAACGCCGTACCGGATGTCCTCCGGCCGCGCGCCGCATAACGCTGTATCCATCATATCACTTTGCTGATTTCAAGGCAAGCGGCAGATACACATTTCACGGAAATGCCGCAGAAATTCAGAGATCGCCGAAACAAAAAGCGTATCTCGCACGTCCGGCGCCGCCCCGAACGTTACTTTCGGGGGTGGGCCCCCCGGTATGCCCGCCGCAGAGAATCCGTTTCCTTCGTCACATATGCGGCATACATCTGCGTAGCAGCCGGATCCGCATGCCCCAGCATAGTCTGTACCGCCCGGATATCCGCACCGCCTCCGATCAGATGGGCTGCGAAGGAATGACGCAGCGTGTGGGGCGTAATATCTGCCGTGATCCCCGCCTTCTCTCCGTAATACTTGATGATCTTCCAGAAGCCCTGGCGGCTCATAGGCTGGCCGCTGCAATTGACAAACAGTTCCGAAAGCTCATTTCCCTTCAGAAGCTTATCGCGGGCCTGATCCAGATAACGCGCAAGCGCCTGCCTGGCCGTCCGGCCAAACGGCACAGTTCTCTCCCGTTCCCCGTCATGGCAGGTTACAAAGCCGATCGGCAGATTCACATCCTCAAGCCGCAGGCTGATCAGCTCCGACACACGCAGGCCCGTAGCATACAAAAGTTCAAGCATGGCCTTATCGCGGATCTCCTTTGGCGTCGTGTCCTGCGGCTGCGCCAACAGCCGGTCAACCTCCTCCACCGACAGGATCCCCGGCGCCTTCCGCTCCACATGGGGCGTCTGCAAAAGCTCCGTAGGATCCTTCCGCAGATTCCCCTGACGCAGCTCATAATGGAAAAACGCCCGCATGGACGCCATGACCCGCGAAATCGTAGTCGCTGCTTTGCCATTCTTCTCCAGATACAGAATATACGAATTCAGAGAAGTC
The DNA here is from genome assembly GCA_947589095.1 of uncultured Lachnospiraceae bacterium. Lineage (GTDB taxonomy): Bacteria > Bacillota > Clostridia > Lachnospirales > Lachnospiraceae > UBA3402. The sequence continues at coordinate 32,877 of CANQBX010000024.1, forward strand.
TTCGTAACCTTTGAAACGCCGATGATCCCGCGGCCCTCCAGATATTCCGCCATCTGGTTCAGATCCCGCTCATAGGATACCAGCGTGTTATGGGAAGCCTTTTTCTCCTCCCGCATATATTCCATGAATTCTCTGATCTCCGTCCTCATGATACTCCCCTTATTTCTCCCCAAAAGAGTCCGATTTGACCTTATTCAAACATTATAGTCCCTAATTTTGATAAAATCAAACATATTTTTCCCACTTATATCCAATTTTTATCCTGATTTACATAAAAAATACAACATATGGAAAGGGACGTTCTCCCACTTACCAATATGTTGTAAAAAAGAAATTGTATTTTTTTAGAAACGCAGAAACAGCGGATTGATATAGGCTTCCAGAAGCGTCCCGGCTCCGGCCAATACCGTGAGAAAAATCCATGTCCGAAGCCGAAGCCGATCCAGACCTTTCTCTGCACGCACCGCCATAAACGCCCATACAGGCAGATATAAGACCCCTTGCGGAAATAGAGACAGCAGATAATAAGGAAGCCCCATCACGCCCTTCTCCAGCGTTATAACCGAAACCGCAAGACCGCAGCATACCCCTGCCGTAAACGACAGGAAAGCAAAGCAGCCTGCCGCAAATGGAGTCATGCCGGCCAGCGCCGCCAGACCAAACTCTGCCAGGCGCTGTCTGGCCACAAACCCCCAAAGAGCGCGCCTCTGGGACATGGAAAGCCCGTTCTTAAGCTCAATGCTTATATAGCCCAGCTGCCCGATCAGCTCCCGGCCCAGGCAATTGGTTAAAACAGTTCCTGCCGCCGCGCCGCAGAAAAGGCAGCACAAAAGCACCATGGAATAGGTCAGTTTAAATCCTCGCGCCACATATCTCAGCTCACTTCCGTCAGGCACGGAACACACTGTATCAGCCCCGGCCGTCCGATGCCATCCTGCATCCGCGCTTGTTTCTTCTGCAGTTTATGAAAGCGGCGGCGCAGATATGACAGGAGCGGAATATTCGGAAGTACGGCTGGAAGCTCCCCGGCCGCAGCGCACAGTCCTCCGCCGGCGATCAGCCCCGCAGCCTGGCCGCGTAAGCACAGATCGCCGCCACGGTTTTGCCATCGGTCATTTTCCCTTCAAAAATCAGCTTCAGCAGATCATCCAGTTCCCATGCTTCCACGTCGATCACTTCATCCTCATCCAAATGCTGATGAGACGGGATCAGATCCCTGGCCACAAAAACATCTATAGCCTCATCGCAAAACGCCACAGTTGTATTGACGCTTATCAGATATTCCATATTCTCTGTACGGAAACCGGTCTCTTCCTCCAGCTCCCGGTGCGCGCACTCCGCCTTCGGCTCACCCGGGGCGTCCAGCTTCCCGGCCGGTATCTCTAATGTCTCACGGTCCAACGCATTGCGGTACTGGCGCACCATCAGGATCTTACCGTCTTCGGTAACGGGCACTACAGCCGCTGCTCCGTCATGATGAATGAAATCCCAATGGGCCTCATGACCATTGGCAAGTACTGTATCCTCGTATATTTTGAGGATCGTTCCCTGATACCTGAGCTGTCTGTCCAGGCGAATCACTTTCCCCGCCATATCATTCTCTCCTTTTATTCGATCATCGCGCCGGAGGAATCGACCCTCCGCCCCATGCCGTCCGGCACGATCGTATTTACAAGCATGGCTCCGCTCTCCGGATCACAGTAGTAGGACTTGCCGTTCCAGTCGATCCAGCCGGTTACCATATAGCCTTTTGAATCAAAATAATACCACTTTTCATCGATATACTGCCAGTTATCCGTCGTATAGCTTCCGTCCGGATTGCGGTACCACCACCGGGAACCTTCATCGATCCAGCCGTATCTGTCCTGATAATAGGGAACCGCTCCCTGCGAAAGCGGACCTCCCTGTCCATAGCCGCCCCATGGTACGGCATATTGTTCCCGAAGCTGTTCCGCCAGAGCCGCGCTCACCGCGGAAGGCGCCGATTGCTTCCAGTCGCTTCTGGTATTCTCATTCTTCTGGTTAACCGCGCGTACCCGATATGTATAATTCCCGGCATTTCTCATATACCCGCCGAAATCGTAGTGACTCACACCGGATTGAACATCGCAGATCTTCTTCCCATCCTGATACAGCTGTAACTCATAGTATGCCACATTATACGAATCGGACCAGTCGGCTGCGGTTGACGAACTCCAGGCCGCTTCCTCGATCCCGCCGACCTGTTCCCTGAGAGAAGGCAGCCTCAACTGCATAATATACGCAAACTGATTCCCGTCCCATCGGCCATATTCGCATTCCGCACCCCTGACCAGTATATCCGAGCGGTCCACATCAAAAGCCGCGCCATCATCCGCCCGAAGATAGACAAGAAGCCTCGGTACATCCGCGCTACCCCACACAGTGCCGGTATTAACCAGCACCGCATCACTGACTTCGTAGCCGGAATCCGGAACCGTGAACTCAAAGTCTCTGGCTGAACATGGCTGTCCAACCTGTATATTCGCTTCTACTTCCAGCACGATCCGGGTAATTACCGTATCGTCCGCCATCGAAACAAAGGGAACCGTCTGCAGCATCACACACGCACACAGCATTCCCGCTATTTTCTTTATAATATTCATATTCCACCGCCTTTCCGTGGAAACAATGTCTTAAACTGCGCCGCCGGCTCACGACCGGTGAAAAAGAAGCCCTATAGAATTCTATAGGGCTTCTCCCATTTACAACTACTTCGCATAGTCGGCTACTCTTGATTCGCGTATCACATTCACGCGGATCTGTCCCGGATACTCCATGGATTCCTCGATCTTCTTGGCAATGTCGCGAGCCATAAGAACCATATCGTCATCGCTGACCTGTTCCGGCACTACCATGATACGGACTTCTCGTCCCGCCTGGATCGCATAGGACTTATCGACGCCCTTGAACGAATCCGTGATCTCCTCAAGCTGCTTTAACCTGTTTGTGTATGTTTCCAGCGTCTCGCGCCGTGCGCCCGGACGGGCGGCCGAAATGGTATCCGCAGCCTGTACGATGCAGGCGATCAGGCTTTCCGGCTCCACATCTCCGTGATGGGACTCTACGGAATTCACTACGATCGCCGACTCTTTGTACTTCCTGCACAGGTCTGCGCCAAGCTTCACATGGGAACCCTCAACTTCATGATCGATAGACTTGCCGATATCATGGAGCAGACCGGCTCTCTTAGCCATACGAACATCCACGCCGATCTCTGCCGCCAGCAGGCCTGCCAGCTGCGCTACCTCGATAGAATGCTTTAACGCATTCTGCCCGTAGCTGGTACGGAACTTCATCTTGCCCAGAAGCTTTACAAGTTCCGGATGGATGCCATGGATACCAACCTCGAGAATGGCGGCTTCGCCTTCCTCGCGCATGTTCATCTCCACTTCGCGCTGCGCCTTCTCCACCATCTCCTCGATTCTGGCCGGATGGATACGTCCGTCTACGATCAGCTTCTCAAGAGCGATTCTCGCCACCTCACGTCTGACCGGATCGAAGCCGGACAATACCACCGCTTCCGGCGTGTCGTCGATGATCAGCTCCACGCCTGTCATAGTCTCCAGAGTACGGATGTTCCGGCCCTCTCGTCCGATAATGCGGCCCTTCATCTCATCGCTTGGCAGCTGCACAACCGACACGGTAGTCTCCGCCACATGATCCGCCGCGCATCTCTGAATGGCTGTCACAATGTATTCCTTCGCCTTCTTATCCGCCTCTTCCTTCGCTCTGGCCTCCAGCTCCTTCACCTTCTTCGCAGCGTCATGCTTCACATCATCCTCGATCATATGAAGCAGATAATCCCTGGCCTGTTCTTTCGTCAGACCCGAGATGCGCTCCAGCTCTGTCAGCTGTTTGCCGCGCAGCTCTTCCGCTTCCGCCAGTTTCCTGCTCAGATTCTCTTCACGCGCTGTCAGGCTTGTCTCCCTGCGTTCCAGTGTCTCTGCCTTCTTGTCCAGATTCTCTTCCTTGCTAAGTACTCGTCTCTCATACCTTTGAAGCTCAGCCCTGCGTTCCTTGGTCTCTTTATCTAATTCATTCTTCGTCCGGATGGACTCTTCCTTGGCTTCCAGGAGAGCTTCTCGCTTCTTTGTCTCTGCGGTCTTTAATGCTTCATCTATGATTTCTCTCGACTTTTCTTCCGCACTGCCGATCTTGCTTTCATATGTCTTCTTTCGGTGTGCGACCGCCAATACCCAGGTAATCGGAGCTACAATAATCATTGTAAGCAGCACAGGTATTATATACGACACAGGAGCACCTCCTTATTTAATTTTCATTGTACGATAATACAACACTCTAATTTTATACTGTTTTGTGCATCATGTCAAGAAGTTTCGGCTGACAGTCTCATAGGAATAGCCTTTTCGCAACAATGAAGCCTGCAGTCTGCGGCGCTGTCTGACATCACAGTTCTCCGCATCATAGCCCTTTTTCTTCAGAAATGCGCGGATCTGCTCCTGCTCCGATATCCCGCTGTCCTGTAAAAGTTCCGCGATCTGCTCTCTTCCTATTCCCTTTCGCAGAAGATCCTCCCGGATCCGGCTGCTGCTGCGGCGCTGCGCGTATATCTCAATATAACGTCTCGCGTACTCCCGGTCATCTATATATCCGTACTCCTTAAGAAACGAAACCGCAAAATCAACGGCTTCCGCCGGATAATATCCTTCCAGCAGCTTCCGCCTTATCTCCTGTTCCGTCCTGTCATGCGATTTAAGAAGATAAAGAGCTCTCTCCCTGGCGCGGGGACAGAATACCGTCTCCAAAAGCTTCCGATACTCGCTTTCCGCCAGTTCCTTACCGGCCTCGATCTTATATCTTTGCACTTCCCCCTTATATAAAGCAAAGGCAAAGCCCGCGTCTGTGCGGACTTTGCACCTTCGCTTATCAAGCGGGACGACCTCTGTCACCTGCACGTTCCTTCCTCCTGTCGTTTCCGAGCCGGCTGCGGCACATGACGTATTACTGCCGCTCCTCTCCCGCCGGCTCCGCCCCTTCATTGGGCTTCAGCCCATAGAACTCTCTCACTTTGTTCTCGATCTCCAGGCAGACTGCGGGATTCTCCTGCAGATATGCCTTCGCATTCTCCCGTCCCTGGCCGATCCTTGCGCCCTGATATGCATACCAGGCCCCGCTCTTCTCGATGATATTCACCTTGGCCGCCAGATCCAGGATATCGCCCTCGCTGGAAATTCCCTTACCGAACATGATATCAAACTCCGCCTCCTTAAACGGCGGCGCTATCTTATTCTTCACAACCTTCACGCGGACATGGTTGCCAACAACCTCTCCTCCCTGCTTCAGGCTCTCGGTTCTGCGGACTTCCATACGCACGGACGCATAAAACTTCAGCGCGCGTCCGCCGGTCGTCGTCTCCGGATTACCGAACATAACGCCGATCTTCTCACGGATCTGATTAATAAAGATCACGCTGCAGTTCGTCTTACTGACCACGCCGGTCAGCTTGCGGAGCGCCTGGGACATCAAACGGGCCTGCAGACCCACATGGGATTCTCCCATCTCACCGTCGATCTCCGCCTTGGGCACCAGAGCTGCCACCGAATCCACAATAATGATATCTACAGCGCCGGAGCGAACCATGGTTTCCGTAATCTCAAGCGCCTGTTCGCCGTTATCCGGCTGGGAAATATAGAGATTATCGATATCTACTCCGATATTACGGGCATAGACAGGATCCAGAGCATGCTCCGCGTCAATAAATCCGGCAATGCCGCCTCTCTTCTGAACCTCGGCAACCATATGAAGGGCCACGGTCGTCTTGCCGCTGGATTCCGGACCGTATACTTCGATGATACGTCCCTTCGGAATCCCTCCCAATCCCAGGGCCAGATCCAGACTCAGGGAACCGGTGGGAATCGTCTCTATATTCATGTTCGCTCCGTTATCGCCAAGCTTCATCACGGAGCCTTTACCGTACGCCTTCTCGATCTGCGTCAAAGCCGCATCCAGGGCCTTCATCTTATCATCTCTGTTCATGTTATCCTCCATTCGAACGTGTGTTCTTTTTTATCATAGTACATCTCGGGGAAAATGTCAACTGTTTTTTCCTCTTTTAACCGTCTTTTTGCAGGGCCTGTCCTTCCGTTTCCCCGCAGTCCCGCCGGCAGGGCGTTTACGCCTCCTTTCTCTTTGCCCGATAAACACCCAAGCAGCGGTATGATTAGCCATCTCCGATAAAACGATCCCGCTGCTGCCCGGTTGTCAAACGCACAAAAGATTCATCCGTCAAACACTTAAGCTTATTCCTGGGATTCTGCGGCAGAGTACCGCACCTGCCGCACGCGGCAGTCTCAGAAGCCTCGATACAGCCTCACGGCTGAAGTAACATAGGAGAAATCCTATGAATAGAAAATAACACATTTTCCGAAAAAACGCAAGCCGGTTTTTGGAAAAACCGCGTTCCGGCGGTCCCCGCTCCGGCGTTTCAATCCGCCAGAAGACGCTCAATATCCAGCAGCCCCCAACCCTGCTGGTTCCTCGGCAGTCCCATATCCACAGCCCGCTCCCGCAGGCGCAGTTTTACGTCCCTGTTGTTCATTTCCGGGTATTTCTCCAGCAGGAGGGCAATCGCTCCGGCCACGACCGGAGTCGACATGGACGTTCCGCTTTTGACCGCGTAACGTCCCGGCTCATTGCTGCAGCTGACGATACCGGCCCCCGGCGCCACGATCTCAGGCTTGCAGATACAGGCTCCCGTGGGCCCGCGTCCGGAATAATCCACCATGCGGTTCCCCATAACGCTGACTTCCTTATGGTCATCCGAACACCCCACGGTGATTACCTTCCGGCTGATACCGGGTGTCGTCACCGTCATATAACCCGGTCCGTTATTGCCGGCCGCCACCACGACTACCAGCCCGTCGTCCCAGGCCGCGTCCACGCCCCGGACCAGCGCGGAATTTTCACTCATGTTCTTGCGGGAATAAGACCCCACGGATATATTTACAATCCGAATGCCTAAAGCGTCCTTATACTCCCGGATCCATCGAAGCCCCATCAGCACATCCGAGGCAAATCCCCCTCCCTTGGCATCCAGCACCTTAACGGAAATGAGATCGCAGCCGGGGGCGATCCCCCGATACCGGCCTCCGGACGCCGCGCCGCTGCCGCCGATAATGGCAGAGATATGCGTCCCGTGGCCGTTATCGTCATAAGGCTCCCTTCGCCGATGCAGTACGTCAAAAAAGGCGGTAATGCGCTGCCCGAAATCCTCATGAGGATAGATGCCCGTATCCAGGACCGCCACGCCGACGCCGCGGCCGGTGAGTCCGGAATATCCGGGCTCTGTACAATGAACGATCTCCCTCGCCTGATTCAAAGCATTCCACCCTTAATTTGTGTTCTCATAATTAAGTTATTCCGCAGGCAGCGTTTTTGATAACGCCGGCGAACCGCCGCGCATGTTCAAGGGCGTATCGTTCTGCGCGGCCTAAAGCCGCGCACGCTGCGCCGGACGTCCGCCCGACGCGGAAATAAAAAGGGAAATTAAGAATTTCTTCATAATCTATTCAAACAATCTACAATCTTTTTCCGATGCCTTATGCTATACTCTTTATCGTAAAGAAAAGCGAGAAACCTTACTTCAATCACACTCCTTTATCCTTTGACATCCTATCCTGGCATAAAGAAAACCTGTCGTTTTCGACAGGTTTTTTGCCGCTCATACGGATTTCACTTAAGGTATTTATCCATCACACCGCAGAAATCAAATGTGGCGAAATAGTCCTTCGGCGTTTCCGCCCGCCGGATCATTTCAAAGGAACCGTCCTCATGCAGAAGGATCTCCGAAGACCGCAGCTTCCCATTGTAATTATATCCCATGGAAAATCCGTGGGCGCCGGTATCGTGGATCACCAGCAGATCGCCCATGTCGATGGCCGGCAGCATCCGGTCGATGGCAAATTTGTCATTGTTCTCGCAGAGAGAGCCGACCACATCGTACTTGTGGTCGCAGGGCGCGCCCTCCTTGCCCATGACCGTGATGTGGTGGTAGGCGCCGTACATGGCCGGGCGCATCAGGTTCACCGCGCAGGCGTCCACGCCGATGTACTCCTTATACGTGTGCTTCTCGTGGATAGCCCTGGTCACCAGGCAGCCGTAGGGCGCCAGCATGAAGCGTCCCAGCTCCGTGTAAATGGCCACGTCGCCCATACCGGCGGGAACCAGCACCTCCTCGTAGACCTTACGCACACCCTCGCCGATCGCCATGATGTCGTTGGGCTCCTGCTCCGGCCGGTAGGCCACGCCCACACCGCCGGAGAGATTGATAAACGCCACCTTGGCGCCGGTCTCCTTCTGCAGCTTCACCGCCAGCTCGAAGAGGATTTTCGCCAGCGTCGGATAGTACTCGTTGGTCACAGTGTTGCTGGCCAGGAATGCGTGGATGCCGAACCGCTTCGCTCCTTTGGACTTCAGGATGCGGAACGCCTCGAAGATCTGCTCCGTAGTCATGCCGTACTTGGCATCGCCGGGGTTGTCCATGACGCCGTTGCTCATGGCGAATACGCCGCCGGGATTGTAGCGGCAGCTGATGGTCTCCGGGATATAGCCCAGAGTGTCCTCCAGGCATTGGATATGGGTGATGTCGTCCAGGTTGATGATCGCGCCCAGGTTCGCGGCGAACTGAAACTCCGCGGGCGGCGTCTCGTTGGAGGAAAACATGATCTCATGGCCCGTAAAGCCGCAGGCGTCCGACATCATCAGCTCGGTCATGGACGAACAGTCGGTGCCGCAGCCGTGCTCCCGCAGGATCTTTAAGATAAATGGATTCGGGGTGGCCTTTACCGCGAAATACTCGCGGAAACCCGGGTTCCAGGCGAAGGCCGCGCGCATGCGCTCCGCGTTTGCGCGGATGCCGCGCTCGTCGTAGAGGTGGAAGGGAGTGGGGAACTGAGACGCGATTTCTTCGAGCTTTTCTAAGGTTGCGAAGGGTTTCTTTTCCATGGTAAGATGACTTCCTTTCATTGCATAGTAATTTCTATCTATCATTCGTTGTTACGGGCAGAGCAGATCGGTGGTAAAGCCGCATATAAACGAAAATTAGCCCGCGCGGGATACAACTTAGCATTGTAACTCACACGGACCTCTTTGTCCACTTATTTCGGGATTTATTGTATTCGTTGTAATATGGGCGGGGGACGGCTGCCTGCGGGCTTCGCCGCAGGGACGCTTGGGGGGGGAGGCTGCCTGCAGGCTTCGCCGCAGGGACGCTTGAGGGAGGGACCGTGACATTCTGGCCCGCCGTGCTGCCATTCATAATCCGGCGCTGCGAACGCTGATCCTCCGAGTGTCGTTAATGGGCGCCGGATTATTCATGGAGGGCTTCGCCCTATGCGGTAAAGGAGCCCGGACCGGGCTTGTGAGCAAGCTCACGCCCGTTCCGTACTGCTTTACCGCGCACGGCTCATGGCTAGGCCACGTTTACGATCCTCATCATATTCGTATGCATCGCCGGCAGATCCTTCCGGTCGTAGTTGACCAGGCCGGCGGTGATGACCGCGATGTCGCCGGATTCGAAGATCCCTTTCTCCTTCAGATACTCGATCGACGACTCGATCAGGGCGTCGGTGGAATCGGCGCGCATGGCGAGGAACGGACGGACGCCCCAGTAGATCTGCATCTGCCGCACCGCGATGGCCGCCGGCGACATGCCGATGACCTGCACGTCGGAGCGCCATTTGGACAGAAGGCGGGCCGTAAAGCCGCTGATGCTGGGAGCCACGATAGCCTTCGCGCCCAGATCATGGGCCGTGGACACGGAGGAGAAGCAGACCGCGTTGGAAATCGTACGGTTCTGGTCCGTCACCTGGCGGCTGCGGTATGCGGAATTGTCCAGATGGGACTCCGCCTCCAGGCATATCTCCACCATCATCTTAAGCGCCTCCACCGGATACTTGCCGGCAGCAGTCTCTCCGGACAGCATGACCACGTCGGTGCCTTCGGCCACCGCTTCGGACACGTCCGTCACTTCCGCCCTGGTAGGCCGCGGATTGCGGATCATGGAGTCCAGCATCTGCGTCGCCGTGATGACCGGCTTACAGGCCGCGTTGCATTTCTGAATGATCGTCTTCTGGATGAACGGCACCTTCTGGGCCGGGATCTCCACGCCCATGTCGCCGCGAGCCACCATGATACCGTCGCTGGCAGCGATGATCTCATCCAGATTTTCAATCCCTTCGGCGTTCTCGATCTTGGAAATGACCATGATCTTCGAATTATGCGCCTTCAGTATCTCTTTGATCTCCAGAACCGCTTCCGCCGAACGGACGAAAGAAGCGGCAATAAAATCAAATCCCTGTTCGATTCCAAACTCAATATCTTCCTTGTCTTTATCCGTAAGCGCCGGAAGCTTCACTTTCACCCCCGGCACGTTCACGCCCTTCTGACTGCCCAGCTCGCCCCCATTCACTACCAGGCAGCTGATATCTTCCCCTTCGATCTTCTGGATCTTCAGCTCGATCAGTCCATCATCGATCAGGATCCGGTCCCCCGGCTTCACGTCTTCTGCCAGCCCGGAGTAATTGATATGGCAGACCTTCTCATCACACTCCACCTGACGGGTCGTCAGCGTGTAGAACTGCCCGGCCATCAGCGGGATCTTCCCGCCGCCCTTTACGCGGCCCGTACGGATCTCCGGTCCCTTCGTATCCAGAAGCGCCGCCACCGGCACATCCAGCTCGCTGCGAATGCTTTTCAGCTGATCCAGCCGCGCCTTCTGCTCCTCGTGGGTACCATGGGAGAAATTAAACCGCGCGATGTCCATGCCATAGCGTACCAGATCCATCATAACGGTCCGGTCGTCGGAGGCCGGTCCCATGGTGCAGATAATTTTTGTTTTCTTCATCCTGTCTCCTCCTGTGTATTATATTATACAGCCTCGCGCCGTATCTTTCGTATATTCCCTGTATCCTTTCCCGTGATCGGGAACCCGCGGCTCCTGCCGGTTCACTCACTGCACCGATCCCTGCGGCCCTCCGGTCACATGCTGGTGCGTATACAGATGATCCTGACAGTACTCCAATCCGCCCGCGCATTTGGAACAGTAGCGGAACTCCAGATTCTCGCCGTCCTTCTCCGTCCGTCCGCACACTGCGCAGCGGTGCCTCGGGCCGCTCTGCGGGATGATCTTGGTCTGGGTGCGGAATTCCCGCTTACGCTTGATCTCCTTCGGCGAATAGCGGTTCAGGTTCCGGGTCATCAGGAAGAATATCAGGAAATTAAGCAGCGACAGAACGATCGCGCAGCGCGTCGCCGCATTCCCCACGATAAAACCATACAGGAAGAAAATCCCATCGAAAACCGCAAGCACCTTGGCTTTCACCGGAATCACCATGAACAGCAGAAACTGCAGGTCCGGATACATAGCCGCAAACGCAAAAAACAGCGACAGGTTCAGATATGTGGTAGTAAGAAGCAGCATCTGGCCAAAGAACAGATACGCGATCAGCGCCGCCAGCACATGTCCCAGGACGCCCATAAAAAAGTACACATTGAACTTAAACGCGCCCCAGGTCCGTTCCAGGGTCGTTCCCAGCGAATAGTACAGAGACAGCGCAATGCCGTTGAACAGCAGATCCGACAGCATGCTCATAGGCGCCGCTCCCACAGACGACATGGACATGGGCGGATAGATCAGAAACGTGACGATACGCCATATCTGACCGTGCACGATGGCCCCCGCATTTAAGCAGAGCCAGTTCCAGTATATCCCCGGCATCACGATCTGAAGCACCAGGCCGGCCGCATAGAGAAGCATGATATAATACATCAGATTCCGGATGGCGTATCTGCCGAATTTCCGTTCCATTTTCTGAAAAAACTTCATAACACAGTCATTCCCTTTCAGGCAGTTGGTTTCTATTATTATAATTTCCGGACATTCGTTTGTCAAACGTCTTCCCTGAGAATTCCCAGGGTCTTCCTCACATTCCTGCAGTACGGCATCCGCAGCGTCTCGCCTGTCGCGCAGATCTTATCCGCAAGGCACACGATCGCGCTTTCCCGATACTTCGGCGGCCGCAGATTCAACGGAAACATATGCTTTCGAATCGCGTCCTTTTCAATCTCTCCCAGTTCAAAATCCCTCGCCGCATTCTCGCAGGCCTTCCGCGCATGATGAAATCCGTGAAGCCGATGGCTCTTATCCGGTATATGCCAGTCATACAGAAAATAATCGTGCAGCAGCGCGCCGCGCACCAGCGCCCGGTGATTCACCCGAATATGCAGATACCCGGCGATCAGCAGGCAGACGCAGGCCACGATGACAGAATGTTCAAACACGCTCACGTCGCCGTGCTGCATGAACATTTTCTCCATCTGCATATTGGAAGATTCCAGGATATCCGCGCCATAGCGCAGGATCATGGCCTCGCAGGCCGCAAGCTTTTTCATCCTTTAACCCCTCTGCTGTAATAATTGCCCCCGATGATCTTATCTTAACATGATATCAGACCGCTGTCAATGAATCCGCCCTTCAATGATGAAGTAAACGAAATGATACCGCCCGCTCCTGACATTACCTGCGGGATTTACTACACTGGATATCGCTGGCAGAAGCTGGAACACGGCAGCTCTCCATCGTCGGCATGCTGTATAATTTCCAGCTTCTCAAGTACGCCGGTGAAAATGGCGTCGCCGCCTGCGGCGTCCTGATGTACGTCCAGTTTATCTTCATCGCTATCTTCGTGGGCTGCGCCATCGGAAGCGCGCCTATCGTGGGCTGTCATTTCGGAGCGGGGAATTGGGAAGAACTGAAAAATATGCTGAAGAAAAGCATGATCCTGATGGGCGGCGCCGGAGCCGCGATGGCCGCGGCCCAGCTATTAGCCAGGCCGCTCTCCATGATCTTCGTCGGCTATGACGCGGAAACTCCCGGCCATGACCGTGCGGGCGTTTCGGATCTCCACCACGGCGTTTATCATTGTGGGCGTAAATATTTTCTCATCGTCCTTCTTCACGGCGCTCAACAGCAAGGCCGTATCGACGGCATCCGGCTGGCGGAAGTGACGGCGGAAGTGTGCTCGTTTGCGCTATCAATGATGTTTTTGGTGGCGCTGCGAAAACGGTATCGATATATGTAGTCTGCACTTACTTAATTCTATAATCAAGATTTTATAATATCATAAATACTGGAAATTGCAAAAATAGCAAGAATCAGCGCTATAATCCAATGCTTAAATAAAACGCCGGCAAAAAACATAGCTAACATAATCACCATCACTATAACCAAGCATCCCGTAGCCGACTGTTTTCTAGCCTCACTATCGGAAGAATCAGGTTCCTGATAACTGTACCGGGGCGCTGGCTGCGGCGCTGGCTGCGGCACTGGCTGCGGCTGAGGTATTGGCTGCGGCTGAGATACTTGCCGCGGCTGCTGCGGTATCTTCGCCGGCGCCGGCTGCCGCTGCGCCGGAGCGGCAGCCGGGACAGAATTTTGTGCACTTTTAAGCCGTGTTAATAAAAAATCTTCAAATGTAACTCCATTGTTAAAAGTTCCATTCGGATATTTTTTTAGAAAAGCTTCAATATCGCTTCTGGTTACCCTATAGCCGTATTTCTGCTCAAATTTGCAGCCATTTCGGTACTTGCCGCCGTTCTGTCCGGAGAAATTATAACACCTGTGAATCAGAGAAACCGTAAAGCTATAATTCGCGTCCCCAAATACTGCCTCGCCGACTTCCTGCATATTGTATTTATAGCCGTTACGGCCTATTAAATACAATTCCATGCTGTCAGCCTTCTTCTTAAACGCGATGCTGCGGAATTGATTTCTCTCGTCTTCTGTAATTACATTATTGGCCATCTTTCTCTCCTTTATTTCCTCTGATCAGATTTCTCGGACTCGGTTTCTCCCGGGCTTTACAGGGTAATTTATATATTCTTTCATGACTGATACATTTGTATAAGCTCTTTCGGTAGCCTCCGAAACCAGCTATTTTTCAACGGCGCACTGCGCTCCAGTGTCAGCTGATACTGTTCCTCCTGTTCTCCGGCGATATCAAGATACAGGTAACCCCCAACAACGCTAAAACTTGTACAATTACCATGTCCGAAGTTTTTCCATCTATAGATCTGCCCTGACACATCTATTGCTTTAAAGTCGTCATACATATTCGAAGAATAATAACGCTCTCCGTCAAAATATCTTCTGCCGTAACTGCCAACCATATCCTCCGGTATTCTCCATACCGGCAGATCGTCACGTATCGCGTCACGATTCTTCAGCAAATCGTGCGGCTCCCAATAATAAACCGTCTTCAAATGGCGGCTGTCATCACTGGCCTCTCCCTCTCCTGCCGCTCTTGCAGTCCAGAAAATCATCCTGTTAAAGTCAAAAAATACAATGTTCCGATCATAATCCCATTTTTCATTATATTCAAGACTCGTCTCACTATAAACTTCCGGATTATCTATAACCGGGCGTTTGACACTTCTTTTAAATACCCTAATCGCAAAAATCCTTCATCCAAGCCATTTATGGCTTATTTTTTTT
>CANQBX010000025.1 GCA_947589095.1 uncultured Lachnospiraceae bacterium
TGATGCAGCAGAAATCTCAATGGAAGCATTATAGCGTATCGGATGGATTATAGCAAGAGGTTTCGGCGGATTTTTCCGGTTGAATTATTTCGCTTTATGGTGTATAATACGCTTGACTGGACAGCCGGGAGATAGATGAAGCCTATCCGCTCCGGCGCAGATTCAACAGTTACTGATAAGCAAGCTGCCTTCTCCTGCCAAGAGACGAGGCAGCTTGCTTATTTTCTATAATTCAGAATCGCTACTATGAGCAGCGCAGCAGTCAAAATGACCATAAACTCCTCATATGTACTCATAAGCATCACCCTTTCCGCAAAATAAAGGAACGGATGACTGCACGCCTCCCCGGCCGCCCGGGTAAACATACTATATTTTCAAGGTACTTCCGGAAAGTCTATGAACCGGTTTCCGGCCGGTTCACGCCCCATCTCCCGGTTTCGTCTCCCCGACGGTCTCCTCCTGCCGGTAGAACTCGACAGCCCCATCCCGCAGCCTCAGCCGGAAACCGAAGATTTCCTCCATAACGCCGCCATTTCCACTCTCCTCCCCCGCCGGGCTCAGCCACTGACGGCTCTCGCTCTCCGCGCGCAGAGCGAAGAAATCCGCGCCGCCGTACTGATGAAACAGTACCGCCGCCTCCAGAGTAAGCGCCGCAATGCAGATGCGCCGGACCTTTCGGTCCCATACGCCCTCTCGCGTAAACTTTCTCCATGACTTTCTTCCCGAAAACGCAGAATCTTTCCGTGACATGGTATACCTTTTCTTCCATAACGCTCTTCGATCTCTCGGAAATTCCCGCAGCAGATACGCGGATAAACATATGATCCGCAGCTGCCGGAACACACCGGATTCCCGGCGGTCCGCATGAATCGCAATCAGAAAATCTGAACGGATATAAAGAAGTATATCATATATCGGGCTATATAGCAAACGAAATTTTCCACAACGATGAAGTAAACTCATTGAAACCAAGATTGAAAGGGAGCCATTCTCATCTCGTCGAAAGACGTCTTCAACCAGCCAGATGAACGATATAAGCGGATCATAGTCCCACAAAGATATCAGTCAGCTTAACGAATGGCTGAAAATTGTGCGGCGTACAGAAAATCCGGGGAAATTTCTTTCCAAATAAGCGGCCTGCAGAAGCCATAAAAAACAGGGAACCGCCAGCCAGGCCCATATAAGCCGGCAAACGGTTCCCATCCACGCCAAAAATATGCCAACGGCAGATTTTTGTTTCCACTTTACATCATAAGTCACGCGGCACGATATCAGCCGCTCTCTCCGCTCTGTTTCGGTTCCTGCCCTCGGTTCAGAACCGGATCCTCTCCTCCAGATAATCTTTCAGCTCCGTGATCGGCACCCGCACCTGCTCCATCGTATCGCGGTCGCGTACCGTCACCGCCTGGTCATTCTCCGAATCGAAATCGTAGGTCACGCAGAACGGCGTGCCGATCTCGTCCTGGCGGCGGTAGCGCTTGCCGATGTTGCCGCGGTCGTCGAACTCGCAGTTGAAATATTTGCACAGGTCGGCGTAGATCTTCTCCGCGCCCTCGTTCAGCTTCTTGGAAAGCGGCAGCACGCCCACCTTCACCGGCGCGATGGCCGGATGGAAATGCAGTACCGTGCGCACGTCGCCCTCGGCCAGCTCCTCCTCGTCGTAGGCCGCGCAGAGGAACGCCAGCGTCACACGGTCGGCGCCCAGGGACGGCTCGATGACGAAGGGGATATATTTCTCATTCTTCGCGTCGTCAAAATAGGTCAGATCCTGGCCGGAGGTCTCCTGATGGCGGGTCAGATCGTAGTTGGTGCGGTCCGCGATGCCCCAGAGCTCGCCCCAGCCGAAGGGGAACAGAAACTCGATGTCGGACGTGGCCTTGCTGTAGAAGGCCAGCTCCGCCGGATCATGGTCGCGCACCCGCATTTCTTCCGGCTTAATGCCCAGCGTCTGCAGCCAGTCGATGCAGTACTGCTTCCAGTAGGCGAACCACTCCAGATCCGTGTCCGGTTCGCAGAAGAACTCCAGCTCCATCTGCTCAAACTCTCTGGTGCGGAACGTGAAATTGCCCGGCGTGATCTCATTGCGGAAGGATTTGCCGATCTGGGCGATGCCGAACGGAATCTTCTTGCGGGACGTTCTCTGGACGTTCTTAAAGTTCACGAAAATGCCCTGGGCCGTCTCCGGACGCAGGTAGACCGTATTCTTCGCGTCCTCGGTCACGCCCTGGAAGGTCTTGAACATCAGGTTGAACTGGCGGATATCGGTGAAATCATGCTTGCCGCAGCTGGGACAGCAGATATTCCGCTCCTCGATATACTGCTTCATCTGCTCCTGGCTCCAGCCGTCCACGGCCTCGTCCGGAACAATGCCTTTCTCCTTCATGTAATTCTCGATCAGCTGGTCCGCGCGGAACCGTTCATGGCAGGCGCGGCAGTCCATTAACGGATCCGAGAACCCGCCCAGATGGCCGCTGGCTACCCAGGTCTGGGAGTTCATCAGGATCGCGCAGTCCACGCCCACATTGTAGGGGCTCTCCTGAACGAATTTCTGCCACCAGGCCTTCTTCACATTGTTCTTCAGTTCCACGCCCAGATTGCCGTAATCCCAGGTGTTGGCCAGGCCCCCGTAAATCTCGGAGCCCGGATAGACAAACCCTCTGGATTTGGCCAGCGCCACGATCTTGTCCATTGTCTTTTCCATAATAATTACCCTGCCTTTTCTATGATTTATGCTATCGTTCTGACATACCTGTTTTCACGCCGGACAGACACCCGATACCTTCCGGAAACAGCCGTAAGCCGCCGGAGATAATCATACGCAGCCGAAGCTCCATCGCCTCTCCTGTATACAGTATATCACTTAAATACAATATACGCGTCGCCGTCCGACACCTGCGCCGTATACTTATCCAGCAGACTCACCGCCCCGCTGTAATAGAGAATGCGCTTCTCCGTCTGAACCGTGACCGGCCCTGCTGCCGTAATCAAATGAAGGTCTGTCCTCCTCCGGATCTGCTCCGGCGTCACCGGATCGTTCCGCTTCGCGTCGATCCACGCCTCATCCGCACCCGGAACATCCGGCAGCCCCTCTCCGACCATTGTCACGGAAAGCTTCTCCGTATGATTGTACGTATCCTGAGACGCCTCCGTAAAACGCATCAGATTCTCCGCGTCCGAATACCGAAGGACTACGCTGGCCGTTCCGTCTCCCAGACAGACCCGTTCCACCGTAACCGCTTCCTCCATCTGCCGCGCATCCGTCCCACCTGCTCCCGCCGGTTTCTCCTCTGTCTGCCATGCGTCAGCAGAATGCTCCGCGTTATAAGCCGCCACCTCTTCTTCAATCCGCGCCGTCAGCTCTTCCTCACTGTAATAATCCTTCGCCGCGTCATACGCTCCGCAAAGCACCGTATACAGCCCGCCGTCCTTCGCGATATAGATCGCGCTCCGGTCCTCCGGAAATGAACCTCTCCCCACGCCGCAGCCAGTCAGAAAAACGGACACCGCAACGACGGCCGCAGCGGTCATCACTCCCGCAGATTTTGCCGCTCTTCCGCCAGACCTTCCCGCGCTTTCAGCCGGCTTTCCCGCACTCCCAGCACCCTTCCGATACCCCGCGCCCTCACACCTCTGCATAAGAATCCTCCTGTCATGTGATATTATTATGTACCCTTCTCACATTTCGATTCTCTTATGCATCGCCAACGCGTTCAGTCCGCAGTATACCATGATTTCCCTATCTTTTCAATACCCGCCCCCACAATTTTATAACCATCCCCGATACATCCTCCTCTTTATCTACATCCCAAGAAAGCAGCCATAAAGCTTCTCAGCCCGCGAAAATCCAGCGCAAGCCCCTCAGCCCGCAAATCCCAGCGCAAGCCCCTCAACCCGCAAATCCCAGCGCAAGCCCCTCAGCCCACCAAACCCAGCGCAAGCCCCTCAGCCCGCCAAACCCAGCGCAAGCCCCTCAGCCCACAAATCCCAGCGCAAGCCCCTCAGCCCACAAATCCCAGCGCAAGCCCCTCAGCCCACAAATCCCAGCGCAAGCCCCTCAGCCCGCCAAACCCAGCGGAAAGACCACCGTCTGCATGAGGTGAATTTTGCGAGCGGCTGAAAATTCGCGATGAACAGTGATTTGTGTTATCACGAAAAATGGACGTGTCTGAGCGAAGCGAGTTGTCCATTTTTCGTGATGCCCTTAACAAATCGCTGTGAATCCGAATTTTCCCGCGAGCAAACCTGAACCTCATGCAGACGGTGGTCTTTCCGCGTACCTTTCACGACTCATTCCCCCGTACAGCCCACACTCTTTCCGCGTACCTTTCACGACTCATTCCCCGTGCACCCCCCTCTCTTTCCGCGTACCCTTCACGACTTTAATCCCCCCTCATCGTCTCCAGAATCCGAAGCGACTGAAACTCCCTGTCCACATACCTCCTAAGATTCATCTCCACGCACCTGGCAAATTCCTCCATCACCGGTTCCGTCAGCGTAAACGTATAAAGCTTCTCCATCGGACTCCACACCACATACTCCCACGCATAAGCCGCCGCCTCACTGACCGCCGCCGGCGGCTTCTCCGTATACTCCCCGCCGATCACCATCGCCTTCAGTTCAAACACACGCTGCACCAGCCGGTCGGAAAGTCCCGGCTTCAAAAGCGCCCGCAGCGACTGGTAGATCAGAAGAAGCATGGCCGACCCGTCCAGATTCTCCCGCGAATAGTAATCCCCGAACTCCAGGAAATACTGTCCGTAGCAGGCCGCCTCCACATCCGCCGTCAGCTCCTCGAAATACCGGCGGATCTCCGCTTCCTGCAGATTATACGCCTCGCGCCCCTCATAGACCTTAAAGGTTCCGAACGCAAACGGCCGGCTTGGCCCCATAAGTCTGCTTCCGGGGCGCTTCGCGCCCCGGGCAAAAGCCGTGATCTTGCCCCGCTCCCGGGTCAGGATCACCAGCCGCTTATCATATTCTCCCACTGAAGTGGATTTTAATACCATGCCGGTCAGTTCGATCCGTTCCCGCATACTCTTTTCGTCACTTTCATCTCATTTCATTTCTTGCCTGATCCTCATCCCTGTAATAACGATCCGATGCGAAATTCCCGCAAAATTCTTTATAAATATACCGGCGCGGCGGACCGGCCGCGATCCAGCTCCCGCGTCCTATTCCTTCTTCTCATAATACCCGTAATTCTTCATATACAGCTCGCTGTCCCGCCATTCCTTTCGCACCTTGACCCAGAGCTTCAGGTTCACATGGGCGCCCATCAGGTTCTCGATCTCCTGCCGCGCCGCGGTTCCGATCCTCTTAAGCATGGCGCCGCCCTTTCCGATGATGATGCCCTTGTGGCTGTCACGCTCGCAGATGATCGTGGCCTCGATATCGTACAGCATGCCGTCTTTCCTCTCGCTCATCTTCTCGATGGTCACGGCGATGCCATGGGGGATCTCGTCAGAAAGAAGGCGCAGGGCCTTCTCGCGGATCAGCTCCGCCGCGATCTGCCGCATGGGCTGCTCCGTCACCGTATCCTCGTCATAATACTGCGGGCCGTAAGGCAGATACCGGAAAAGGATATCCGTCATTTTGTCCGTATTCTGATCCTTTAACGCCGACACCGGCACGATCTCCGCGAACCTGCATACCTCCCGGTAGGCGTCCATGAACTTCAGGATGTCCTCCTTATCCTTCACGGTATCGATCTTATTGATCACCAGGATCACCGGCGTCTTCACTTTCCCCAGAAGCTCCGCGATGTGCCGCTCGCCCGCGCCGATGAAGGCGGACGGCTCCACCAGCCACAGCACCACATCCACTTCGCTTAAGGTACCCACGGCCACATTTACCATGTACTCGCCCAGCTTGTTCTTCGCCTTGTGGATGCCGGGGGTGTCCAGGAAAATGATCTGGCCCCGTTCATCCGTATAGACGGTCTGGATGCGGTTGCGGGTGGTCTGGGGCTTCTCCGACGTGATCGCGATCTTCTGACCGATCAGGTGGTTCATCAGTGTGGATTTGCCCACGTTCGGCCGCCCGATCAGGGCCACAAATCCGGATCTGAAATTATCGCTCATATACGTTCGCTGCTCTCCTTATTCTGTCGTACCGATGTTTCCCGCCCAGCGCCGGACACTTCCGAAACGGCCCCATCGCTGCCCGTCAAAGCGGCCACGCCGGCTCAGGCGCGGAACAGCGGCTTCACCTCGCCGAACATTTCCTTATTCGCTTCCACCTTCTCATCGCCTCCGATGGCGCAAAGGCTTCCCGTATCAAGCACCGCCTTAAGGACCGGCGCCAGGGCGCGGATGTCCTCCGGCCGGGCCGCAAGGATCTGGGCCCGCTCCGCGGCCAGCATCTCGTTCGTCACATGGGACAGATAAGCGGACAGCCCCCGCTCGCCTTTGGCGGACGGCGTCAGCGGCGTATCCAGCTCGCTGATGGTACCGATGACATATTTGGTCATGTCTCTCTCGTCCGCGTCGAAATTCTCCAGATATCCGACCACATTCTCATAGACCTCGTTGGTCTCCTTCAGGTTCGGGTCCCTGTAGGAGGCAAAATATCCGTCGCCGGATCGGCCGAAGCCGCTCATACAGCCGTAGGCGCCTCCCTTGACGCGCAGATTGATCCACAGATAATCATAGTTTAATATCGGCTTCAGGATCTGCAGGGCGCCGGTATACTCATACCCCTCCGTCCGGAAATTCCCGCACCGGGCCACATAGTTAACCTGGGAGGAGGTCTTGAAGCCTTCATTTAAGTTCTTTCTCTCGAACGCAAACGGCCAGGTCTCGCCGCTGCCCGCCGGGAGCGCGTCCGTAAGCGTCTTCATGGCATCCGGCAGAAGCCGGAAGCCTTCCCCGTCCGCCGTGACGCTGAGCAGCATATTGTCCCTGGTAAACAGCCGGGCCGCCACTGCTTCCAGCTTCCCGATCAGGGCCTTCGGATCCTTTTCGAACGCCTTTACCGTATCCTCCAGGAAACGGTAGAAGCCGATGCCTCCGGTCATGTCGTTGTATCTGGATGCGGCGGAGAAATAGGACATAGCCCTGGAGACCGCCGCCTGATGGCTGGAGCCTTCCAGCTTCATCCTCGAGCGGGAACGCACCTCTTTCAGCACCTCGCCGAGTCGCTTCTCATCCGTAAACTTCGAAGCGGACAGGATCTCCGCCAGAAGTCCGAAGCCCTCCGGAAGCTTCTCATAGAGCGATTTCATATCGGCCGTAAATACGCCGGTAAAGCTGCCCGGCCGGTCAAAATCCGCATAGGTATGGGTGCTGAAGCCGATACCGCCGGTCTGCAGATAGATCTCGCTGCTCAGATCCGCATAACTGTAATGCTCCGTATCCACATAGCCCATCAAAAACTTCAAAAGCCCTGCATAGGGCAGGTCCTCCATCGGCAGGCGGTTCGTGTTGAACAAAGCCTTCACATAGCAGATGCCGGAGGTAAAATGCTCATGGCACACCGTCCTGACGCCGTGAATAACGGACTCCTTCCAATGGTTCTCTTCCGCTTTGGGGTCTATATCCTCCCGCCGGAGCATCGGGATCTTCTCCAGATCCTCCTTCGGCGACGGCGCGTCCTGATACGCCTTCAGTTCCTTCGTCTGCTCTACCAGTCCCTCGATCTCCTCTTCGGAGAGGGTCGCCTTGTAGGCGGCCAGTTTCTCCGCCAGCTTCGCGTCTTCTTTGGCCGTCTTGTTCTTCTCCGGCTTCACCACGACCGTGACCTCGAACGGATTATCCAGGAGCCAGTCGCGGATCAGCTGCTCAAAATATCCTTCGTCCACCGCTTTCTTCAGGAATTCAAATGTGTCCTCATACCGCAGAAGCATCCGCGGATCCTCGCCGTACAGCCAGCTTTCCATGGCGTGCAGGCCATACATAAGGCCCTTCGGCGCCCATCCGTAATCCGCCTCCCGATTGTGGAATTCATAGTAATTGATGCCCGCCAGCAGGCATTTCTTATTCAGGCCCTCGTCGGCCAGCTTACGGAGGGTTCCCTTCACCACCGCCAGAAATTCGCCCTTCTGGTCCGCATCCGCATCCTTGGCCGTCACGGTGAAATAGGGCTGCAGGATACCGTCGGCAAACCCGCCCAGGATATCCCCTCCGATCCCCGCGTCCAGAAGCGCCTGCTTAAGCGCCGCGCCGGGAGCGTCGATCAGCGCGTACTCCAGAATCTGGAACGCCATGAAAAGCACCGGATCCAGCCGGTCGCCTACCACCGTGCTGACGGAAAGATAGGCGGCGTTCTCCTCCGGCTCGTCTTCCGTAATCGGGTACGTGATCTCCTCCTGCTTCGGCTCATTAAACGGCTTCTGCCTGCGAATCTCCGAATCCACCTTCGCCTTCGGGTCGTTTCGGTCGTATTTGCTCAAATACGCCTCGTCCAGCCAGATCAGACGCTCCTCCATATCCATATCGCCGTACAGGTAGATATAGCTGTTGGCCGGATGGTAATAGGTCTCGTGGAAATGAAGGAACTGCTGGTAAGTCAGGCTCGGAATGCAGGCCGGGTCGCCGCCGGACTCAAAGCCGTAGCAGCTGTCCGGGAACAGGGCGTTCTGGGTCCACCTGTCCAGCACGCTTTCCGGCGAGGAGAACGCGCCCTTCATCTCGTTATAGACAACGCCGTTATAACGCAGCGGCGCATCCTTGCTTTCCAGCTCGTAATGCCAGCCCTCCTGCTTAAAGATCTTCTCTTCCCGGTAGATATTCGGATGCAGCACCGCGTCCATATAGACGTCCATCAGGTTCTGGAAATCCTTGTCATTGGTGCTGGCCACCGGATAAACGGTCTTATCCGGATAGGTGACCGCATTCAGAAATGTGTTCAGGGAGCCCTTCACCAGTTCCACGAACGGATCCTTTACCGGGAACTTCTCCGATCCGCACAGAACGCTGTGCTCCATGATATGGGGCACGCCGGTGCTGTCGGAGGGCGGCGTCCGAAAGCCGATGGAGAAAACCTTGTTATTGTCGCTGTTGGACAGAAGTAACAGCTTCGCGCCGCTCTTTCTATGCTCCAGAAGGAAGCTTTCGGAGTCAAGCTCCTTTATATGGTCCTGCGAAAGCAGCTTATAAGCCTCCAGATTCTTCAGATCGTTCATGTTCATTTCCTCGCTTTCTATCAATCTTTTCTGTTCACGCCGCCTTAAGCGGGCGCGCCGCCGTTTGCGGCAGGTTACATATTTCCCATCAGACGGTCCTTCAGGATCGCCGCGCACTCCCGCACACACAGATGTACAAACAGCACCGGATCCGACTCCGACGCGATCCCATGGATATCTCCCATACCGCGCTTCTTCGCGATCATCTCTGCCCTGAACACATGATAATTGCTGGTCAGGATGCCGATCTGCACCGGCTTCTCCTCGACCTGCAGGTAAGGCCCCGGCGCGACTTCTCCGCCGCCTCTTACGGCAGCGTCGCGCTTACCCTGTTCCGTCTGCAGAATGATCAGCTGGCTGTAGGCGATATTCTCCACCGTACTCGCGGACACAGGCTCCATGACCAGCCGGGTCGGGAGGATCCCCTGTCCCAGAAGATATTCGTACATGGCCTGCGCCTCCGGCACAGGCTCGTCCGGCCCCTGGCCTCCGGAAAGGATCAGTACGGTTCCCGGACTCCGGCGGCTGTACTCGGCCGCTTTATCAAGACGCTTGCGCAGGGAATTGCTGATCCCCTGCTCGCGTACCTTCGCGCCGAGGACGATCACATAATCCAGGCCCGGCTTCTCAGCCGATACCGAGCCCACGATCACGCAGGCCTCCACAATGCAGAAAATGACAAAGGCCGCCGCCACGAAAGTCATGACCGGCACCGTCACCCAAAGGGGCACTTTCCTCGGATGCAGCCTGCAGTAGCGGCTTCCCCATGCCAGAAAGGAGAGAAATCCCGCCGCCGCCAGCCAGAACCATGAAAAGGACACGGAAAAGCCGGCATACACAACGATAATGACATAGTATGCCAGACAAAGCGCCGCTCCTATCCCTGCGATCCATGTAAGCATGGTATCACTCCTTTCCCGCCTGCGCGCCGCTTCTGCGAAGGATATCTCCCTCTTCCGCTTTCCCGCCCAGATCCGCGTAAAGGATCTGCCTGGCGTGGGGCGCGCTCTGCTGCGGACAGCCTTCCTCGTCGAAGATGCCGCCGACGGCCGTTTCCAGGTTCCTTCCGTCCGGCTTCATGATCTCGACTATCTCGCCCACGGAGAATTTATTCTTCTGCTCCATGCGGCACAGGCCGCGCTCATCCACACGGTCTACCGTTCCAAGATAAACGTATTCCTTTATATAGGTGCTTTCTCCGTAAATCTGGGATTCCGCCCCCGGCTTTCCGAAATAGAAGCCGGTCGAAAACTCCCTGTGGGTACATTTGCCGATCTCCTTAAGGTAGCGGCCCAGATTCCTTCTGTACTTCTCTTCGCTCTCCAGGAAATCGTCGATGGCGCGCCGGTAGGTTCCGGCTACCGTGGCCACGTAAAGCGCGTTCTTCATCCGCCCCTCGATCTTAAAGCTGTCGATTCCCGCGGCCGCCATCTCCGGAATATGGCCGATCATGCACAGATCCTTTGAGTTAAATAAAAATGTTCCTCTCTCGTTCTCATACACCGGCAGATACTCTCCCGGTCTGGTCTCCTCGGCCACCGCGTAATTCCAGCGGCAGGGGTGGGTGCATTCGCCCTGATTGGCGTCCCTGCCCACGAAATAGTTGCTTAAAAGGCACCTTCCCGAATAGGAAATGCACATGGCACCATGGACAAAGCACTCGATCTCCATATCCTCCGGGATCCGCGCCCGGATCTGCGCGATCTCGGCAAGACTCAGCTCCCTGGCCGCGACTACCCGCCTGGCCCCCAGACCGTACCAGAACCGGTACGTCCCGTAATTCGTGCTGTTGGCCTGGGTGCTGATGTGGATGTCCGTCTGCGGCAGCAGCTCTCGCGCAAGCGTGAACACGCCCGGATCCGAGATGATCAGCGCGTCCATTCCCACATCCTTAAGCTCCCTGAAATACGCCTCGACGCCCGCCAGATCCTCATTGTGCGCAAATATATTCGCCGTCACATACACCTTCGCGCCCCGGGCATGGGCGAACCGAACGCCCTCCTTCATCTCCGCCAGCGAGAAATTTCGGGCCTTCGCGCGCAGTCCGTACGCATCGCCGCCGATATAGACCGCATCCGCGCCGTAACGCACCGCCGTTTTCAGAACCTCCGGGCTGCCCGCAGGCACCAGCAATTCAATCTTCCGCATCGCCGCATTCCTTTTCCTCTGTTCCACTCTCCGGCAGTCCCGTCTTCACGGCCACCGCCACGCCGTCTCCCACCGTCAGGACCGCCGCACACAGTCCCTCGTGATGCTTCAGCTCCCACAGAAATTCCCGCATCCTCGCGTGGATCGTCCGATCCCGCCGCTCTACCGCGAACCGGGACTCCAGAAGCGTCCCGTCCTGCAGCACATTATCCGCGGCCAGTATGCCCCCGCGCCTTAAGACCCGGAGCGCGTCGGACAGCCATTTTATATACTGTCCCTTCGCCGCGTCCATAAACACAAGGTCATATGCCTCGTCCTCAAGCGTTCCCAGTATTTCATCCGCGTCCCCGCAGATCACCCGGATCCGCTCTTCCATTCCGGCCCGGCGCACATTCTCCCTGGCCTCGGCGGCCCTTGCTTCATCCTTCTCGATGGTGGTGATCCGGCAGCCGGCCGGAGCCGCGAGCGCCATTCGGACAGCAGAATAGCCCACGGCGGTCCCAATCTCCAGAATCGCCCCGGGCCTTCCCACCGCTGCCAGCACCTTCAGAAACGCGCCTGTCTCTCTTTTTACAATCGGGATCTCCCGCCCGGCCGCGTCCGCGGCGATCCTCTCGCACAGCGGATCGTCCCCGGGCTCCAGCGACCAAAGAAAATCCCTGATCCGTCCGTCCTCCGTCATTCCTCTTCGCCGCTTTCCTCCGGCGTCTCTACCTTTCCGTCACGGAGAGTGGTGATGATCTCCTTCGCCGTCATGGATGTATTCAGCAGATACGTCCCCTCCCGGATCGGGTTCCCGTATCCCATAAACTTGTATCCGTACTCATAGAAAATGCACTGGATGATGAAGGAAAAGCGGTCCTTCGCCAGTCCGCTCTGTTCCATGGCGACCGCCAGATTCGCAAGCGACTCGTCCTCTCCGATCGTAACCCTGAGATCCACGCCGGGAGCTTCATCCACGGCGGTATCGTAAAACAGGCCGTATCCGAACCGGTAGCCGCGGGATACCGACTCATAGACAAGCAGGATAACCAGGGCAAAGAGGATAAGCTTCCAGGAAATTACGATGATCGCTTTCGTTGCCCGGTTAATATCGTTTATTTTTGCGCTCATATCCAGTCATTCCCTTCTCTCGAAATCTTCCGTGAAGGCAGAAGCTATACCTCCATAATGATCGGCAGGATCATCGGGTTCCGCTTCATCTTCTTCCACAGGAAATCGCTTAAATCGTCCCGGATGATATTCTTAAGCTTGCCCCAGTCGGTCACATGGCGGTCCAGGCAGTCCTGCACCGAATCCTCAACCACCTTCCGCGCTTCCTCCAGCAGATCCTCCGATTCACGGACATAGACGAAGCCGCGGGACACGATGTCCGGACCCGCCAGCAGCTGATTGGAGTATTTCTCCAGTGTCAGCACCACGATAATAATGCCGTTCTGGGCAAGATTCTGTCTGTCCCGGAGGACGATATTCCCTACGTCGCCGACGCCCAGGCCGTCCACAAGGATCGCGCCCGCCTGCACATGATCCACGACCTTAAGGGAATCCTCCGACAGCTCCACCACATCACCGGACGACATGATCAGGATATTCTCCTTCGGGATGCCCATGGATTCCGCCAGGCTCTTGTGGGTCATCAGATGGCGGTACTCGCCGTGGACCGGCAGCGCGTACTTGGGATGGGTCAGGGAGTAGATCAGCTTGATCTCCTCCTGGCACGCGTGGCCCGACACATGGGTGTCCTGGAAAATAACCTCAGCGCCTTTGATGGACAGCTCATTAATCACCTTGGAGACTGCCTTCTCATTGCCCGGGATCGGCGTGGAGCTTAAGATGATCACGTCGTTGGGCTTGATGGAGACCTTCTTGTGGATGCTGGAAGCCATCCGGGACAGAGCCGCCATAGACTCTCCCTGGCTTCCGGTGGTGATCAGCACCGTCTTCTCGTCCGGATAATTCTTCAGACTGTCAATATCGATCAGCGTCCCCTCCGGGATCTTGATATAGCCCAGCTCGCTGGCGATGCCGATGACCGTCACCATGCTGCGTCCCTCGACCACCACCTTCCGCCCGTACTTGTAGGCGGAATCGATGATCTGCTGCACCCGGTCCACATTGGATGAAAACGTGGCCACGATGATGCGGTTGTTCGTATGCTCCGCGAAGATCGCGTCAAAGGTCTTGCCGACGGTCCTCTCCGACGCCGTAAAGCCCGGCCGGATCGCGTTGGTGCTGTCGCACATCAGCGCCAGCACGCCTTTCTTCCCCAGCTCGGCGAAACGCTGCAGATCCGCCGGTTCGCCGAAGACCGGCGTATAGTCGATCTTAAAATCACCGGTGTGCAGAAGCACGCCCGCCGGCGTGAAGATCGCGAGAGCCGACGCGTCGGCGATGCTGTGATTCGTCTTGATGAATTCCACACGGAAACAGCCCAGCGTAACCGTCTGTCCGTGCTTTACAACCTTTCTCTTCGTATTCTTAAGCAGGTTATGCTCTTTCAGTTTATTCTCGATCAGCGCGATCGTAAGCCGGGTCCCGTAGACCGGCACATTGATCTCCTGCAGCACATAGGGCAGGGCGCCGATATGGTCCTCATGTCCGTGCGTGATGAAGAAGCCCTTCACCTTCTCCTGATTCTGCTTCAGATATGTGATATCGGGGATGCACAGATCGATCCCCAGCATATCGTCCGACGGGAAAGCCAGACCGCAGTCAATGACAATGATCTCGTCCCCGTACTCGATGGCCGTGATGTTCATTCCGATCTGCTCCAGGCCGCCAAGGGGGATGATCCGCACCTTGTCTGCCCTGCCGACCTGTCTATTCTGTTGTTTTGACGCTTTCAAATCCTATAACCTCCAAATTCTGTCCATTCAGATATCCGTCTTCTTCTCTTCTCTGCATGAGCGGCAGTATCCGAATAATTTCACTTCATGATCCGTTACCGCAAAGCCCAGCCGCTCCATAAGGCTCTGCTCCAAAGTATCCAGTAAGTCCTCCTCGAAAGGCAGCACCCTGCCGCAGCCGAGACAGATGGCGTGATGGTGATGGTGCCCTTTATTCTCTTCTCCCGGGAGCTTCGCCAGCTCAAAACGGGCATAGCCGTCGTCGAAGCTGATCTTATCCAGGAGCTTTAATTCCACCAGCACCTGTACGGTGCGGTAGATGGTGGCCAGTCCAATCTTCGGGTACCGCTCCCGCGCCAGGGCATGGATGTCCTCCACCGTTAAATGCTCGCCCGGATGGGCGGCCATCAGCTCAAGGACCAGAAGCCTCTGCGCGGTCACCTTCAGGCCCTTCTCCTTCAGCATCTGTCTAAACAGGCTCTCGTTCATCTGCGGCACCTAACCTTGCGTGTATTATGCGCAGCAGTCCGCCGGCGTGGCCGCAAACCGCCGCTATCCTACTTCTCCAGATCCAAATCCATATCCGCGACCAGTTCGGAGAAGATCCGAAACAGATAATCCAGCTCGTCCTCGTCGTCCACGAACTCGTAAACCGCGTCGGCCGCATCCCTCTCAGAGCGGTCCTTCAGGATATAGCACTGGCCGTCTTCGTCATCCTCAGCGGCGTCCGTCACCAGAATGTAGTTCATGCCGCTGATCCTTGTCTCCTCCAGGACATTCAGATCGATCCGCTCGCCGTCGTCCGTCTCAAGGGTGATGATTCTCTCGTCTTCCATACAGCTAAACTCCT
This sequence comes from uncultured Lachnospiraceae bacterium, assembly GCA_947589095.1. GTDB lineage: Bacteria > Bacillota > Clostridia > Lachnospirales > Lachnospiraceae > UBA3402. The sequence continues at coordinate 14,966 of CANQBX010000025.1, forward strand.
TTATCCGTTCGCCGGGCGGCGCCGGCATTATCCAGATAGTCCTGCAGGATGATCGCCGCCGCCACCTTATCGATCACTTTCTTCCGCTCCGTCACCGGAACGCCGCTTTCCGCCAGGATCTCATCCGCCGCCGCCGTCGTCAGCCGCTCGTCCCACAAAACCACGGGAAGCCCCGTCCTGCGGGTAAGTACCTGCGCGAATTCCTCCGTACGCCTGGCCCGTTCTCCGATCGTATCGTCCATATTCTTAGGATAACCTAAAACAATGGTTTCAATCTGATATCCGGCGGCCAGTTCTTCAATTCTTCTGAGGGTGGCCCGCAGCTTATTGTCCTCCCTGCGGGTAATCGTCTCCACTCCCTGCGCGATCAGGCCCGTGGGATCGCAGACCGCCACACCCACTGTCTTTGTTCCGAAATCAAGCCCCAGGATCCTCATACCGGTCTGCTCCATCCGAAATTATTCTGTCCCGCCGTCATGCCGGCCGCCTTTCCTCCAGTAAAACACGCGGCCGGCAGAGCCTCCGCAGTCACTTAAACACAACAATGCCCGGGAGGCTTCCCTTCCTTCCGAAAGTTCCGCTTCCCGAAACACCCGTTTCCTTATCCGATTCCGCTAGACCCTGACTCACGTTCACAGCACGAATGACTCCGGCCGGCAGCAGCATGCGCGCACTTACTTCAGCCGTTCCTCGATATACGCAGACAGAAGCAGCTCCAGGATCTCGTCCCGCTCGACCTTCATAATAAGGCTCCTGGCGCTCTTATGGCTGGTAATGTAGGTTGGATCTCCAGACATGATATATCCTACTATCTGATTGACAGGGTTATATCCTTTTTCGGTCAGTGCATCATACACCTGCTCCAGAACCTCGCTGACGTCCAGCTGATTCTCCTGTACAGCACGAAAATGTCTCGTATTCTGAATATCGCCCATATGTCCTCACGTCCTTTACTGTTCATAATTTATTTTATACCACATTTTGCCATTCGTAAAGGGAAATATTTATAAATTATTTCTGACAACTTCATAACGATTCAGACAGCAGGACGCCTGTTTCCGCCGCGGGAACCAGCAGCACCAGTTCTTCATTTACCATCCTCTCCATGCGTCCGCGCACGATATGTCCGCGCAGGCCTTCGTTCCACGGAACGACCGCCTTCACGTACTCGCGGGTATGTCCCACCAGATATTCCGTCACCTCCGCCGTGATCTTCTCCTCCATAAGGATCTCCCGGACCTCTCCCAGAAACGATCTCCGGTACGCGGCGGACGCCTCCTTATCCAGCTGCAGAAGGCAGGCGCTCCGCTCCTTTTTCACCGCCTCGTCCACCTGATCCGGCATTGCGGCCGCGCGGGTGCCTTCCCTGCGGGAATAGGGGAACACATGCAGCTCATAAAAGCCAAGCTGCTTTATAAAGGATACCGTCCGCGCAAACTCCTCCTCCGTCTCTCCCGGAAATCCGACGATCACATCGGTGGTGATCGCCGGGCGGTCGAAATATTTCCGCAGAAGGCCGCACCCCGCAGCGTATTCGTCCGTCGTATAGCGGCGGTTCATACGCGCAAGCGTGGCGTCGCAGCCGCTCTGCAGCGACAGATGGAAATGCGGGCAGACGGTCTTAAGCGCCGCCGCGCGCCGCACGAAATCCTCCGTCACGATCCTGGGCTCCAGAGAACCCAGCCGCAGCCGCGAAAGTCCGTCGATTCCATCAAGCTGTTCCATCAGATCGATCAGGCCCACCCGCTCCTCCGGCGGCATATCGAGTCCGTAGGAGCTGATATGGATGCCGGTAAGCACGATCTCCCGGTACCCCGCGCCGGCCAGGGTCTTCGCTTCCTCCAGAATCTCCGACGCGACCCGGCTCCTGACGCGGCCCCTGGCGTAGGGAATGATGCAGTAGCTGCAGAACTGGTTGCAGCCGTCCTGGATCTTGATAAACGCCCTCGTATGTCCGGCGGAGGTACGGATGGAAAGGGACTCGTATTCGCGGGTCTTCGCGATGTCGAGAACCCGGCAGTCTTCTTCGGCCCCGCCGGAGGCTTTGGCGGCGAAATATTCCTCCAGGATCCCGGCCAGATCCTTCTTTCGGTTGTTCCCGATGATCACGTCCACGGCGCCGTCGGCCAGCAGCCTGTCCGCGGCTACCTGCGCATAGCAGCCGGCCGCCGCCACGACCGCGTCCGGGTTGCGCTTCTTCGCCCGGTGGAGCATCTGACGCGATTTTTTATCGGCGATATTGGTCACAGTGCATGTATTGATCACATAGACGTCGGCCTTCTCCTCGAAGGGCACGATCTCATAGCCCGCCTCCTTAAGGAGCTGTGCCATCGCCTCCGTCTCATACGCGTTTACCTTACATCCAAGATTATGCAGGGCGGCTTTTCTCATCCTGTTCTCCTTGCTTCAGAGGTCTTGCATCTGCCTCACATTTAATATACTTTTTACTTTTTCATGCAAACTGTCTATTGACTTTTCACCTGCCAGTCGCTACTATTACGGTAGGCGCCGGAGGGCGCGCATAACCCTGTAAGCAGCGGATCATCATCAAGGAGGCTTTTGCATGAAAACAGTACGTATTTCGCTCAATTCAATTGATAAAGTTAAGTCATTCGTCAACGATCTGTCCAGATTCGATGTGGACTTCGATCTGGTATCCGGCCGTTACGTGATCGACGCCAAGTCCATCATGGGTATCTTCAGTCTGGATCTTTCAAAGCCCATCGACCTGAATATCCACGCGGAGGCGGAACCGGTCATCAGCGAGATCATGAGCGTTCTGACGCCGTATCTGATCCGATAATATCTTCTTAATACCCCGTCGGACACAGAACCTGCCTTGGACAGCAGGTTCTTTTCTATTTCCATGCAGGTAAGGCGCCAGTGACGCCCTGCTTGTTGTATTTCCATGCATGCAGGGTGCCGGCGGCGCTCTGTTCGTACTGCGTCCGCACACGAACGCCGGACAGACGGGAGGCTCAGACGCAGCGGATCACGTCCCGCGTCGAGACCGCCTTCTCCACCAGTTCCCCGATCGTCCCCGAAAGCTTCGCCTCCGACTTTCGGATCGCCTTAAGAACCGGCTTCGTCACCGGATGCTTCGCCACGAAAATGGTGCAGCAGTCTTCATACGGCAGGATCGACGTCTCGTAGGTTCCGATCCTCTCCGAAATATCCACGATCTCCTGCTTGTCGAAGGCGATCACCGGCCGGAATACCGGCAGGGTGCACACGTCGTTGGTAGCCGCCAGGGACTGGACCGTCTGGGACGCCACCTGGCCGATGCTCTCTCCGGTGACAAGCGCCAGGCTTCCGGTTTCTCCGGCGATCCGCTCGGCGATCCGCATCATATACCGCCGCATAATGATCGTCAGCTCCTCATGGGGGCAGGTCTCGTAGATCGCCATCTGGATCTCGGTAAAATTCACTACATGCAGATCGATGGGGCCGGAATACCGGGATACCAGCTTCGCCAGATCCACCACCTTCTGCTTCGCGCGCTCGCTGGTGTAGGGCGGCGCGTGGAAATAGACCGCGTCGATCTTCACTCCCCGCTTCGCGACCATATAACCGGCCACCGGGCTGTCGATGCCGCCGGAAAGCAGAAGCAGGGCTTTTCCGTTGGTGCCCACCGGCATGCCGCCGGGACCGGGGATCATTTCCGAATAGATATTGACCACCGTATTGCGCACCTCGACCCGCAGAAGCACGTCCGGCTCGTGGACATTGACCGACATTTCCGGATACGCGTCAAGAACCGCTTCTCCCAGATCCCGGTTCATCTGCTCCGACGGCACCGGGTAGCGCTTGTCGGCACGGCGGGATACCACCTTGAAGGTCAGGTGTTTATCAGGGTATACCTGGTCAAGATAATGGATCACCTGCTTTTTAAGCGCCTCGAACTCTCTCTCCTCCGTCTGGAACATCGGACAGATCCAGGCGATGCCGAAGACCCTCTTAAGCGCCTCGACCACATCCTCGTAATCATACTCTGTAAGCGCGGCGACATAGATCCGGCCCGCGTCCTTCGTGACGTCAAATTTGCCGTCCACGCGCTTTAAGGCGTGGCAGATGTGGCTCACCAGAGCGTCTTCAAAGAGGAAGCGGTTCTTCCCCTTCGTTCCGATCTCGGCGTATTTTATTAAAAATGACTGATAAAGCATATTGTTTTCTCTCCTTACCTGTTGCTCCCCATCATCGCGTCGCTTCCGGTGACCCGGCACTGTACCCGCACGCCGGCGAGATTTTCACCTGCCTGCCGGTACCGCTGCGGTTTTACAATCAACACGCTGCCTTTACTTTCTGGAGAAACGCCTCAGTACCGGCAATATTTCTTCCAGCTGCCGCGCCGCATAGTCGATTTCCTCTTTCGTATTAAATAAGCCGAAGCTGAACCGCAGGGTAGAATCCAAAAGCTCCTGCCGCACGCCCACGCCCTTCAGCGTTCCGCTCAGACCCGGATGGTTCGAGGAGCATGCGGATCCGGAGGACACATAGATCCCCTTTTCCTCCAGCGCATGAAGCAACACCTCGCTCTTTACGCCTTCGAAGCCGGCGCTCACGATCTGGGGCGCGCCTTCGCGGCCCGGAGGATTGTTAAGCGTCACGCCGGGAAGCTGTGAAAGCTTTCTCTCCGCGTATTCCTTCAGTTCATACAGGTAATCGATCTTCTTCGGATGATCCGTGAACATCTCCTTCACCGCCGCGCCCATACCGGCTATGCCCGGTACATTTTCCGTTCCGGAACGCAGCCCCTGCTGCTGGCCGCCGCCGTAGATCAGGGGCTTTATCTTCACCCGGCTGTCGATATAAAGGAAACCGACGCCCTTGGGTCCGTGAAGCTTATGGGCGCTGACGCTTAAGAGATCGATGCCCTGACGCTTCGGCCGGATCTCATATTTGCCGTAGGCCTGGATCGCGTCCGCATGGAACAGCGTATTGGGATTCTTCCGTCGGATGATCCGGGAGATCTCCTCCACCGGTTCCACCGTGCCCACCTCATTGTTCACATACATGACCGACACCAGGATCGTCTCCGGCCGGATATTCTCCTCAAGCTGCGCCGGATCGATATGCCCCGCGCGGTCTACCGGCAGATACGTAACCTCGTATCCCTGTTCTTCCAGGAATCCAAGCGGGTTATAGACCGACGGATGCTCGATATTGCTGCTGATGATATGGTTCCCGGCCCGCTTATTGGCCATGGCCGTTCCGATCAGCGCCATATTATTGGATTCGGAGCCGCCGGAGGTGAAAAGGATCTCCTTCTCCTGCACCTTTAAAGACCTGGCGATCACCGCGCGGGCGTCGCGGATATAGTTCTCCGCCTCCATCCCTTTCGTATGCCTGGCCGAGGGATTGGCGTAATCCTCGGTCATTGTTTTTACCACGATATCCCGCACGCTGTCGAATACCTTCGTAGTGGCGGAATTGTCAAAATATGCCTGCATGGAAGCCTCCAAACTATCGTAAATACAAAGAAGCGGAAAGCTCTACGTTTCCCGCGCATCCGGGGCAGATTCCGCCTCCAGATGATACATGAGGATCGACAGCACGGCCAGCCCCGCGGTCTCCGTCCGCAGAATCCTACGTCCCAGGGAAATGGGCGTAAATCCGGCCCTGCGGGCCGCGTCCACCTCGGCTTCCTCAAAGCCGCCTTCCGGACCGATCAGGACGCCCGCGGACATACCGCGCTTCACGCTCTCAACCGCCTGCCGGGCGGACGACATGCCCCTGACATTCTCGTAGGGAATCATTTTCACGTCAAGATCCGCGGCGTAAGCCAGCGCTTCGCCGAATCCCATCACCGGCGTCACCTCCGGCACCAGCACCCGGCCCGACTGCTTGGCGGCGCTCTCGGCGACGGCGTTCCACCTCCGGACCCGCGCCTCCTCCTTCTTCGCGTCCAGCTTCACCACGGTCCGGCGGGTGTTTACCGGGATCACCCGGCAGACCCCCAGTTCCACCGCCTTCTGGATAATCAGCTCCATCTTGTCGCCTTTCGGAAGACCCTGGAACAGATAAAGTCCCGCGGGCAGCTCCGTGCTCTCCGCACGGGACAGGATACGAGCCGTCACCTGATCCGGCGCGATCTGTTCGATCCGGCAGAGATAATCCGTATCGGTCCCGTTGCCTGCCAGAATCTCCTCGCCCGGCTTCATGCGCAGTACATTCCGGATATGGTTCACGTCGGAACCGGTGATCGTGACCGCGGACGCCTCTCCGTCGATCTGTTCCTGTTTCACAAAGAAATGATACATTGCCAAGCCCTGCTCTTTTACCGTTGCTCTGTCTGCCGCTTTGTTGCTCTGTCTGCGCTTCCTGCCGGCCGCCGCGGACGCGTTCCGTTTTACAGAAGCTGCGCCCGGCCGCCGCAGGCGCGCTTACTTTCTCCTGGCGGTGACCGATACCCACTCGCCCTGACGCGTGGTCTCGATAATCTCCAGCTCCCCGGCGGCTTCGATCGCTTTCTTCACCGCGTCCTCTTTCATATCGATGATCCCGGAGGTGATAAAGATCCCCCCGTGCTTTAAGTGCGGCAAAACCTCCGGCGTCAGCCGGATAATCACATCCGCCAGAATATTGGCCACGACGATATCATAACGTTCATAACCTGCCCAGTCCTTGATAACCTTATCATCGATCAGGTTACCCCGGACTACGTGAAACTGTTCCCCGCTGATACCGTTGGCCTCCATATTCTCGCTTACGGCCGTGATCGCGTTCTCGTCCAGATCCGTGCCGCAGACCTCCCCGGCTCCCAGCTTGAGCGCCGTAATGCCCAGGATCCCGCTGCCGGTGCCGACATCCAGCACCTTCGCTCCCTCCGTCATATATTTGCGGAGCTGACGGATGCAGAGCTGGGTCGTTTCATGCTGTCCGGTACCGAAAGCGGTGCCGGGATCGATCTGGATCAGAAGCTTGTCCTCCCGGCCTTCCGGGATCTCCTCCCACGTCGGCTTGATCAGGATATCGTCCACCGTAAACGGCTTAAAATACTGCTTCCAGTTATTGATCCAGTCCTTGTCCTCGGTCTCCGAGATCTCCATGGTCCGCTTTCCCAGATCCACGAACATGGCCAGCTCGTCCAGACCATCCTCCACCGCCTTTAAGATCTCTTTCTCCCGGGAAACGTCCTCCAGATAGAAGCTGACCTTCGCAACGCCCTCGTCCGGCGGCAGCTCCGGCAGGATATCGATGAACATTCCCTTCGTCTCGCTTTCCGTCAGGGGTACATTGTCCTCGATCTCGATACCCTCGATGCCGATCTCATCATACATGCTGCTGATCAGATCCACCGCTTCCGTGGTGGTGGTCAGCGTATACTTTCTCCATTTCATAAATGCCTCTCCATTCCGATGCCGCGCTGTTTTCGCGCATTACAGTCCGCACAGATAATCCTCCGGCCTGCAGAAGGTAACGCCCTCGGCCGACTGGGACTGCGGATCGTCGCAGAGAATGAATCTCTGACGGATGGTTCCGAACCGTTTCTCGATCTGATTGTATTTGTCGGCGTCGGCCAGACGGCGGTACTGCTCCGGCGCCATCCGTCCGCCGCTGCGCAGCTCGCAGATAAAGCAGTCGTTCTCCGCCGGGTCGTAGACCACCATGCCGAACACGCCGGCGTTGATCTGCAGCTTGTACACCTGATGGCGTCCTCCGGCGGCCTTCTCGGTCTCCAGCAAGATAATATCCTCCAGCATCCTGGCCCGCACATCCGCCATCACCTTTTCCGCCAGGTCGCGCTTATTGAGTTCGCTCATTCCCATGAACTTCTCCGTCCCCATCAGGTCCTCCAGAAGACTCCTGATCTGGCAGTAGCGGATGCCCGGCTGTGTAAAGATCACCCGCTCGATGGGTTCGCTGCCCGGCTGCGGCATCTCCGCGGGGCACTCCACGACCATATCCATCTCCACCAGCGCCTGCTTTACCTCGGACACATGGGCCCGGGTAACGCCGGCCGCCTGCTCCTCGCGGGCGCGGTCGTTCTTTAAGTTCCACGCTGCCAGGCGGAGATTCTGGTACATCGGATTCTTCGACAGGATCAGAAGCAGGAAATTCAGGTTCATGCTGACCATGACCCGATCCACGACCTCCATCAGATCGCCGCTGCCCTGAAGCTCGCGAAGCGCCCGAAACTGGCTTAAATCCTTGCTCCCCACCAGGGAACGCTCGATATTGCGGCAGATGGCGCTGGCAATGTATTCCTTCATGGAAGCGCCGTCGCGGAAGGTCGCGCTGGCCGTATTGAGGCCCTCCGGCGCCGGTTCTCCGGCGCGCAGCGTACCGCCGTAACGGATATATTCATCCACATCATCGATACCGAGAAGCTGCCTGTGCTCCCGGAACGGAATGAATGTGGTGCTGATCGTAACCGCCCGGTCATAAAGCTCCTGCCGCAGCGCCAGGCAGAAGGCCAGGGAATCGGTTCCCGTCAGAACCACCCGCAGCCCCTGGGCCGCGTGAACATCCGAAAGCAGGGCCGCGTCGTCAATGAAGTCGCTCATCAGCGTAACCTCATCAATAAACACATAACGGTACCCCATGTCATAGAGCAGTCCCAGATCCCGATTCAGCTTCTCCATATTGTCGGCGGCGGTAACCTTGATATACGCCGCCCTGGCCGCCTGCTCCGGCGTCAGGTCCCGGATCGCCTGGCGGATCATCGTGGTCTTGCCGGTCCGTCTCAGGCCGGTGATCAGACACACCCTGCCGTCATTCCCGATACGTCCCTCCAGGTAATCCCGAAGCGTTCCGTGGCAGAGCCTCCTCTTTTCGTCCGTCAGTCCCCCTGTCAGCCCTTCCAGGGCTTCCCCTATGACGACGTTCGTGCGGAATTTCTGTCCCTGATACCTGCCGCCGCGATTAAAGCCGGCGCGGCTCTTCGCGGCGCCTTTCGCGGCAGCCTGGCGGGCCTTCAGCTCCTTTAACTGTTTCTGCAGCCCGCGGCGCTTTTCGATTCCCTCCTCCAGAGGTTCCAGCTGGCCATCCTTGATATACTGGCTCTTGATCTTACCATTCTCCGTCCACTGCCGGTAGAAGCGCAACTTCCCGTGGATCATCTTTCTGGAAATGTAACCTACCGGCAGCCCGGCGATCTGCTTCTCCAGCTCCGCGATAACCTCTTCGTCTGTTTTCCCCTCCGCCGTCATGCCGTCCGGCTCCGGACCGGTTCCGGATCCCATTCCCTCCGCTCCGGCAGCGACGGCTTCATTATCCGCTGTATTCCACACATCCATAAGAATACCTCCTTTTCTTCTTTCAACATTGTAACCTAATATAACCTGACTGTCAACTATGTACATCGCCTTTTTGTAACCTGCATTTATACCCTTGATGATATCCGGTTTCCGGAATTTTCCAGCTTCTTTTTCATCACAAACGCAATAAAACGCGCCGGTCGTGCATTAATGTAGTGAACGGGTGATATACATTCCGCCCTGCCGGCGGCCCCTGTTAACCGGAATCACTATAACGCGAAAGGATCTTTTACGGACGAAAGATGCACCGGCCAAAGCCGGGTGAGGCAGAAAATTTCATATAGAAGCTACTGTTTCAGAACAAAGCATAAAATCCTGAATGCATTACATTACGACCTCAATCACGCTTACCTTACGGCCGCGCCTGTACCCCCAGGCGCAGCCGCCAACATAAAACCGTATCCAGTCGGGAAGGTACCAATGACGATGAGATACAAAAGAAGGAAGCATACAAAAGACGATAGGGTACGAAAGAATGCTGGCAGGAAGGAAAACACAGAAGGCGCGCCACTCATTCGTGACGCGCCCTTCTGTTTTCATGCGGGCCGGGCGCCGGCGGCTCCCTGCCTGTATTTTCGTCCCGTTTACTGGATCATCGCGCCGTCGGCCCCCACGCGGTATCCGTCGGGAGTCGTTGTATTGACCAGCAAAGCGCCGAGCACGCCGTCCGACGAGGCATTGAAATAATACGCCTTGCCGTCGATGATCTGCCAGCCGGTTCGCATGGCGCCATAGGTACCGTCATCCACGGGGTTCAGATAGAACCGGTTGCCCCCGTCGACAAGCCAGCCGGTCTGCAAATGACCGGTCGGTGAAAAATAATACCAGCGCCCGTCTACGCAGTACCAGCCGTTGCTCAGCCAGCCGCCTCCCGCTCCGGAATACCACCAGCCGTCCGGATTATAATGCCAGCCCACACGGTAATACGCCCATTCCCAGTCATCCGCGAATTCATCCTCATAGCCGTCTCCGTAATACGCGGACGTAAAGCTGTTGATCATCTGGAACGGATTGGGACCCTTCCCTTTAAAGCCCGGATAGGTGTAGACGTCTCCGATGCCTCTATTACCGGGTGATGAGCCGCCGGAGCCGAGCGGGCCTCCCGCTGCGGAAACCGCCAGTACCGGCGTCAGGCACATTGCGGCCAGAACCGCGGCCGCTGTCAATCTCCTCCATCTCTTCATCCTCAACGTCCTCCTCTACCCTCTCTTCTTCTGAATCGCCGTAAGCGCCTCGATCACCGCCGAACGGAACCCGCAGCGCTCCAGCGAAGCCACGCCCGCGATCGTTAATCCTCCCGGAGAACAGACCGCGTCTTTCATCGCGCCGGGGTGGATCCCCGCCGCCTGCCACAGCTTTCCGGTCCCCACGACCATCTGGCTTGCCAGCCGGTACGCTGTCTGACGCGGAAGCCCATGAAGCACCGCGCCGTCTGCCAGCGCCTCCAGGTACATGGCGGTAAACGCCGGACCGCACCCGGCCAGGTCGCCCGCAATTCCGAACTGGGATGCCCCCAGGGTCTCCACCAGGCCCAGCTTTGAAAATATTTCTTTAAACCTCGCGAATTCCGCTTCGGTAAACGTATGCTTCTGCTCGCAGAGAATGACCCCTTCTCCGACCGATACCGGCGTATTCGGCATGATCGTCAGATGGTGGATGCCCTCCGGCAGAATCTCCTCCAGACGGTCGCAGCCGATCCCGGCTGCCACGCTGACCAGCATCTTTCCGCGCAGAAGCTCTCCGACAGGCGCCAGCACCTCCTCCACCAGATACGGCTTGACCGCCACGATCACCAGTTCGGATCGCTCCACCACTTCCGCCGCCGTCCGACAGGCCGTCGCGCCGCGGCTTGCCGCATTGGCCGCCAGCTTATCCCAGGTTGCGGCGCACGCATAAAGCTGCAGAGGCTCCGCCGCCTTTGTAAGAATCAGGCCGTCCGCCAGTGCCTGGGCCATGTTGCCGAAACCGATAAATCCGATATTCATACAATCCTCCCGCCTGTCCGGCCGCGCATTTCAACAGAGCCCTTTACTTAAAAAGGCCCTTTTTCTTTCTTCCCTCATCGCCGCCGTCGATCTTTCCTGTCATCAGCTCGTCAAAACGCCGGAGAGCCTGCCGCTGCTCCTCGTTCATCCGCTCCGGCACCTGAACCACCAGCGTCACATAATGATCGCCGCGGATGTTCTTGTTGCGCACCGACGGCACGCCCTTGCCCTTCAGGCGCACCCGCGTGTCAGTCTGGGTGCCGGGCTTCACCTCGTATTCCACCTGGCCGTCCACCGTCTTTATGAGGATCGGCCCGCCCAGAGCCGCCCTCGCAAATGACACCGGAACCGTCGAATAGATATCCATATCCCGGCGGATAAAGATCGGATGCTTGGATACCACGGCCTGCACCAGCAGATCGCCCCGCTCGCCGCCGTTAACGCCCGGCTCGCCGGCTCCTACGCTCCTCACGCTCTGTCCGTCGTCGATGCCGGCCGGAATGGTCACCTTAAGCTTCTTTCTGCGGGTAATGTAGCCGGTACCGCGGCAGTCCGGACATTTCTCCCGGATGATCTGGCCGGTACCGTCGCAGTCCGGACAGGTGGATACATTCTGCATGGTTCCGAGAGGCGTCTGGCGGGTATACATGATCTTGCCCTTGCCGTTGCACTTGCTGCAGGTCTCCTTGGATGTGCCGGCCCTGGCGCCGCTTCCGTGGCACGAGGAGCACTCCTCTTTATAATTGATCTCGATCTCCTTCTCGCAGCCGAATACCGCCTCCTCGAAGGTCAGACGTACGTTTGTCTGGACGTTCGCCCCCCGCATGGGGCCGTTATAGCGGGAGCCTCTCGAACTGCTGCGGCCGCCGCCGAACAGATCGCCGAAGATATCTCCGAAGATATCTCCCATATCCGCTCCGTCAAACCCGCCGCCAAAGCCGCCGAAGCCTCCAAAGCCTCCGTAACCGCCGCCCGCGCCGCCGTCAAACGCCGCGTGACCGAACTGGTCATACTGCTTGCGCTTCTCCGGATCGCTCAGCACCGCGTAGGCCTCGGACGCTTCCTTGAACTTCTGCTCCGCCTCCGCGTTGCCCGGATTGGCGTCCGGATGATATTTCTTAGCAAGAACCCTGTACGCTTTCTTCAAAGCCGCGTCGTCCGCGTCCTTGGGTACGCCCAGGACTTCATAATAATCTCTCTTGGTCTCTGCCATATGTTATGCTACCTTTCTCTCCCGCCCGTACGCGGGCTGTATCCGCATCCGGAAGACATCGCTTCGCGCTGCACCGGCGGTTTTACTTTACGCATAACCGCAGAAAAGTGTTGTAGCCAATTATACAACACTTTCTGCGATATGCTGTTCGGTCTGCCGCATGCTTAAGAAAATGCAGACGGCCCGCCCCGATATTTATACTTCCTTGAAGTCTCCGTCGATCACGTCGTCATCCGGCTGGGAAGCGCCGCCCTGGGCGTTTCCGCCCATTCCGGAACCGGCTCCCGCGCCTGCTCCCGCTCCGCCGGCGCCCTGCATCGACTCATACATCTTCGTAAACAGCGCCTGGGCGCTGGCCATCAGCTTCTCCTTGCCGGCCTTGATATCCTCCACCTGCGCGTCGGTCATCTGATCTGCCGGAGCCCGGTTGATAGCTTCCTTAAGAGCGTTCAGATCCGCTTCCACCGCTGCCTTGTCGCTGGCCGCGATCTTGTCGCCCACATCCTGCAGGGCCTTCTCGGTCTGGAACACGATGGAATCGGCCTCATTGCGGGTATCGATGGCTTCCTTGCGCTTCTTATCCTGGGCCTCATACTCGGCGGCTTCCTTCACGGCCTTCTCGATGTCGGAATCGGACATGTTGGAGCCGGAGGTAATGGTGATGTGCTGCTCCTTGCCGGTCCCCAGATCCTTGGCGGATACATTTACGATACCGTTGGCGTCGATATCGAAGGTAACCTCGATCTGCGGCATGCCTCTCCTTGCGGGCGGGATTCCGTCCAGACGGAACTGGCCGAGGGTCTTGTTGTCGCGGGCGAACTGTCTCTCGCCCTGTACCACATGGATATCGACCGCTTCCTGATTATCCGCGGCCGTAGAGAAGATCTGACTCTTCTTGGTCGGGATCGTGGTGTTGCGCTCGATCAGTCTGGTGGCTACGCCGCCCAGCGTCTCGATGGATAGGGACAGCGGGGTCACATCCAGCAGAAGGATGTCTCCGGCGCCGGCGTCGCCCGCCAGCTTGCCGCCCTGGATGGCCGCGCCGATGGCCACGCACTCATCCGGATTCAGGGTCTTGCTGGGCTCATGGTTCGTCAGCTGCTTCACCTTATCCTGCGCGGAGATCATACGGGTGGAACCGCCTACCAGCAGGACCTTGCCCAGTTCGGAAGCCGTGATGCCGGCGTCGCGCAGCGCGTTCTGCACCGGGATCGCCGTCTTCTCGATCAGGTCATGGGTCAGCTCGTCGAACTTCGCTCTGGTCAGGTTCATATCCAGATGCTTCGGTCCGTCGCTGGTAGCCGTGATGAACGGCAGGTTGATATTGGTCGTGGTCGCTGTGGAAAGCTCCTTCTTCGCCTTCTCGGCCGCTTCCTTCAGTCTCTGAAGGGCCATCTTGTCGTTGGACAGATCCACGCCCTCCGCCTTCTTGAATTCCGTGATCATCCACTGGGTCACACGGTTATCGAAATCGTCGCCGCCCAGGTGGGTGTCGCCGTTGGTGGACAGAACCTCGATGACGCCGTCGCCGATCTCGATGATGGACACATCGAAGGTACCGCCGCCTAAGTCGTATACCATGATCTTCTGCTCTTTCTCATTGTCCAGGCCGTAAGCCAGAGCGGCTGCCGTCGGCTCGTTGATGATACGCTTTACATCCAGACCCGCGATCTTGCCGGCGTCCTTGGTCGCCTGACGCTGCGCGTCGTTGAAATACGCCGGAACCGTGATGACGGCCTCGGTAACTGGCTCGCCAAGATAGCTCTCCGCGTCGGCTTTCAGCTTCTGCAGGATCATGGCCGAGATCTCCTGGGGAGTATATCTCTTGCCGTCGATGTCTACCTTATAATCGGTTCCCATATGCCTCTTGATCGAGGAAATGGTCTTGTCGGCGTTGGTAACGGCCTGACGCTTGGCCGGCTCGCCTACCAGACGCTCGCCGGTCTTCGTGAACGCCACGATGGAAGGGGTCGTGCGGACGCCCTCCGCGTTGGCGATGACGGTCGGCTTACCGCCTTCCATGACTGCTACGCAGCTGTTGGTTGTTCCCAAATCGATTCCTATGATCTTGCTCATGATTTTTTCCTCCTACATATATATTTGAAATTTGAATATTTCCTTCGCCTATCGGCTCGCGCTCGCTAAGTGCTCACAGTCAGTTGGCTACCTGCACCATACTGTGCCTTACGACTGTGTCGCGGTAGATGTACCCTTTCTGGAACTCCTGGGCGACTACGTTCTCGCCCAGATTCTCATCCTCCACATGCATCACAGCGTTGTGGAAGTTGGGATCAAAGGGCTGGCCTACGGCCTCGATGGGCTTTACGCCGGCTTCCTCCAGATTCTTGAGAAGCTGCTTGTAAATCATCTCCATGCCTTCGGCAAACGGCGTTCCTTTGACGTCCTCCGGAACGGCAGCCAGACCCCGCTCGAAGTTATCGATCACCGGAAGCATCCTCTCAATGATGCTTCTGGCTCCGACCTCGAACATAGCCGACTTCTCTTTCTCGGTACGCTTGCGGAAGTTATCGAACTCCGCCATCTGGCGCTTCAGCCGGTCGGTCAGATCCTCGATCTTCTGATCCTTCGGATCCTTCTTCTCTTTCTTCTTGCCGAAGACGTGCCATTTGCCGTCGGATGCCGGTTCCGGGCCGTCTTCCGCGCCGGATGCCTGCTCCGTCCCGGGTACGGTGCCTTCCGGATCCGCAGCGTCTCCCGCGGCACTTTCGGCGCCGCCGTCCGCTTCTCCGCTTCCGCCGTCTCCGGAAGCTTCCGCTTCCTGCCCGTCGGAGTCTTCCCCTGCGCCGGCCTGCCCGGCTACTTCTGAAGCCTCCACGACTTCCGCGTCGGCCCACCCGTCATCCTCCGCGGGTTCTCCGGTTCCGGCAGTACCCGGCTTTTCCTCATATATTTCCTCATGCTCTTTGCCTTCCACGTCTTATCTACCTCTCTTCTTTTTTAAAGGCGGTTTCCAGCTGGACCATCAGCGTTCGCAGCGTCTTAAGGACCTTCTCGTAGTCCATCCGCTTGGGTCCGATAATTCCTATGGTTCCACGGATGCCCTCGCCCAATTCATAATTGGCCGTCACCACGCTGCAGTCCCTCATGGCCTGTACCGGTGATTCCTCCCCGATATAGACCTGAATACCGGTTCCGCCGTCGCCGTCCCCTGTATCCACCAGATCCTTCAGAAGCTCCGTATGCTCCAGCGTCTGCAGAAGCTCGCTGGCTTTCTGGTTATCGCTCAGCTCCGGATATTTGAAAATGTTCGTCGCTCCGCTGGTATAGATCTGCAGATCCTCCGAATCCGCCCGGATCACCTCCGCCACCTGCTCGAGCACCAGATCCACCACGCCGGCGTGGCTTCCCGCCTGCTGCTTCATACGGCTGATCACATCCAGGTTGATCTCCCCGATCGTTAATCCGTTTAAATTGCTGTTCAGCAGGATATTCATATTCAGAAGCTCTTCGTCATTCGGAACATCATCCACATGAACGATGGAATTCTTGATCAGGTTTCCTTCCAGCACAGTTACGATCAGAAGCTTATCCGCATCGACCCGCGAGAGCTGGATAAATTTCAGCTTATTCTCCTGATAGCGCGGGCCGCTGATCAGCGCGGCGTAATTGGTATCGTGCGCCAGCAGCTTGGCAAGCTTCTTAAGAACCGACTCCAGACGGTCGATCCTCTGGATCATCAGTTCCTGAACCTCGGCCGCCTCACTGTCCTTCTCCAGAGTGATCTGGTCAACATAAAAGCGATAGCCTTTATCCGATGGGATTCGTCCCGCGGAGGTATGGGGCTGTACGATGTAACCCATCTCCTCCAGATCGGACATCTCATTGCGGATCGTCGCGGAACTCCACTTATTATCCACATATTTGGAAATGGTTCTGGACCCTACCGGTTCTCCGGTATCCATATAGTTCTTAATGATCGCCTTCAATATGGTGATCTTGCGCTCGTCCAGTTCCATACTTCCGCTCCTTTCCATCGCTTTCTGAGGTTTGTTAGCACTCATCTGCTTCGAGTGCTAATTCCTACGTTCTTACTATATTACTTCCTCCAGTATTTGTCAATACTTTTTTCCAAAATATTTTTCCGATACGTTTCCGCCCGCGTTTTCAATGCCATTTTCTTACGCTTTTCCTACAATTTCCTATATGACTTGACTTTTAACACATTTGTAATATAATTGTAATTGGTAGAATTTCCTTAACTGAAGAAAATATGTGTGAGGTATGCACTATGAGAATGAATTTACGTAAATACAGCTCCGGCGGCACCGGCGTCCGGTCCGCATGGAAATATGCGGCAGCCGCGCCTTTTGTTCTGGCGCTCGGTCTTGTCTGCAGCATTCCGGCCATGGCGGAGCCTACCGGGCACCTTGACTGGGCCAGCAGCCATACGATTGCCGGCTGGGCCTGGGACGCGGAAAAGCCCGGCGATACCATGGAGGTTACGATCGATATCGTTCCGAAGAACGCCAGGACAGCCGCCAGTACGCTGACCGTTGCCGCGTCGAGCTATGGCGGGGATCTGGTCTCCGGCTCCAACGACGGCAATCACGGTTTCTTCTGCCCCATAAACTGGGACGACTTATCCGGTGATTCCTTCACGATCACCGCCTATGTAGGGTCCGGGGACAAGAAGGTCCCTCTCAAAGGAACGATTTCCTATGATACTTCCGCGAAGGCCACGGTCCTGGCAGACGACCTGGCAGCACAGGGAGTAACGTTTGGTCCTCTCGGACCTCTCGGCCCTTTGTCCATAAGCAGCGCCGAAGCCGGCGCCGCTTCCAAGGATAAGACCGATACCGCGGACAGCCAGACGAAAGAGACCACGGAAAGCACCGCTTCCTCGAAGACGACGAAAGGAACAGGCGCCGCCTCTTCCGAAGGCAAAAGCTCCCAGTCGGGTCCCCTCGGTTCCATTTCGGATTCCGCTAAGGATGCCTCCGCGGAAGCTTCCACCGAATCCGGCTGGAAGAAAGGCGCCTCCCTGGGAATTTACAAGATCACCGGCTACTGCAGCTGCTCCATCTGCTCCGGCGGCTGGGGCCTGACCTACAGCGGTACCGTTCCCAGGGCAAACCACACGATTTCCGCCGATCTAAACGTTCTTCCGCTCGGAACGAAGGTTATGATCAATGGCATTGTCTACACGGTAGAGGATAAGGGCAGCAGCGTCAACGGCAATCACATCGACATCTACTGCGCCACCCACGAGGAAGCCGTGGCCTACGGCACGCAGACCGCGGAAGTATTCTCGGTCGTCGCTGAATAAAATAATCTGCCTTACTTGCCTATATCCGAATAAATTTGGTATAAGCAAATTCAGCAGACGATCAACAATCTATTTCTTGCATAAAAAGAGCGCCGGCGGCGCTCTTTTTAATTTTTTCTTTGAGTATATCAAGAAGGCGCACTCCCTTCAGCCACGCATATATTGAAAACATTGTCCCCTCCAGACATAAAGAGGCCCTGCCGCCGCATATATTATTTACATGATATGCCGGCAGAGCGCCGCGCTTCCGCCCGCTATCGAAGGACATGGGAAATCTTTATGAAAGGACCGACATGCATGATCCGAATTAGGAAAACGGCAGCCGCCCTGACGGCGGCTTTACTAATGACCGGCTTATGGACAACCCCGGCGGCGGCCGGCCAGCCGGACGGCTTTCTGGAAGGCACGGACGGACACACGGTTTACGGATGGGCATGGGATCCCGACGCCGCCGATTCCGCAGCCGAAGTGCAGATCACCGTCAGAAATACGGATGGCGGCCCGCTTCTTCTCACCCGGACCTGTTCCGCCGGACTGTACCGGGAAGACCTGCTGCATATGGGAGACGGCTGTCACGGATTTGAAGCGGCGCTGGAACTTCCGCCCCTTCCATACGGCTCTTACATCATCGAAGCATCCGTCCGCGGCGCTGTGCTTCCCGGCGCGCTGTACTGGCAGGGGAGTTCCTATCCGATACAGAGCGAAAAACCGGTATCTGCAGATACTGCATCCCCGGTACAGCCTGAAGACCCGGCTCCGGCAGATATTACATACGGCCCGTTGGGGCCTCTGCGGACAGCTTCCGCCGAGACCGCCGGGGAATCTTCCGACGTCCTCTCCGCCGCAAACGCCTTTTCCACGGAAGCGGCGGCTGCTGTATCCTCCGGCCCCCTCGGCACGCTGACCGGCGCCCCGGCGTCCTTATCGGCCGCCCCCGCAGAGCCGCCGGCCCCATCGCTTATTCCGCTGGGCATTTTCCACACCACTGCCTACTGCTCCTGCCGCCGCTGTTCCGGCCGCTGGGGAAGGCTTACGAGTTCCGGCGCGATCGCCGTATCCGGACATACAGTGGCCGTCGATCCGAAAGTCATCCCCTTCGGCACGAAGCTGATGATCGGCGGTACCATCTACACCGCGGAAGACGAAGGAAGCGGCGTCAACGGCCGTCACATCGACATTTACTGTGACACCCACGCCGAAGCCGCTGCTTACGGCCTGCAGCGCAGGGAAGTCTATCTCGTTCCGTAACCTTCCGAACTGTCCCGCACGTACCGCGCGGCACTCGTATCCTTTCCTACCCTTCCAGGAATTTGCGAAGCTCGGCAAGCCGCGCCTCTGCGTCCCCGCGTCCCAGTTCATAGGCGCGCAGGATCTCCTCCGGATCTCTGCAGGTGCGGCTGATGGTCATTACCCGGCTCGGACAGATTACGAACGCCTTTCCCTCCTGCTCCAGCCTGCGGATCAGGCGGATCGTCTCATTGTAGGTCTTCGGACGGCGCTTCAGGGCCGCCATGAACCGGGGATAGCGGCAGTACACGATATGCCCCGGCCCTATATACTGCGGCGGTTTCACATAGGACGCGTCGCGGGTCAGGACGACTACGTTCTTGCGGTAACCCATCCGAAGCATACCGCGGATCGGAATGCTGTCGGTACAGCCGCCGTCCAGAAGCTCCATTCCCTCATATTGAACGATATGGGAGACAAATGGGAGCGACGCCGACGCCCGGACCGCGTCGACCTGCTTCTTCATGTCCGTGATCCGGATATATTCCGGCCTTCCGGTCTTAAGATTGCTGCATCCGGCGTAAAACCGGGTCGGCGACGCCGCGAATGTCTCAAAGTCATAGGGATCCAGCTTCTCCGGAATCTCATGGTAGCAGAACTGCGTGTCCACCATCTCGCCGCGGCGCAGCAGATTGGAAAAGCTCATGAACCGCTTATCCTGACAGTATTTCTGATAATAGCGGATGCTCCGGCCGCCCTGTCCGGAGACATAGGAACAGCCGTGGATCGCCCCGGCCGATACCCCCAGCACGCCGTCAAACGCGATCCCGTGCTCCAGAAACACATCCAGAACCCCCGCCGTATAGATCCCGCGCATCCCGCCGCCTTCCAGCACAAGGCCGGTCGGGGCAGCCTTCTGAAACGCCAGCCGTTCATCCCCGTCTTCCAGATGGATGATCCCGCAGTAGGAGAATCCATTTTTCTTAAGCATCCCCTGCATTACCGTATTGTCGCGGTGCGTATCGATGCGCAGGTTGCCGCAGCGGCTGAAAGCCCATCGGATGCAGAAGGAACCGGCACCCCTAACGATCCCGGCCGATGCGATCCGATGGACTACGCCGTAGGGTTCCCCGCTTATCCACCGGCCGTCCTCGATCTCGCGGTAAGTCGGATCCTCGCCTTCTTTATAGTAAAATACGGCCGCGATCTCCTCTCCCGCCATGCAGACGTAGGAATTCCCTTCCTCAATATCCAGTTTAACCCGCGAGGCCGGCGGTTTTGAATTTCCCCACTGGTTCGGGTTGCCGTGCTCCGCCATAAACGCGCGGGCGCGCTCATAGACCGCCAGCACCTGCGCAAGCTGCTCCGGCTTTGTCCTCTCAACGCGCAGCGCCGCTGCGCAGATATGCGTCTTGCCGGCCTGTATCTTCCCGTTTTCTTCCATTTTCATTTTCTCAAATACATCCTTTCCGCTGCCCGGCAGAATCCGTTTTCTCACCGTCATAAAAAGTATAACACAATTTACCGCTCATGTTCACATCTATGTTCCTTTTTTTCAATTTTCTCTTTCAAAATATACCAAACTTCTGTATACTAAAAACATAGGCGTTAAGGCAGCCTTTAACGCCGGATCATCCTGTACATCTGCAAAGGGGGAACTATTATGGGAGAACAGAAGATGCAGCCGTCTTTAGGAGATGCGGACGAGCGCGCCGCCATTATGAAACGGATCGAGGCCAGCAACGCGGCCCAGGAACGCTATGCGAAAAAGCAGTATAAGATGTCGCTGATCGGCGCGGCGGCCAATGTGGCCGTGCTGGGCCTTGTCGTATTTCTGATCTTTACGCTGCTTCCGAAGATCAACGCGACCTTCGAGGACCTGAACACCGTCATGGAGAATGTAGAAACGATCACAGAGGAACTGTCGTCGATCGATATCGAGGGTATGGTAGGAAATATCGACGATCTGGTGGTCGGAAGCTCCGACAGTCTGAACCAGGCCATGAAGAAGATCAACGCCATCGATATCGAGAAGCTGAACGACGCGATCCGCAATCTAAACGACGCAGTCGAACCCATGGCCAGATTCGCGAACATGTTCAAGTAAATTCCGGCAGGACGCCCGTGACGCCCTTGTCCGCATGGAAATTTCAGCAGAGCGCCACGGACGCCCTGCCCGCATACTGACGCAGGAGAAGCCCGCGCCGGCCGGTACGGGCTTTTTTCCGTTGGTTTTCGCTTTCGGTCTCTTACTTCACAAACTCCGTGATATCCTTCATGACCTGGCTGATCTTAATGTGCTGCGGACAGATCTGCTCGCACTTATGGCAGCTGTGACACTGATCCGCCCTGACCTCGAACGCCTCATAGCTTTCCCGTACCCGGTTCTTGCTTCCGTGGACGCCGAAGCCGTTATAGACCTTAAAGATCTCCGGGATATTCAGGCCGAAGGGACACGGCATGCAATACGCGCAGCCGGTGCAGCCGACCATGGACATGCTGTCGTAGATTTCCTTTGCTTTAGCGTAAGCGGCAATTCCTTCATCGTCAAGCATTCCGATCCCGCTTCTGGAAGCATAGAGAAGATTGTCCTCCACCTGCTGCCTGCTGCCCATTCCGCTTAAGACCACGCCCACCTCAGGCTGATTCCAGAGGAAATCAAACGCGTGCTCCACCGGGGTCTTGCCGGCCGGGAAGGCCGCCGCCACATGCCCGGCCAGGTTGGCCAGACGTCCGCCCAGAAGCGGCTCCATGATAATGACGCCCATCCCCTTCGAGGCGGCGTAGCGCATACCCTCCGTACCTGCCTGGTCGTTGATATTGATGTAATTATACTGGATCTGACAGAACTCCCAGGCATCCGTGTAATCCACAATTTCCTTAAATGCATCCAGATTGTCGTGGAAGGAGAAACCGATGTGGCGGATCCTTCCGTCCGCTTTCGCCCGCTTCATATGATCGACCAGATGCAGCGGCTTCACTGTCTGCTCCAGCCGCTCCTTCCCCATGGCATGAAGAAGATAGAAATCGATATGGTCTGTCTGCAGCTTCTGAAGCTGCTCATTCAGAAGCCGGTCGAAATCGGCTTCCTCATGAACCGACCATAACGGCAGTTTGGTAGCCAGATGGACTTTCTCCCGGTAGCCGTCCTGAAGGGCCTTGCCCACAACGATCTCGCTCTGCCCGCCATGATAAGGATAAGCGGTGTCTATGTAATTGACGCCCTCGTCGATCGCGTGACGGATGATGGAAATGGCCTCCGCCTCATCCACGGAACCGTCCGCAAGGACCGGCAGACGCATACAGCCGAATCCCAGAGCCGAAACCTCTGCCCCTGTGTTGCCAAACTTACGGTACTGCATAATACAAAATTCCTCCTTACCTATACTCTGCCGCGGACGTTCGGATCCGCGCGGCCGTCTGCCGCCGCAGAAAGAACATCCTCGGCATATTCTACTTACTTGCAAAAAATCGCGCCGCCGGCTCCTTTATCCGCCATATAGTCTCATCCCGAAAAGTCTGTGAACAGCGTTTCTTCCGAATGGCTGCATTCTATAGAAAAGGACAGTTCCGGATCCTTGCATTCCGGCCGCTGTCCTTTCCAAGCTGAATCTTTTCCGTCGTTATCTCTGTACACGGCCGGAACCGTCTCCGCCGGCCAGCGCGTCCACATCGGCGCGTGTCACCAGGTTAAAGTCGCCGGGGATCGTGTGCTTCAGCGCGGAAGCCGCCACCGCGAACTCCAGAGCCGCCTTCATGTCCTTGCCGTCCAGCAGGCCGCAGATCAGCCCCGCCGCGAAGGAGTCGCCGCCGCCGACGCGGTCCACGATCGGGGCGATACGGTACTTTCTGGAATGGTAGAACTCCCGGGTCTTACCATCCATGATGCAGGCGGACCAGCCGTTGTCGGAAGCGCTGTGGCTCTCGCGCAGGGAGCTGATAATGTACTGAAATCCGAACTTATCCGCCATCTGATTGAAGATATCCACGTATCCGGCCAGTTCCAGCTCGCCGGAGGTCACGTCCGTATTGCCGGGCTTGAAGCCCAGAACCTTCTCCGCGTCCTCTTCATTGCCGATGCAGACATCCACATACTGCATCAGATTCGTCATGACCTTCTGGGCCTTCTCGGAAGACCACAGCTTCTTGCGGAAGTTCAGATCCACGGAAACCGTCACGCCGTGGGCCTTGGCCGCCTTCAGAGCCGCCTCGGTCAGCACGATAGCGTCGTCGCTGACGGCCGGCGTGATGCCGGTGAAATGGAACCAGTCGGCGTCCTTAAAGATCTCGTCAAAATCGAATTCCTCCGGCTTCGCCGTGGAAATGGAACTGTGGGCCCGGTCATAGACCACAGTAGAGGCGCGCATCGCGGAGCCGGTCTCCAGATAATAGATGCCCAGGCGCTCACCGCTTCTGGCGATATGCTTCGTGCCTACGTTATACTTGCGCAGGGCCGCCACGGCGCACTCCCCGATGGGGTTCGCCGGAACCGCGGTCACAAACTCAGCGTCATGGCCATAATTAGCCAGCGACACCGCCACATTCGCCTCGCCGCCGCCGTAATTGATGTCGAACTCGTCTGCCTGAATGAATTTCTCGTTGTTGGGGGTGGACAGCCGCAGCATGATCTCACCCATTGTAACTACTTTTGCCATAGATTATCGCTCCTTGTATATTCTGTATCTCCGCTGTCCCATCCTCCTTCCGGATGGAAACCGCGCGAAATCTGCGCCCGCCTGTCAGACGCCATATTCCACGCTTTCTTATTTCGCGCGGGCCGCGGCTACCGCCTCGACGAACTCCTTCGCCTTCGCCGTTACCGCCGCGAAATCACCGGTCTTGGCGCCCTTGGTCAGGCTGCTGCCGGTTCCCACCGCGTACGCGCCCGCCTTGATCCACTTGTCAACATTGTCCACATCCACGCCGCCGGAGGGCATGAACTCTCCCTGAGGAAGCGGTCCCTTGAAGGAACTGATCGCCGCCGGTCCCACAATATTGCCGGGGAAGATCTTGATCACGTCGCAGCCGGCTTCCAGAGCGGTGATCGCCTCGGTCGGCGTCATGACGCCGGGAAGCATGGGCACACGATAGCGGTTGCACAGCTTGATCGTCTCTACATTCAGGCCGGGGCTCACGACATAGTTCGCGCCCGCCAGGATCACCTGCCTGGCCGTCTCCGGATCCAGAACGGTACCCGCGCCGATCACTACCTTGTCGTTATCCTTATACTTCTTCGCCATAGCCGCGATGAAATCCACCGGGTTGCCGTCGTCCATGGTCATAGTGATCTCGATGAAATTGATTCCGCCGGCGATGATGGCGTCGACTACCTTCTCGCCCTGCTCCAGATTCTTCGCGCGCACGACCGCTACCAGGCAGTCCTCGCGCATTCTCGATAATACCTGCTCTTTCTTCATGTTCGCCCTTCTCCTTCTATTTTATTTGCATATCCGGCTGGCATATCCCCACCGGAAGAGCGGGTAACACTCCGCCCTAAAGCTAATCTAAGTGTACTCCTTTTGCTCAATTATGTCAATATTATCCAGCCTCCGCAGGAATAATACTGCCTCTTCTTACCCAAAGCTTCTCGCTCATTTTTTGACGCCGCGGCCAACTGGTCTGACGCCGTTTTAACGCCACAAAGCGTAAATTTACGTAAAATTACGTGATTTTCGTGTGGTCAGACCGAATGCCTACAAATGGCTTAAATACTGGATTCTTCCGCATCCTCCGCCAGCTTATAGGGCGTGGTCTGATACACGTAGTAATTCAGCCAGTTGCTGTAAAGCGTATTGGCCGTGCTTCTCCAGCTTAAGACCGGCCTGGACAGCGGGTCGTCATTCTCATAGTAATGGATCGGCAGCTTCGGGTTCAGCCCCCGCCCCATATCGCGCTGATACTCGTTATTCAGCGTCATCCGGTCGTACTCCGGATGGCCCTGGACGAATATCTGGCTGCCGTCCTTCCTCATGATCAGGAAGATCCCCGCCTCCTCCGACTCCGCCAGCACCAGAAGCTCCGGATGCTTCTCCACGTCGCACCTGCGGACCTCCGTGTAGCGGGAATGGGGCGCCATGATATAGTCGTCCATATTCCGGGTCAGCGGCAGGCGGTGGTGAAGCACCTTATGCCGGTAAATGCCGCTCAGCTTCTCATCCCTCTTATACTTGGGAATCCCGTAATGGTAGTAGAGGCCGGCCTGGGCTCCCCAGCAGATGTGAAGCGTAGACGTCACATGGGATTTGCTCCACTCCATCACCTGGCAGAGCTCCTGCCAGTAATTGACCTCCTCGTACTCCAGCATCTCCACCGGCGCGCCCGTAATGATCATGCCATCGTAATGCTTGCGGCGGATCTCCGAAAACGTCCGGTAAAACTGCTCCATATGGCTGGCCGACGTGTTCTTGGACACATGGGACGCCAGCATCATAAATGTGCAGTTGATCTGAAGCGGCGTATTAGAAAAGGACCGCAGAAGCTGCAGCTCCGTCTCCTCCTTCACCGGCATCAGATTTAGGATCAGGATCTCCAGGGGGCGGATATCCTGGCTCATGGCCCGCTCCTCGTCCATGACGAAAATATTCTCCGACTCCAGGATCGCCTTTGCCGGCAGATCGCTCTGTATCTTGATAGGCATATTCTTTCCTCCGCTGCGATTCAGATTCCTTGATTACGCGTTCCGCTCACCGGCAGACCGCCGAAAATTTATTCTATCATATTCCTTCGGCCCCGTCCAGCAGTTTCAGGAAATCCTCCTCCGACAGGATGGGGATCCCAAGCTCCCGGGCTTTCTTATTCTTCGTCGACGTGGAATTCACATCGTTATTGATCAGATACGTGGTCTTCGCGGTCACCGAGCCGGTGGCCCTGCCGCCCTTCGCCTCGATCAGCTCCTGCAGCTCCTTCCGGTTGGCGAAATGCTCCACCGCCCCGGTGATGACGAACGTCATCCCCGCAAACGGCATCGCATCCTCCGCGTCCGCTTCCCCGCTTTCCGGCGCCTTCTCAATGTCCAGCTCAGCCAGCAGCCGGTCTACGACGGCGTTATTCTTCTCCGACGCGAAATACCGGCACCAGCCGTCGGCCAGAACCTCGCCGATGCCGTCCGCCTCCTGCAGCTCCTCCGCGGAAGCGCGGCGCATTTTTTCAAAATCAAATTTAAATTTCCGGCACAGTACCTTGGCGTTCGCCAGACCGATGCCGGCCACTCCCAATCCGTAGACCACGCGGACCAGCGTCGTATGGGAGGCCCTTTCGGCGGCCTGTACCAGATTGTCGTAGGACTTCTGGCCGAAGCCTTCCATCTTCACGATGGCGTCCCGGTGACGGTCCAGATGGAAAATATCCGCGTATTCGTGGATGAACCCGGCGCCGATGAATTTCTCCAGCGTCATCTCCGACAGACCGTCGATGTTCAGCGCGTCCCGGCTGACAAAAAGCGTAAAGCTCTTGATCTTCTTAGCCTGGCAGTCCGGGTTCGTACAGTAAAGCGACTTCACGTCGTTCTCCCGGCGGATAACCGTCTCTCCGCCGCAGACCGGACAGATCTTCGGAATATCCCGCACGCCGCTGCGCGTCAGGTTATCGGCGATCTGCGGAATGATCATATTGGCCTTATAGACTGTGATCCGGTCGCCCGCGCCCAGTTCAAGTCCCTCCATGATGCTGATATTGTGTACGCTGGCCCGGCTCACCGTGGTGCCCTCCAGTTCCACCGGCTCGAACACCGCCACCGGATTGATCAGTCCCGTGCGGGACGGACTCCATTCGATATAGGAAAGCGTCGTTTCGGCGGTCTCATCGGCCCATTTAAACGCGATGGAATTGCGCGGGAATTTAGCCGTGCGGCCCAGCGACTCGCCGTAGGCGATATCCTCATAGGTCAGCACCAGGCCGTCGGACGGAATATCGTAATCCATGATGGCGCGGGCGAAATACGCCACCGTTTCGGGAAGCGTCTCCGCTGTAACCTGCTTGTGCTCCACCACCTCAAAGCCCTGCTCCTTAAGCCATGCGAACCGGCGGCTGACGGAATTTCCGGGATTCAATCTTCCCCCACTTTTCCTGGTTTCTCCCGGCAATCCAGAAGCCGCTTCTTCCACTTTTGTATCGGATTCTCCGAATTCCCCGCCTTCCGCCTGCACCAGCGCAAAAATGATGCAGTTCACATGGCGGCCCGCTGTAACCTCGCTGTTCAGCTGTCTCACAGATCCGGAGCAAAGGTTGCGCGGATTCTTGTACTTTGCGTCCACATCCTCGATCTCCGCGTTCATTTTCTCGAAATCCGAGTAGCGGATGACCGCCTCGCCCCGCAGGATAAGTCTGCCCCTGAAAGCGATCTGAAGGGGAATATTCTCGAATACCCTGGCATTGGGAGTGATCACCTCTCCGATTTCCCCGTTGCCCCGGGTGACGGCCTTGACAAGCTTCCCGTCCTCATAGGTCAGCACCACAGTCAGACCGTCCAGTTTCCAGGAAAGCACTCCTTCCTGCGGGCCGAGCCACTCCTGCAGCGCCGCCACGTCCTTGGTCTTATCCAGGGAAAGCATCGGCGACGGATGGGCCTCCTTGGGAAGTTCGCTCAACACCTCGTAGCCCACCCTCTGAGTGGGACTCCCCGCCAGCACCACGCCGGTTTCCGCTTCCAGCGCCAGCAGTTCGTCGTACAGCTTATCATATTCAAAATTGCTCATGATCTCCCGGCTCTCCTGGTAGTAGGCCCTGGCGGCCCGGGAAAGTACCGCGATCAGTTCTTTCATTCTCGGAATCCTGTCCTGCATGGATCGAATCACCTCCCATGGAAATATGCCGGCAGCCGCGGCACGCCGGCGCCGACCGGTTTCATTCGCCGGTCTCTTCCGCGTCTCCCAGCATCGCAAGAAGTTCCCTATACTCTTCCTCCGTCACCTTACGGAAGGTTCCGCTCTTTAGTCTGCCCAGCTGCACATTCATAATACGGATCCGGGTCAGGCTCTGGACCTGATACCCCAGGGTGCCGCACATCCGGCGGATCTGCCGATTCAGCCCCTGCGTCAGCACGATATGAAACTCCCTCTTACCGGTGATCCAGGCCCTGCAGGGCTTCGTCTTCACATCCGGATCCTTCAGCCGGACGCCGGCCTCCATCTGCCGGATAAAATCCGCGGTCAGCGGCTTGTTCACCACGACTACGTATTCTTTCTCATGTTCATTGCTTCCCCGCATGATCCGGTTGACCAGACCGCCCTGGTTCGTCAGGAAAATAAGTCCCTCCGAGTCCTTATCCAGCCGTCCCGCCGGATAGACACGCTCCGGATAATGGACCAGCTCCACGATATTCATGGCACGGTCCTTCTGCGACGTGGTACAGACTATGCCTCTGGGTTTATTGACCGCCAGAAGGACCGGCTTCGGCCGGGCACCCGATTCCCGCTGCCCTCCCACCGGTTTCCCGTCGCATACCACCTGCTGCGCAGCGGTCACCTTCATGCCGGCAGACGCCTTCTGCCCGTCCACCAGCACCTTTCCCGCCTCGATCAGCCGGTCTGCCTCTCTCCGGGAGCAGACGCCCATTTCACTTAAAAATTTGTTCAGACGAATCTCTTCCAAAATCTGCCTCTCTTCATTCCGGTTTCCCGGGTATCGATCCGCCGGTCCCATCCAGGATCAGCATCGCGTCGCCAAATGAAAAAAATCTGTACCGCTCCCGGATTGCCTCCTCGTACGCCGCCAGCACATGCTCGCGTCCGGCCAGCGCCGACACCAGCATCACCAGCGTCGATTCCGGCAGATGGAAGTTGGTGATCAGTCCGTCCAGAAGCTTGAACCGATATCCCGGATAGATAAAGATTTCCGTCCACCCGCTTCCCGCTTTCAGAAGCCCGTCCTCTCCCGCCGCCGACTCGATGGTGCGGCAGCTGGTGGTCCCCACGCAGATCACGCGGCCGCCGGCCGCCTTCGTCTCATTGACCTTCCTCGCCGCTTCCTCGTCCACCATATAGAATTCCGAATGCATATGATGGTCGAGCACGTTCTCCACCTTCACCGGCCGGAAGGTTCCCAACCCTACATGCAGGGTCACACGGGCGATCTTCACACCCATCCCCTCGATCTGCGCCAGCAGCTCCTTCGTAAAATGAAGTCCCGCCGTAGGCGCGGCAGCCGAACCCTCATGGACGGCGTACACCGTCTGGTAGCGGTCCTTGTCCTTCAGCTGGTGGGTGATATAAGGCGGCAGAGGCATCTGTCCCAGCCGGTCCAGGATCTCCTCGAAAATTCCCTCATAGGTAAAACGGATCAGCCGGTTTCCCTCGTCCACCACGTCCAGCACGCGTCCCTTAAGAAGACCGTCCCCGAAAATGATCTCCGTTCCCGGCCGCGCCTTTCTCCCCGGTTTTACCAGGGTCTCCCACACGTCGTTCTCCCTGCGTTTCAGCAGAAGCACCTCGATCTTCGCCTGGGTGTCCGCCTTCGCGCCGTAAAGCCGGGCCGGGATCACTTTCGTGTCGTTGATGACCAGGCAGTCGCCAGGTCTTAAATATTCCATTATGTCCCGGAAATGGCGGTGACAGACCTGTCCGGTCGTTCTATTAAGTACCAGAAGCCGCGACGCCGACCGATCCTCAAGCGGGTCCTGGGCGATCAGCTCCTGTGGAAGTTCAAAATAAAAATCCGATACGTTCATGCCTCTCTCCATCCTGTTCGGCCCGGCCGCCGCGATCCGGCCGTACGGCCCTGCCTGCTCTGTCTGCCGGAATCCGCGCCCTGCCCCTGCCGCAGCCCGGTATCTCAGCTTCCGATCACAACCTCCGACTCGCCGCTGTAAATACTTCTGAGCTTCTCGTCCGACGCTACGGCAGCCGCCTGCGCGTCCGCCACCTGCGCCCGGAGACCGGCTACCTCTTCCTTCTCGCCGATCCGGGCGATATACGCCGCCACATCTTCACTGACTTCTTCATTCATAATGAAGCTCCCGTCTTCCGTCTTCGTTACATAGACCCAGGCAAGCTGCGGCATCCGCGTCTCCGCCCCGCGGTACTGAAGCTCGAAGTACGGAAAAGCCACATAAGAATCCGGCTCCGGTCCTTCGATCGTATAGCAGGAAATGTTCTCGTACCGCTTAACGCTGGCCTTTACCAGTTCCATCCGTTCCTTCTCCGCCGCGATCTCCTCCCCGGTCAGTCCGCTCTTTCCGAATAATCTGGCCAGAAGCTCCGGATCGCAGTCCTCCTTCGCCTGACAGTAGGTTCTCACAAGGGCCAGAAGCTCCGGAACCTCATCCTTTTTCAGTGTATATCCGGAAATGTCGATATCCGCGTATCTCTGACCGGCCGGGCCGCCCGTTTCTTCCGCCGGTTCTCCGCTATTTGCCGGTCCTTCGGTATCCGCCGGTTCTCCACTGTTCGCAGATCCTTCGGCATCCTCCGTCTCTCCGGCATCCGCCGCTCCTTCGCCGTCTGCAGGAGCGTTATCCGCATTCAAATCACTGCCGGGGCCGCCGCTTTCGCCGTCCGGCGTCTGCTCTTCTATGCCGTCCGTCCCATTCCCGGCCATTGCGGTCTGCGTTCCCTGCGCCGTCTTACCGCCGTCTTCCCCTCCCTTATCCATGCTTAGGATCACAGCGATCAACAGCACCGCGATCAGCGGAACCGCCGCAAAACGCAGATAGTGCATCCAATCGCTGTTAGCAAATCTTCCGCCGAAATTCCATTTATCCTTCATCGAAAACGCCTCCCGCTCCGAATCTTGTTCTATTCTAGCAAAAAGCCCTGTAAAATGCAATGCAGGAAAAATTTTAGTGAAGTGAAAAGTTAACTTCCACTTCTAAAGACCCCGGCAAAAAAGTTGCCGTTAGTGTTGCAGGAAAGGATAT